>SECN01000115.1 GCA_004173515.1 Myxococcaceae bacterium | reverse complement strand
CTCGACTACTTCAACTTCGAGGCGCTGAACCTGCCCAAGGACCACCCCGCGCGGGACATGCAGGACACGTTCTACGTGGACGAGCCCACGCTGGGCCACGCGAAGAAGGCGGACAGCCCTTCGCTGTTGCGCACGCACACGTCGCCGGTGCAGGTGCGGCACATGCTGGCGCGCAAGCCGCCCATCCGCGCGGTGATGCCGGGCCGGGTGTACCGGCGCGATTCGGACATCACGCACACGCCGATGTTCCATCAGGTGGAGGGCCTGCTGGTGGACAAGGACGTGAGCTTCGCGGAGCTGAAGGGGACGCTGGACGCGTTCGTGCGGGCCTTCTTCGGTTCGGACACGCGCACGCGCTTCCGTCCGTCGTTCTTCCCCTTCACCGAGCCGTCGGCGGAGGTGGACGTCACCTGCGCGTCGTGTGGTGGCAAGGGCTGCCGCGTCTGCAAGCAGACGGGGTGGCTGGAGGTGCTGGGCAGCGGCATGGTGCACCCGAACGTCTTCACCGCGGCGGGCTACGACCCGAAGGAGGTGACGGGCTACGCGTTCGGCATGGGCGTGGAGCGCCTGGCCATGCTGCGCTACGGCATCGACGACCTGCGGATGATGTTCGAGAACGACGCACGCTTCCTCGCGCAGTTCTGATTCCAGCCGGATGGGCAAGAGGGTGGACCTGTGAAGATTTCGGTGAAGTGGCTGGGTGATTACGTCGCGCTGCCGCCGTCGGTGGACGAGCTGGCGCGCAAGCTGACCGCGGCGGGGCTGGAGATCGAAGGCGTGGAGCGCCCCGGCGAGGGCCTGCGCGGCGTGGTGGTGGCGCAGATCCGCGAGTCGGTGCAGCACCCCAACGCGGACAAGCTGTCCGTCACGCAGGTGGACATCGGCGGGTCGGCGCTGTTCCAGGTGGTGTGCGGCGCGAAGAACTTCAAGGTCGGCGACAAGGTGCCGCTGGCCACGGTGGGCGCGAAGCTGCCCAACGGCATGGAGATCAAGCAGGCCGCGCTCCGGGGCGTGGACAGCTTCGGCATGCTCTGCTCCGCGAAGGAGCTGGGCATCACCGAGGACTCGGCGGGCCTGCTCATCCTTCCCGCGGACACGAAGCTGGGCGTGCCCATCGCGGAGGCGCTGGGGCTGGATGACTCGGTGCTGGAGGTGAACGTCACGCCGAACCGGCCGGACGCGCTCTCCCACCTGGGCGTGGCGCGCGAGGTGGGCGTGGTGACGGGCGCGGCGCTCAAGGTGCCCGAGCCGAAGCCTGCGGAGTCCGGCAAGCCGGTGGCGGAGCTGGTGAAGGTGCGCATCGAAGCGGCGGACCGGTGTCCTCGCTACGCGGCGCGCGTGGTGGAGAACGTCACCGTCCAGCCGTCGCCGCAGTGGATGCAGGACCGGCTGAAGGCGTGCGGCGTGCGCGCCATCAACAATGTGGTGGACGTCACCAACTTCGTGCTCCTGGAGTACGGGCAGCCGCTGCACGCGTTCGACCTGGAGAAGGTGGCGGGCCAGGAGATCGTCGTGCGCACGGCGAAGGCGGGCGAGAAGCTGCGCACGCTGGATGACAAGGAGCGCACGCTGGACGCGGACGACCTGGTCATCGCGGACCGGGACCGCACGCAGGCGCTGGCGGGCGTGATGGGCGGCGGGGACAGCGAGGTGACGCAAGGCACGAAGCGCATCGTCATTGAGTCCGCGCACTTCGTGGGCTCCGGCGTGCGTCGTTCCGCGAAGCGGTACGCGCTGCACACGGAGGCGTCGCACCGCTTCGAGCGTGGGGCGGACCTGGACGCGGTGCTGCCTGCGTTGGACCGGGCCGCGCAGCTCATCGCGGAGCTGTCGGGCGGCACGGTGGCGCCGGGCCGGGTGGACGTGCAGCCTGCTCCGAAGCCGCCGCGTCGGGTGACGCTGCGCTACGGGCGGGTGGAGAAGGTGCTCGGGGTGGTGGTGCCGGAGGCGGAGTGCCGGCGGATCCTCGGGGCGCTGGGGTTCAAGAACGTGGAGGACGGCGCGGGGCAGACGACGTTCGAGGTGCCCCGGGCGCGCGTGGACGTGGAGCGCGAGGAGGACCTGATGGAGGAGGTCGCCCGCGTCTTCGGCTACGACAACATCCCGGCCCGGCTGCCGCGCGGCCTGGACACGCTGGCGCCGGAGCCCCCGCAGATGGAGGCCGAGCGCCGGCTGCGCCACTCGCTGGGCGGGGTGGGGCTCAACGAGGTGGTGAACTACTCGTTCGTGGCGCCGAAATCGCTGGAGGTGCTGGGCGGGAAGGAAGCGCCCATCGCGCTGATGAACCCGCTGAGCGTCGAGCAGTCGGTGATGCGCACCAGCCTGTTGCCGGGCCTGTTGGAGAACCTGTCGCGCAGCGTGCGCCACCAGGTGGAGACGGTGGGCCTCTACGAGACGGGCCGGGCGTACTTCCGGGACGCGCAGGGCGGGCAGGGGATGAAGCCCGCGTCACGCGAGGTGCCGCGCGTGGCGGGCCTGGTGTGGGGCGTCCGCGGAGGCCGGAGCTGGACGCAGAAGGACGCGCGCGTGGACTTCTACGACGCGAAGGGCGCGGTGGAAGCGCTGCTCCACGCGTTGCATGTGGAGGGCGCGACGTTCGCGCCGGCCGAGCCTCCGGCGTACCACCCGCGCAGCAGCGCGCAGGTGGCGCTGGCGGACGGGACGGTATTGGGTCACGTGGGCGAGCTGCATCCCCGAGTGACGAAGACGCTGGGGCTGCCGGAGGGCGTGTTCGTGTTCGAGCTGGACACGGAGCCGCTGTACGCGGCGGCGCGGCTTGTGCCGCAGGCGGCGGGGCTGCCGAAGTACCCGGCGGTGTTGCGCGACCTGGCGGTGGTGGTGCCAATGGAGCTGCGCAACGAGGAGGTCCGCCAGGTCATCCTGGAGGTGGGCGCGCCGCTGGTGGAGGACGCGTTGGTGTTCGACGTGTACACGGGCAAGCCCATCCCCGAGGGGAAGAAGAACCTGGCGTACGCCCTGAGGTATCGCTCGGCCGAGAGGACGCTGACCGACGCGGAGGTCACGACGGCGCACCAGCGCATCATCACCGAGGTGAACCAGCGGCTGGGGGCGGCGAGATCGTCGAGCTCGTGTTCGACACCGTGAAGGAGACGCTGGAGCGCGGGGACAAGATCAAGATCTCCGGGTTCGGAAACTTCCAGGTGCGCCAGAAGAAGGCGCGCGTGGGGCGCAATCCGCAGACGGGCAAGGAGATTGAAATCAGCGCGCGTCGGGTGCTGACCTTCCGTCCGAGCCAGGTGCTCAAGAGCGCGTTGAACGGCGAGGCCCCTCCGGAGAACCACGCGGAGATCGACGCCCAGGAAGAAGCCGCTGCGGACGCGGCGGAAGCCCGGGGCGAGGACTTCGACGAGGGAATGGAAGAAGGCGACGAGTAAGTTTTCCCACGGAGCCCTTCACCTCGCGCTTGACCCAGGAGAGCGGCGAGGGCATAAGGGCGCACCGTTTCGCGACGGCGGTTTTCGGGGCGTAGCGCAGCCTGGTAGCGCACTTGCTTGGGGTGCAAGTGGTCGCAGGTTCAAATCCTGTCGCCCCGACCAAAATGAAGGCCCTGGAGTTTCCGGTGCAAGCCGGTGACTCCAGGGCCTTTAGTTTTTTCTAGATCTCCCGGGCGTAGACTGGGGGCGTTCAGACGGAGGCAGGCCCATGATCAGCTCTCTTCTTCGCCGCGTCGTCACCACGGTCCAGGCGGCGGTCACGAAGCCCCCGGCGGCTCCACCGCCTCCGGCGACTCCCGCCGCGCCCTTTTCGAAGGACACCCTCGAAGCGGTGCGACCGCCCCTCGTGAACCTCAGTGGTGTGGGGAGTTCGTCATCGGCCTCGGTTCCCGCGCTCGCGGAGACCGCGACGCGAGGTGCGGCCCGCGCGGAGGCGGTCGGTCCGGAGCTGGTGCACCTGGACGACAACTGGACGCCCCAGGGCCAGGGCTATGACGCCACGCGCGGCGAAGTGCTCACGAGCTACTACAACGACGATCACGAAGTGATGATCTCGGTGCAGGACAAGGACTCGGGCGCGGAGACGCTCCAGGTCAAACTTGGAGGCTCCAGCCCCGGTGGCCCCGCGCCCACGCACGGTGGCGGTGTCGCGACGGACGGTGAGTTCGTCTACGTCTCCGACACGGACCACATCTTCGTCTACACGCGCGAAGAGCTGGAGCGGGCGGCCAGGGAGGGAACTCCGGCCGTCGCCTCCCAGGTGATGGACGTCCCGGAGCGCGGCGTCGTGGATGATCCGAACAGCGACGTCGACCTCGTGTCCGCCGGAAGCTACATGACCATTCATGACGGCTACGCGTACATCGGTGGCTACAGCCCCGACGGCGATGGCAAGGCGGGCGCCGTCTGGCGGTTCAAGATCGACGAGGAGACCGGCGCGCTCATCCAAGACTCGCGCGAAGGCCCCATCCGGGCGCCGGACCGTGCCCAGGGCATGACGGTGGTCGATGGCGCGCTGATCTTCACCACGGGGGACAAGAAGCTGGTCTACCAGCCGATGGAGTCCACCGAGGACACCTTCTCGGCGGACATCGATGACCGGGTGGACATCGGCAACGGGCAGATCGACCCCTACGCCCAGGGCGTGAACATCATCGACGGTGAACTCTGGGTCACGTACGAGAGCGGCTCGCACAAGTACAAAGACAACGTCAAGGAGCCCCGCGATCACATCCAGCGCATCCCGCTGGAGGATCTGGACCTTGAAGCGGCCGGCGTCACGCCGGAACAACTCGAGGACTGAGCGTCCGGTCGGCTTCGGACTCCTCCGCGACGATGGCGCCGGACTCCAGCCGCACCCGCCGGTCCGCCACGTCGAAGTACCGGTTGTCGTGGCTGATGACCACCACGGCCTTCCCCGCGGCCTTCAGGTCTGGGAGCAACTCCCGGTAGAAGATCTCCTTGAACAAGGGGTCCTGATCCGCCGCCCACTCGTCGAAGAGGTACACGGGGCGGTCCTCCAGGTACGCCGTCAGCAGCGCCAGCCGCTTGCGCTGGCCCGAGGACAGCTCGGTGGTGGAGAGCGCTCCCTGCGCGCTGATCCTCACCTTGTGCTCCAACTGGAGCCTCGTCAGGTACTCACGGGCCTTGTCCGCCTTGTCGCCCTCGGCCAGCCCGAGCAGCGAGTCGAACAGGTGGAAGTCGGAGAACACCGTCGCGAACAACTGGCGGTAGGGCTCTCGTCCGTTGTCCGTCACCGGCCTCCCGTCGACGCGGATCTCCCCGGACTCCGGCGTGTAGAGGCCGGTGATGAGCTTGGCCAGCGTCGTCTTGCCACTGCCATTTCCACCCACCACGAACAGGATCTCCCCCGGCCGCAACGTCAGGTCGATGGGGCCCAACGTGAAGGGCGTGTCCTCTCCCTCGCGGCGGTACGCGTGCGTGACGCCCACCAGGTCGATGCGGGACGGCGGGGCAGGGGGCTCCCCGGTGCCGCCAGGGAGCGAGGGGCTCGCGGAGGCCAGCGCCAGCGTGTCGATGTGACGCAGCGACACCGTCCCTGCTCCCAGCATGGGGAGCATCGTCATGGACGACTCCAGCGGCTGCTGGAGGTAGAGCACCGCGAGCGTGTAGCCCACGAGCGTTGAGGCGGACACCGGGGTGATCCCCGGCAGCACGAAGAGCAGCAGCCCGATGAAGAAGAAGAACAGGCTCATGCTCCAACTGGTCGTGAAGGTGTGGAGGGTGGAGACCTTCATCTGGAGCTGCTTCAGCGTCTCCGCGGTCGGGAACAGCTCCTGCGCGAGGAAGGCGGTGCGCCGGCCTCCGTGCAGCTTCAGCTCCTTCAGTCCCTGAGTGAGCGAGCGCAGGTCTCGGAAGAAGCGGTCATTCGTCTGCCTTGAGTCTCGCAAGAGCCCCATGATGTGGCGCATGGGCAGCAGGTAGCTGGCGACTCCCAGCAGCGTGAACACGAGCAGTGCCGCGAACACCATCCGCGACATGACGGCGAGGTACGTCATACACCCCACGATGATGCCGCCGTGGATCAGCAGTGGCGGAATGCACAGCAGGCCCTGGGTGACGGCCTGGACGTCGTCGACCAGCGTCGCCAGCAACCGGTGGTGGCCCAACTCCTCCAACTGGCGCAACGGTGTCGCGAGGATGCGCTGGCTGAGCTGATCCCGCAGCGCGAACGTGGTGCTGGTCTGGAGCCGCGTGAGGATCAGCTGCGAGCCGATGCGTGAGCCCAGCATCAGCCCCCCCAACGCGGCGAAGCCGAGGACCGTACTGCGGTCCGCGAGCGTGCCTCCGCTGGTGAGGACCGCGTTGATGTGCGCGATGAGGCCGGCGCTCGCGGCCCCTGTCAAGAGCCCGAAGAGCACCGCCAACGCCACGGCCCAACGGGACCTGCGCAGCAACAGGACGAGCAGGTTCACGCCGAAGGTTCCTTCCGCCAGTACGAGAACCGGCTTCCGAGCGCCCTTAGCTTATGCTGCGCGCCGCTCTCCAGCGAAGGGATCCAGGCCTCTTCCCCAGCCTCGCACCATGGCACTCCTCTCCGCGCGAACCTCCCCGGCAGCCACCCTCTTGGAACTGCTCGAAACCCGGGCTCACGCCCTCGGGGAACGGCCCCTCTACACCTTCCTGGAGGATGGCGGGGACGATGAGGTCCTGAGCCATGCCGGGTTGGACCTGCGGGCCCGGCGCATCGGCGCCGCGCTCCAGTCGCTGGCCAAAGCAGGCGAGCGGGCGGTGCTCCTCTACCCGCCGGGCCTGGAGTACGTCGCGGGCTTCTTTGGCTGCCTGTACGCCGGGCTGGTCGCCGTGCCTGCCTATCCCCCGGACCCCACACGTCTGGACCGGACCCTGCCCCGGCTGCGCGCCATCATCCGCGATGCCCGCGCGAGCGTCGTGCTCACCACCTCGTTCATCCAGGAGATGGGCGAGGGGCTCTTCGAGGGCGCACCCGAACTGGCGGCCCTTCGCTGGGTGGCCACCGATGCGCTGCCCGAGGGGACCGAGTCGGGCTGGCGGCGTCCGGCCCCCAGGTCGGACACGCTGGCCTTCCTCCAGTACACGTCCGGGTCCACCGGTGATCCGAAGGGCGTCCAGCTCAGCCACGGCAACCTGCTGCACAACCTGGGGCTGATCTCCCACGCCTTCGAGGTCCGCTCGGACAGCGTGGGCGTCATCTGGCTGCCGCCGTACCACGACATGGGGCTCATCGGCGGCGTCCTCCAGCCGCTGTACGCGGGCTTCCCCGTGGCGCTGCTGTCACCGCTCGCGTTCCTGCGCCGTCCCCGCTTCTGGCTGGAGTCGCTGTCGCGCTTCGGCGGCACCATCAGTGGCGGCCCGTGTTTCGCGTTCGATCTGTGCGTGCGCAAGGTGCCGGCATCGGAGCGCAAGGGGCTGGACCTGCGCCGTTGGGAGCTGGCGTTCTGCGGCGCGGAGCCCATCCGTCCCGAGGTCATGACGCGCTTCGCGGAGGCCTTCGCGCCCTCGGGCTTCCAGCGCGAGGCCTTCTATCCCTGCTACGGGCTCGCGGAGGGCACGCTGATCGCCTCGGGCGGGCGCAAGGGGGAGGGCGTCCTCACGCGCACCTGGGACTCCGCGGCGCTGGAGCGCAACGAAGCCGTGGAGGCCACGGAAGGTCCCGGGGCTCGCCCGCTGGTGGGATGTGGCCGGACGCTGCCGGATCAGACGCTGCTCGTGGTGGATCCGGAGACGCGGCGACTGTGTCCTCCCGAGCAGGTGGGGGAGATCTGGGTCTCCGGCCCGAGCGTGGCGCAGGGCTACTGGGAGCGGCCCGAGGAGAGCGAGGCGGCCTTCGGCGCACGGCTGGCGGATTCGGACGGCGGGACGCGGTTCCTTCGCACCGGCGATCTGGGCCTGATGCGGGACGGTGAACTGTTCGTCGCGGGCCGGCGCAAGGACCTGATCATCCTGCGCGGTCGGAACCTGCACCCGCAGGATCTGGAGCTGACGCTCGAACGGAGCCACTCCGCGCTGCGACCTGGCTGTGGCGCGGCGTTCTCCATCGAGGTGGGCGGCGAGGAACGTCTCGCGGTGATGTACGAGGTGGATCCGCGCAAGGCGTGGACTCCGGAAGACGTGGTGGGCGCCGTGCGCCGGGGGCTTTCCGAGGCGCATGAGGTGCAACTCCACACGCTCGTCCTCATCGAGTCGGGGGCGTTGCCCAAGACGTCCAGCGGGAAGATCCAGCGTCGCGCTTGCCGGGCGGAGCTGCTCGCGGGGACGGCCCGGTCGCTCCTCACCTGGCGCGAGGCGGACGCGGAGGTTTCCCCTGAAGCGGGAGCTGCTCCTGCTGTCGTCGCGGATCCGGTCACGGTGGAGGAACTGGAGGCGTGGCTCCTGGCGCGGATCGCTTCGCGGCTCCGAGTGCGTCCGGACGCGCTGGCGTTGGACGTGCCCATCACGTCCTTCGGTCTGGACTCGCTGGGCGCCGTGGAGCTTTCAAACGACGTCGAATCCCTGGGCACTGTCCTTCGCATGGAGGTCCTGCTCCAGGGGCCCACCGTGGCGCAGCTCGCGCGCACCGTCTTCGCGGCGCGTGGCTTGGTCGCTGGCTCCGGGCTGATCCGCTCGGCAGAGGGCACACCCGCTCCGCTCTCATCCGCGCAGCAGCGGTTGTGGCTCTTCGACCAGCTGGAGCGGGGGAGCCCCGCGTATCACCTCCCTGCGGCGGTGCGGCTCACGGGGGCACTGGATGACGCGGCGTTGGAGCGCTCCTTCGCGGCGCTGGTCCTTCGGCACGCGGCCCTCCGGGCGACGTTCCGCGAGAAGGATGGCACTCCCTGGCAGGTGACCGCTTCTGCTCAGGCTCCTTCGTTCCGACGGGTGGACCTGCGGGAACTTCCGGCAATGGAACGCGAGGCGGCGGCGCTCCAGTTGGCTCGCGAGGAGGCGCGTGCGCCCTTCGACCTCGTGCGTGGACCGCTGCTTCGGGCCACGCTGATCCAGTTGGATGCGCACGAGCACCTGCTCGTCGTGGTGATGCACCACATCGCTTCCGACGGAGCTTCGTTCGGCATCCTGGCGCGGGAATTAAGTGCGCTCTACGGGGGCGGGACCTCGCTGCCGCCCCTGGCCTTCCAGTATCCCGACTTCGCTCGCTGGCGACGCGAGCGTGAGACGGCCAGTGCGCTGGCCGCCTCACTGGATGGGTGGAAGGCGCGGCTGGCCGGCGTCCCTGTCGCGCTGGTGCTTCCGACGGACCGTCCTCGTCCGCCCACGCCGTCCTATCGCGGGGGGCGCGTGGCGATGCACCTTCCGGAGTCGCTCACGGCCCGGCTGGAGGTGCTGGGCCGGAGCGAAGGCGCCACGCTGTTCATGACGCTGCTGGCGGCCTTCCAGGTGCTGCTCGCGCGTCACTCGGGGCAGGAAGACTTCTGTGTTGGAACTCCAGTCAACGGGCGCGAGCGGGCCGGGCTGGAAGGATTGATTGGCTGCTTCCTCGACCTCGTCGTCCTTCGCGCCTCGCTCTCCGGCGCCACGCGCTTCCGTGACGTGCTGGGACGGACCCGGGAGGTGGCGCTCGACGCGTTCGCCCACCGTGAGGTTCCCTTCGAGCGGTTGGTGGACGCCGTACATCCCGCGCGGGACCGCTCCCGTGCCCCGTTGTTCCAGGTGCTGTTCGTGCTCCAGCCGGAGCCCGGTGCCGGACTCGCGCTGCCCGGGCTGGATGCCCGACGTGTGGACATCGATCCGGGTGCAACGCCCTATGACCTGACCCTGTCCCTTGCTCGTGGGACGGAGGGCCTGGACGGGTGGCTCGAATACGCCACGGACCTGTTCGATGCGGACACTGCTGCTCGAATGGTGGCGCGGCTTCACGTGCTCCTGGAGGCTGTCGCGGCCGATCCGGATCAGCGCCTCTCCACGCTGGAGTTGCTGCCGGAGTCCGAGCGGCGTCAGGTGCTGGTGGACTGGAACGACACGCGCACGGACTTCGCGGATGCGTGTCTCCACTCGCTCATCGAAGCACAGGCCGCGCGCACTCCGGATGCGGTCGCGGTGGTTTGCGGTGACGAGGTGCTCACGTACCGAACGCTGGACCGGCGCGCCAACGCGGTGGCGTGGCGGCTGCGCGAACAGGGCGTGGGGCCGGAGTGCGTGGTGGGCTTCTGCGCGGACCGCTCGGCGGACCTGGTGGTGGGCCTGCTGGGCATCCTCAAGGCCGGGGGGGCGTACCTGCCGCTGGATCCCTCGTACCCCGAGGCCCGGCTTGCCCTGATGCTGGAGGACTCCGGTGCCGCGGTGGTGCTCGCGCATGGGCATCTGGCGGGTGCACTCCCGTTCGGCGGACGGACCGTGGTGCTGCTCGATGCTCCGGGGGAAGCGGACGCGGCGCCTCCTTCTGGCGTGGGACCCGCCCACCTCGCCTACGTCCTCTACACCTCTGGATCCACCGGCAGGCCGAAGGGCGTGCTGATGCCTCACCGCAACGTGGCCAGCTTCTTCACGGGCATGGACTCGCGCGTGGGCGCGACGCCGGGCACCTGGCTCGCGGTGACCAGCGTGTCCTTCGACATCTCCGTGTTGGAGCTGCTCTGGACGCTGGCGCGCGGCTTCAAGGTCGTCGTGCAGGGAGAGCAGGGGAGCCTGGGCGCCGCACCGCGCCGGGCAGCCCGATCGCGCAGCAAGCCCCTGGGCTTCAGCCTCTTCTATTTCGCCGCGGACGAGGGCGCTCCGGGCTCGGAGCGCTACCGGCTGCTGCTGGACTCCGCGCGCTTCGCGGACCGCCATGGATTCGAAGCGGTGTGGACGCCGGAGCGACACTTCCACTCCTTCGGGGGGCTGTACCCCAACCCGTCCCTGACGGGCGCGGCCATCGCCGCGATCACCGAGCGCGTGGCCATCCGCGCCGGCAGCGTCGTCCTGCCCCTGCACCATCCGGTGCGCGTCGCCGAGGAGTGGTCGCTCGTCGACAACATCTCCAGGGGACGCGTGGGCATCTCCGTGGCTCCGGGCTGGAACGCGGATGACTTCGTCCTCGCGCCGGAGCGCTATGCGGATCGCCGTGAGCAATCGCGGCAGGACCTGGACACCGTGCGGCGGCTCTGGCGCGGCGAGGCCCTGAGCCTGCCCAATGGCACGGGCACCCCTGTGGAGATCCGCATCCGCCCGAGCCCCGTGCAGCGCGAGCTGCCCGTGTGGCTCACCGCCGCAGGCAATCCGGACACGTTCCGCGAGGCGGGCCAGCTGGGCGCGGGCGTGCTCACGCACCTGCTGGGGCAGCGGTGGGACGAACTGCGGGAGCGCATCGACCTCTATCGCGAGGCCTGGCGCGCGGCGGGCCACCCGGGCGAGGGCCATGTAACGCTGATGCTCCACACGTTCGTGGGGCATGACCTGGAACAGGTTCGCGAGACGGTGGAGGCGCCGCTGCGCCGCTACCTGAGCACCTCCGCGGATCTGATGCGAGGGCTGGGGCGCACGCTCGGGGTGGACCTGGATCCGGCCTCTGTTCCTCCGGAGGACCTGGACGCGCTCGTGGAGCGCGCCTTCGGGCGCTTCTTCGAGGGCGCGGGGCTCTTCGGTACTCCGCGCACCTGCCGTGAGCAGGTGGCTCGGATCGAATCGCTGGGTGTGGACGAGGTCGCGTGCCTCGTCGACTTCGGCGTGGACACGGATGCGGTGCTCGCCAGCCTTCCCGCGCTGGATGCCGTGCGGCAGCGCTGCGAGCGAGACTTCCGTCTCCAGGCTCGGGATGGCGGCACGGTGACCGAGCAGCTCGAACGGCACGGTGTCACCCATCTCCAGTGCACGCCTTCGCTCGCGCAGGCCCTGCTGTTGGAGCCCGGTGCTCCGGGTGCGCTCGCGGGCCTGGAGCGGC
Organism: Myxococcaceae bacterium; assembly: GCA_004173515.1. Classification (GTDB taxonomy): domain Bacteria; phylum Myxococcota; class Myxococcia; order Myxococcales; family Myxococcaceae; genus Corallococcus. The sequence goes on along the minus strand of SECN01000115.1, from coordinate 7,879 downwards.
TGTTGGTAGGCGGCGAGGCGCTTGCGCCCGAACTGGCGGCACGGCTGCGCGACACCGTGGGCGGGGCGCTGATCAACATGTATGGCCCCACGGAGACCACCATCTGGTCCTCCACGCACCGTGTGGACGGTTCGCCGGGGGCGGTTCCCATTGGCACCCCCATCGCCAACACCTCGCTGTACGTGGTGGACGCGGCGCTCCGGCCCTCGCCCATTGGCGTGCCCGGCGAGCTGTACATCGGCGGTGCGGGCGTCGCGCGGGGCTATCACGCTCGGCCGGAGCTGACCGCCGAGCGCTTCATCCCGGATCCGTTCGACGGCCGTCTCGGTGCTCGGATGTACCGCACCGGTGACCGCGCGCGGTGGCGGGCGGATGGAACGGTGGAGTTCCTGGGGCGCGTGGACCAGCAGCTCAAGGTCCGTGGCTTCCGCGTGGAGCCCGGCGAGATCGAGTCCGCGCTGGCCCGTCACCCCGGCGTGTCCCAGGCCGTCGTGGTGGCTCGGGAGGATGTGCCCGGAAGTGCTCGGCTGGTGGCGTATGTCGTGCCCCGGCCGGAGGCGGCGCTCTCCCTGGAGGCGCTGCGGGCCTTCGTACGGCGGTCGCTCCCCGAGCACCTGGTGCCCTCGGCGGTGGTGGTGCTCGATGCGCTTCCGCTGACGCCCAATGGGAAGGTGGATCGCAAAGCGCTGCCTGCTCCGGAAGGTGCCCGTGACGTGGCCCGCGAATATGTGGCGCCTCGGACGGAGACCGAACGCCGCGTCGCGGAGCTGTGGGCCTCATTGCTGGGTGTGGAACGGGTGGGCGTGGAGGACGACTTCTTCGCGCTGGGTGGGCACTCGCTGCTCGCCACGCGCGCCGCGTCCCGGATCCGTGAGTCGTTCGGGGTGGAGCTGCTCCTGCGCGAACTCTTCGAGTCCGCCACGCCCGCAGCGCTGGCCGCGCGTCTGGATTCGCTTCCTCGCGTGACGTCGCGTGTGCCCCCGCTGGTGCCTCGCCCCCATGAGGGTGCGCTGCCCCTGTCCTTCGCGCAGCAGCGGCTCTGGTTCCTGGAACAGCTTGAACCGGGCGGCGCCGCGTACAACGACTCGGTGGCCGTCCGAGTGGAAGGCTCGCTCGACGCTCGGGTGTTGGAGCGATGCCTTCGTGAGGTGGTCCGGCGACACGCTGTACTCCGGGCGACCTTCCGTGACGAGGATGGCGTTGCCTCGTGGCGCATCGCCCCTGACGCTCGGCTCTCGCTGGCGAGGGTGGACCTGACGGGACTGGCTGGCTCCGCTCGGGCGGAAGCGCTTTCCCAGAGGGCGGAGGAGGAGACCCTGCGGTCCTTCGACCTCGGCTCGGGGCCTCCGCTGCGCGCCACGCTGATCCAATTGGAGGCTCGGGAGCATGTGCTCTTGCTCGTGCTGCACCACCTGGTGACGGATGGCGCATCCCTGGGGGTGCTGGTGCGCGAGGTGGCGGCGCTCTACCGCGCCTTCTCCGAGGGCAAGGCTTCGCCGCTGACGGAGTTGCCACTCCAGTACGTGGACTACGCGGCGTGGCAGCGGGACTGGCTCCGCGGCGAGGCGCTGGACTCTCAGTTGTCCTACTGGCGGACGCTGTTGGACGGCGCGCCCCGGGTCCTGGAGCTGCCCACGGATCATCCGCGCCCGGCCATTCGCGGCAGCCGTGGCGCGAGCCGGAGCCTGCTCCTGGGCTCGGAGCTGTCGCGCGGCCTGAAGGCCCTGGCCCAGCGTGAGGGTGCCACTCCCTTCATGGTGATGCTGGCGGGCTTCTCAGCGCTGCTGTCCCGCCAGGGTGGGCAGGACGATCTGTGCGTGGGCACTCCTGTCGCCGGCCGTGACCGGACCGAGCTGGAAGGGCTCATCGGCTGCTTCGTCAACACGCTGGTGCTCCGCGTGTCGCTCGCGGGGGCGCCGTCCTTCCGGGAGCTGATTGCCCGGGCTCGTGAGACGGTGCTGGGCGCCTTCGCCCATCAAGATGCGCCCTTCGAGGAACTGGTCAAGGCGCTCCAGCCCGAGCGCGACCTGGGCCGAAGCCCGCTCTTCCAGGCCATGCTCGTGCTCCAGGAGGATCCGCTGCCGGAGATCGCGATGCCGGGGCTCCGGCTGCGCGTCCTGGAGCAGGAGAGCCACACGGCGAAGTTTGATCTGCGGCTCATCCTCACGGACACCGCGGACGGCTTCGTCGCGAACCTGGAGCTGAGCACCGACCTGTTCGAACCGGACACCGCTTCGCGCCTGCTGGGACAGTTGCGCATGTTGCTGGATGCGGGCGTGCGCGACCCCGAGCAGCGCGTGCTCGACCTGACCTTGATGTCTCCGGAGGAGCGACGCCGGATCCTGGTCGAGTGGAACGACACCGTCCGTCCTCGCGCGGAAGGGGACGTCCTGCACCGGCTCATCGAGGCGCAGGTGGACCGCACGCCAGATGTCGTCGCGGTGAGCTTCGCGGGTGCGGCGCTCACGTACCGGGAACTGGACCGACGTGCGAACCAGCTCGCGCACCACCTGCGTACCCTGGGCGTGGGCCCGGACCGATTGGTCGCGCTGTGCCTGGAGCGATCGCTGGAGCTGGTGGTGGGGCTCTTCGGAATCCTCAAGGCGGGCGGGGCGTACGTTCCGCTCGACCCGGAGTACCCGCGCGAACGGCTGGAGTTCATGCTCGCGGACGCGGCGGCGCCGGTGCTGCTGACCCAGGCCCGGCTCGCGTCGGGGCTGCCTCACGGTGGCGCGGCGGTGGTGTGCCTGGACTCGGATTGGGACGCCGTGGCGCGCGAGCGTGCGGAGCGTCCCGACGTGGCCGTGGAGGGGCGGGGGCTGGCGTACGTCATCTACACCTCGGGCTCCACCGGGCGGCCCAAGGGGGCGATGAACACGCACGCGGCCATCTGCAACCGGCTCCACTGGATGCAGGAGGCCTACGGTCTGGACGCGAGCGACCGCGTCCTCCAGAAGACGCCGTTCAGCTTTGACGTCTCCGTGTGGGAGTTCTTCTGGCCGCTGATGACGGGCGCACGGCTCGTGATGGCGCGTCCTGGTGGCCACCGGGAGCCCGCGTACCTGACGGACACCGTCGAGCGCGAGCGCATCACCACGCTGCACTTCGTGCCGTCCATGCTCCGGCCCTTCCTGGAGGAGCCGACGCTGCCGGAGTCCAGCGCGAGCCTGCGGCGCGTGTTCTGCAGTGGTGAGGCCCTGCCTCCGGACCTGCGCGATCGCTTCTTCTCGCGCGTGGGCGCGGAGCTGCACAACCTCTACGGCCCCACGGAGGCCGCGGTGGACGTGACGGCGTGGTCCTGCATGCGCGAGGACCAGAGGCCTCTCATTCCCATCGGGCGTCCCATCGTCAACGTGCGGATGTATGTGCTGGATTCTCGCTCGCGGCCGGTGCCCGCGGGTGTTCCCGGAGAGCTGTTCATCGGTGGGGCACCGCTGGCGCGCGGCTACTGGCAGCGGCCGGAGCTGACCGCCGAGCGCTTCATTCCGGACCCCTTCGCCTCCACGCCGGGCGCGCGGATGTACCGCACCGGAGACAAGGCCCGCTTCCTGACGGATGGCTCCATCGAGTACCTGGGACGGCTGGACGACCAGGTGAAGGTGCGCGGCTTCCGCATCGAGCTGGGAGAGATTGAAGCGGTGCTGTCTCAGCACCCGGATGTCCGGGCCGCGGCCGTGTCGGTGCGAGAGGACGTGCCGGGGGATCGGCGCCTCGTGGCGTATGTGGTCTCGTCCTCCGGTGCGCCGGCCTTGGAGCTGCGAGCCTTCCTGGGCGAGCGGCTGCCCGAGCACATGGTGCCCTCGGCCTTCGTCGCCCTCGACGCGCTACCGCTGTCTCCCAGCGGGAAGCTGGACCGCCGCGCGCTTCCCGCTCCGGAGCGTGGGCTGTCCGTGGGGGCAGCGGACTTCGTCGAGCCCCGAAGTGAGCTGGAACATCAGCTCGCGCGCATCTGGGCGGGCGTGCTCGGGGTGGAGCGGATCGGGGCGAACGATCGCTTCTTCGAACTGGGCGGTGATTCCATCCTCGCGCTCCAGGTGATTGCTCGCGCACGGCAGGCGGGCATCCACCTCACGGCGAAGCAGCTCTTCCAGTCTCCGACGGTGGCGGGGCTTGCCCAGGTGGCGGCGAGCGCGCGACGCGCGGGTGAACAGGGGCCGGTGGTAGGGCCCGTTCCGCTCACGCCCATCCAACGGTGGTTCCTCGAACGCGCACTGCCAGAGGCGCATCACTTCAACCAGGCGCTGCTGTTGGAGATGCGCGAGTTCGTGGACGCCGAAGTGCTGGCGCGGGCGCTGCGGGCCCTCGTGGACCACCATGATGCGCTCCGCCTGCGGCTGACCCTGGGGGAGGCGGGTTGGGAGCAGTCGTGCGCGGAGCCTGGACGCGAGGTGCCGCTGCGTCGGGTGGACCTGTCCGGGTTGTCCGAGCCGGAGCAGGCCTTGGCGATGGAGCGCTTCGCCACGGAGACGCAGGCGGGGTTGGATCCTCGCGAAGGACTCCTCGTGCGCGCGGTGATCTTCGACCGGGGCGCGGAACGAACAGGCCGGCTGCTGCTGGTCATCCACCACCTCGCGGTGGATGGCGTCTCCTGGCGCGTGCTGCTGGAGGATCTGGAGACCGCGCTGCGCCAGCTCGGCGGTGGCGGGTCCGTGGCGCTTCCCGCGAAGACGACTTCGTTCCAGGCGTGGGCCCGGCGATTGGAGGCGCATGCGGCGTCGGCGGCCCTCGCGGAGGAGCTGCCCTTCTGGCGCGAGGAGCTGAACCCAGAGGTGGCCCTGCTTCCCCGGGACCTTCAGGGTGGGGAGAACACCCAGGGCTCGGAGCGCACCGTCACGGTGACGCTGGAGCCCGGGGTGACGCGGGCGCTGCTGCGGGCTTCGGCCTCAGGCCCGCGTCCTGGCGTGGAGGATGTGCTGCTCGCGGGCGTGGCGCAGGCGCTGTCCCGGTGGACCGGGGAGCGTCGGTTGCGCATCGACGTGGAGTCCCACGGCCGCGATGCGTTGTTCGACGATGTGGACCTCTCTCGCACGGTGGGCTGGTTCACCGCGCTGTACCCCGTGCGGTTGGAGTTGCCGGAAGGTTCGGAGTCCACGGCGGTGCTGGAGCGGGTCCGTGCTGCTCGTGAGCGCCGGGCGGGCAGGGGGCTCGGGTTCGGTCTGCTGCGCTATCTGCGCCACGCGGAGGATTCCGCGCCGCTGCGGGAGGCTCATGCCTCTGCGGAGGTCCTCTTCAATTACCTGGGCCAGCTCGATGCGGGCACGCGGGACACGGCGTTGTTCACGCTGGCCTCTGGTTCCACGGGCCCTGCTCAGGGCATGTACGGGCAGCGGAGCCATGTGCTGGAGGTGGTGGCCCGTGGGGTGGGCGGACGCCTGGAGTTGACGTGGCACTTCAGCGAAGCGCTGCATGCGCGCGAGACCGTCGAGGTGCTCGCTCGGGACTGTGTGCGGACGCTGACGGAGCTCGCGGAAGCAGGGGAGGAGCGTCATCCCCTGTCGCCGCTCCAGCACGGACTCCTGTTCCAGGTGTTGCTGGAGCCCGGCACGGACGCGTACTTCGAGCAACTGGGCTGGACGCTCGCCGGCCCGCTGGATGCCCGTGCGCTGCGGAGCGCGTGGGCCGCGGTCGTGGAGCGTCACCCGGCACTGCGGACATCCTTCCTGTGGGAAGGCCTGGAGGAACCTCGACAGGTGATCCACGCCAGCGTGGAGCTGCCGTGGACCGAGCACGACTGGCGCGAACGCTCCTTCGAGGAGCGGTCACAGGCCCTGAACACCTTCCTGCGTGAGGACCGGGCTCGCGGCTTCGAGCTGTCGCGCGCGCCGTTGATGCGGCTGGCGTTGATCCACCTGGGGGACAGCGCGTGGCGGTGTATCTGGAGCTTCCATCACCTGCTGCTGGATGGGTGGAGCCTGGCGCGGGTGCTAGGAGAGGTGCTGGACGCGTACGCGGTGATCGCGCGTGGCGCGACCTGGCGCCCGCCTGCCGTGGCGGACTTCCGCGCCTACTTCGAGTGGCGCGGTCGGCGCAGCCCGGAGCAGGAGGCGTCCTTCTGGAGGGAACAGCTCGCGGGCATCGAAGCTCCGACGCCACTGCCGGCGGAAGGTGGTGCCGCGAACGCGGGCGATACGGGCGAGCACGAACTGGCGCTGAGCGAGGCGGACACCACCGCGCTCCAGGACTTCGCGCGGCGCCATCGACTGACGCCGAGCACACTCGTCCACGGAGCGTGGGCCTTGCTGCTGTCGCGGTATGGCGGGGGCGAGGACGCTGTGTTCGGGACGACGCTCGCGGGACGGCCCGCGGAGGTGCCGGGTATCGAGGAGGCGGTGGGGCTCTTCATCCACTCGCTTCCCGTGCGCACCCGCGTGCGTAATGCGACGGAGTTGCTGCCCTGGCTGCGTGAACTCCAGTCCGTGCTGGTGGAGTTGAACCAGCGCGAGCCCGTTCCGCTCACCCGACTCCAGGGTTGGAGCGAGGTGCCCCGAGGCACGCCGCTCTTCGAGAGCCTGCTCGTCTTCGAGAACTATCCGGTGGATGCGGCGCTCGCGCGTGGCGCGGCCGGGCTGGAGGTGCGGGATGTCTCTGTCTTCGAACGCACGCACTATCCGCTGACCGCGGTGGCGCTGCCGGGTCGTTCGCTGCGCCTGAAGCTGCAATACCGTCCGGAGCGCATCCGGGGCGATGCCGCCGCGAGGCTGCTGTCGCACTGGCGCATGCTCCTCAAGGAGATGATTGCCCGGCCGGAGCAGCGCCTCGGTGATGTGTCCCTGCTGTCCGAGGCCGAACGCCACCGGGTGCTGGTCGAGTGGAACGACACCGCGACCGCGTATCCGCGCGAAGCCACGGTGCATGCGCTGTTCGAGGCGCAGGCCGCGCGGACGCCTGACACCCTTGCGGTGGTCTATGGCGAGGACTCGCTCACCTATGCAGGGCTGGACTCGCGGGCGAATCGGGTGGCCCAGCGGCTGCTCGCGCTGGGTGTCCAGCGAGGTTCCACCGTGGGCCTCTGCGTGGAACGCTCCGTTGACCTCGTCGTGGGGATGCTCGGCATCCTCAAGGCCGGTGCGACCTATGTGCCGCTGGATCCGGCGTACCCGCGCGAGCGGCTGGCGTGGATGCTCGCGGATGCCGGGGCTCGGGTGCTGCTGACCCAGGAGCGGCTGCGGGATGCGCTGCCCTCGGAAGGCGTGCGGGTCCTCTCGCTCGACGGTGATTCGGCGCCTGCGGAGCTGACGAGCGCGACGCCTGCTGCGTCCGGTCCGGAGGATGCCGCCTACGTCATCTACACGTCCGGCTCCACGGGGACGCCCAAGGGCGTCTGTGTTTCGCATCAGGCCGTGGTCCGGTTGGTGATGGAGACGAACTTCATCCGCGTGGTTCCGGAGGACCGCGTAGCGCAGGCGTCCAACGCCTCGTTCGACGCGGCCACGTTCGAGATCTGGGGCGCGCTCCTGAACGGTGCGCGCGTGGTCGGCGTGGACCGCGAGACGGCGCTCGCACCCAGGGCCTTCGCCGCGTGGCTGAAGGACGAAGGCATCCGTGTCCTCTTCCTCACCACGGCCTGGTTCAACCAGGTGGCCGCCGAGGCGCCGGACGCCTTTCATGGCCTGCGGCAGCTCCACTTCGGTGGCGAAGCGGTGGACCCGAGGCCCGTGCGCCAGGTCCTTCGCGAAGGGCCGCCCGAGCGGCTGCTGCACGTCTACGGTCCCACCGAGAGCACCACCTTCTCCACCTGGCACCTCATCACGGAGGTGCCCGCCGGGGCGACGTCCATCCCCATTGGCAGGCCGCTGGCGAACACGGTGCAGTACGTGCTCGACGCTGCCATGGCTCCAGTGCCTCCGGGCGGGGTGGGGGAGCTGTGGCTCGGCGGGGA
>SECN01000569.1 GCA_004173515.1 Myxococcaceae bacterium | reverse complement strand
GCGGCGTACCTGCGCTCGCGCGAGGCGGGGCAGACCATCGACGTGCTGCGCTACCTGGCCAACGGGCACCGGCTGGCGTCGCAGGTGTTCGAGGCGGCCATCGGACCCATGCGCGAGGGTGCGCTCGCGGACCTGCTGGTGATGGACTACCTGTCGCCCACGCCGCTGACGGCGGAGACGCTGGCGTGGCACGTCATCCACGGGCTGGGCAGCCGGCACGTGGAGGCGGTGATGGTGGATGGCGTGTGGCGCGTCTGGGCGCGCCGGCCGCTGTCGGTGAACCCCACCGTGGTGGCCGAGCAGTCGCGCGAGGCCGCGGTGGCCGTCTGGGCCCGGTTGTCGACGTAGCGGCGGGGCGGGCTTGTTCCGGTGGTCGGGGCCCGTTAAGTCCCGGCCATGCTCATTCCCCTGCTCGTGGTCGGACTGGTCAGCGCAGCGATTCCCCAGGTGGGCGACACCGCCCCGGACTTCACGGTGAAGGACACCGGGGGCACGTCGTACACGCTGTCGGAGATGGTGAAGAAGGGGCCCGTCATCGTGGCCTTCTTCCCCAAGGCGTTCACCGGTGGCTGCACGAAGGAGCTGACCGCGTACCGCGACCGCTACAAGGACATCGAGAAGGTGCAGGGCCAGGTGCTGGCCTTCTCCACGGACGACGCGGAGACGCTGACGCGCTTCAAGACGGAGCTGAAGGCGCCCTTCGCGTTCATCCCGGATCCTGAAGGCAAGGTCGTCAACGCGTACGACGTGAAGATGCCGGTGGTGACGGTGTCCAAGCGCTACACGTTCGTCGTGGGCGAGGACCGCAAGGTGCTCAAGGTGGACGAGGGCAAGGACGCCATCGACCCCACGGGCGCCATCGTCGCGTGCCCGCTGCGCAAGGGCGCAGCGGCCAAGCCCTCCGAAGCGCCGGCTGGCAATACGCCGCCCATCAAGGCCGCGCCGCCGACGAAGTAGTCAGGGCGTCGTGACGCGCAGGGGGCTCCTCACCCTGCGCCGAAGTCATCACGGCGTCGTGACGCGGGAAGCACCTCGCCGCTGAAGCCCTCACGGCGGCGTGACGCAGGGCTCCTCGCCTTGGAGGGAGGGGCCTCGGTCCACTCGCGGACGTCCGGCCGGTTCGCGTGGGCTGGAGGGGCGTCCGGCCGTTGAGGATTTCACGCGGACCCGGGGGCGACGCCTTGTTCATGGGCCGCCGGAAGCGATAGCCCTGGCGTCGCCGCGCGGGCGTCCACCGTCCGTTGGGGGCGGGGCGTGAAGGAGGCCCGTTGGAATGGACATCGTCTTCCTGGGTCCGCCGTGCGAAGCGTCCGCCGAGGGCGCGCGGGGCACGGCATCGAGGCTGCTCACTCAGGCGCTGAGACACAGGGGCCACACGGTCCTCCTGTTGGAACAGGCGCTGTCCGGAGCGGCGTGGCTGGAGGGAGAGGCTTCACGCACGCCCTACCTGAACGTGGCGGACCTGCACGCGCGCTTCCGTTCCCGGGTGCGCCGGGCGGACCTGGTGCTGGTGGACGCGGACGTGCCCCGGGTCTCAGAGGTGGGCCGCTGGGTGACGGACACCGCGCGAGGGCTCACCGTCTGCTGGGACCGCGACACGCCCCGGACGCTGCGCCAGCGTCACCCCGAAGACGCAGCACGGATGACGCCCGAGCAGCTCGCGGCCTACCAGCTCTGCCTGTGCTCCTGCGGAGGCCCCGTGCCCGGTCGCCTGGAGCGTGAATGGGGCGTGGCCCGGGCCCGCACGTTCCTGCCCGGCGTGGACCCGGAGCACTTCGCGCCGCGAGCGCAGGCCACGCGTTGGGACCTGGGGCACCTGGGGCCGGCATCCTCGGAGCGCCGGGCGCTGCTGGGGCCGTTGCTGTTCGAGGCCGCGCGCGACGGGTCCGAAGGGCGCTTCGTCCTCGCCGGGGGCATGTCCGTGATGGATGCGGCGTGGCCCTCCAACGTGACGCGGCAGGCGGCCCCTGCGGCGCGCGAGCACCCGGACTTTCATGCGGCGCAGCGCTTCACCTTGGCCCTCTCCCGCGCGGAGCACACGCCAGGGGCGCACCTGTTCGAGGCCGCCGCGTGTGGCGCGGCGCTGATCTGCGACCCATGGCCAGGACTGGAGGACGTCTTCTCGCTGGGCGAGGAGGTGGTCGTGGCCCGCACGGCGAAGGACGTGCTGCTGTACCTGCGAGAGATGCCGGAAGCGGACCGACTCCAACTGGGAGCGCGCGCCCGCGAGCGCGTGCTGGCCGAGCACACCGTGGCCCACCGGGCCCTCATGCTGGAACAGTACGCGCACGAGGCCGTGCGGGGTGCGCCGGTCCAGGCTCCGGATCCGCTCGAACGTTCGCTGAACTGAAGCGAGGCCTGACGAAACGTGCCGGGAGGAGACACCTCCCGGCGAGCCATGGCGCACTAAGCGCGAGGCGTCTTCAACAGCTCCCTCGGAGGGAACACGAACTGCGCGGCGCCCGCCACGAGCGGAGACGCATCCCGCTGGAGCCCGGCGAGCGTCTCCAGCCGCTCCGGCGTCCAGCCCCGTCCCTCCTGCGCGTCGCGCACCACGCACTGCACGGCCAGCCGCCGCACCTCCGCGATGGGGCTCTTCCCCAGACGCGCGCCCACCGCAGTCATCGACTCCATCGGCAACTGGTCCACCGCCACCTGGGCCGCCATCAGTGCATCCGCGTGCAGCCAGCCCGCCTGACCCATGGCGTCCAGGTGGCTCGCGAACACCAACGGCTCCAGGCCGATGGCCGCGCAGCGCACGCGATGCACCGCCAGACGCGGGTCCTTCGTGAGGACGACCTCGGCCAGCAGTCGCACCGTGCGCAGGGGCACGGGCCGCATCCGCTCCCGGGGCTGGAGCAGGGAGTCCAGCGCCACGCTCAGCGACTGCCGGTCGGCCACCACCGCCTCCAGCAGCCGCGCCATCAGCGGCAGGTCCTGTTCGTCGGCGCGGCGGACCAGCGCGCCCATCGCCGCGCGCACCTCGTCATCGAAGGGCGACACCATCCGGGCGCCGCACGCGGCCAGGAACACCCGCGCCCGGTCCTTCACCGACAGGAACGCCGCGCGCCGCAGCAGGTCGATGCGCGCGTCGGGCTCCGGCCGCGCCAGCACCTTCGCGAGCAGCGCGGACAGCCGCGCGTCCAGGGCCTCCGTGAGCCGGTCCGCGGGAATGTCCCCCACGCGCGAGGCCATGATGGCGTCGTCGCCCGTGACGGCCCGCTCGAACACCGCCCACGTGGGCTCGCGGTCCAGGTGGTCCCACAGCCCGCGCAACAGCGCGATGCGCACGTCGCGGTGCAAAGGCAGCGCGTCCAGCTCCAACAGCCGTCCGTAGGCCGCGTCCGAGCGCAGCTCGCCCAAGAGCCGCACCACCTCCTTGGCGACGGTGACCTTCGCGAGCGGCACCTCCGCGAGCAGCGCCAGCACCCGCGCGGGAGGCATGCCGTTGAACGCGCGGCGCAGGCCGTAGATGGCGATGCGCGCGCGCGAGTCCCCCAGACACTCAATCAGCGTGGGCACGCCCTGGCCCTGGTCGCACCGGGCCAGCACCCGCAGGGCCCGCTCCTGCACCGCGGGGCGCTTGTCGTCCGCCATCGCCTGGAGCGCGTCCATGGGCGCCCAGTCCAGCGCGGCCAGCCGCGTCACCGCCGCCAGCAGCGTGGGCGTGAACTGGCCGGTGATGGCCGGCGCGCTCAGGTACGGCCCCAGCAGGTCCTGCCGCCGCCGGTGCAGGTACTCGCGCACCACGGGGATGGCGATGGCGCTCTCGTCCCGCTTGAGCAGCGTGGGCAGCATCCGGTCGAAGTCCCTGCACGCGCGGTAGCGCAGGAGCCACAGCGCGTTTCCGGAGGGCTTGCCCAGCCGCAGCGCCACCCGCTCCAGCTCCGCCACCAGCTCCGGGTGCAGGGGGATGCCTTCCTTCTCCCGGCTTGCGAGCGCCACCACCTCGTCGTCCCAGCCCCGGTCCCGCCAGCGCCGCATCGCGCCCGCGAGCGTGGCCTCGAAGCGGGGCCGGTCCTCCCTGGACAGCCACTGGGTCAGCGCCACCGCCAGCCGCCCGTCCGGCGTCACGTCCCGCACGGAGACCAGCCACTCCGACAGGCCGGGCACCAGCGCCGCGCGCTTGCCCAGGCTCTGCGCCAACTGGAGCAGGGGCCCGCCGCGCTCGCGCTCCGCCCAGGCCTTCGCCAGCGACAACAGGAAAGGCGCGGCCCGGCGCACCTCGTCGTCGGTCAGCCGGTGGCCCAGCCCCGCATCCCGCAGGCTGCCCCGCTCCTTGAGGAACGTGCCCAGCCACTGCGCACCCCATGCGGGGTCCGCGCCGAAGGCCCGCACGAGCAGCACCTCCGCCGCCAGGGCCGTCGTGGGCGACAGGTCCGCTGCGTCCAGGGCATCGCGCAGGACGCGGCCCAGGGCCTCGGTGTGCTCGGCGCGCCACATCCGCCGGGGCCACCCGTTCAGGGCCGCCAGCATCGCTCCGCGCACGGGGTCCTGTTCGTTCTTCCGGGCCAGCACCAGCGCCAGCGCGGGCGCCACCCACGCGGGCTCGTCCGGACGCAGGCCGGGCAGGGCCAGCACCGCGCCCAGCGCGAGTCCCCGCATGCCCGCGTCGGGATGCCCCATCGAGCCCCGGAGCACGCCCAGCGCCTCGTCCCAGGGCAACAGCCGCGCGTAGACGACGCGCGACTCGGCCCGGGTGCCCAGCGCCACCACCTCATGCAGGTGCCGCCGCGCCTCGCGCTCGCGCAGGTCCACGGGCAGGCGCTCCAGGTAGCCCACGGGGATGACGCCGTCGCGGTTGCGCATCGCCGCGCTCCAGCGCTGGAAGACGTGCTCGCGCACGCCCGTGTCCTGGATGAGGGCGATGAGCTCCGTGCCCCAGTGGGGCGAGCCATCCACCGCCGCGCACCAGGCCTCCGTCACCGTCCGGTGCAGGGGCTCCGCCACCTTCTTCAGCACGTGCTTCGAGGTGCCCAGCAGGTTCGGGTCGCGCTGGAGGATCCACGTCAGCGCCTCCGCGTCCAGCGAGTCCAGGGCCTTCGCGAACAGCAGGTGGGGCAGGGCGACGCGGGGATGCTGTCGCAGCAGGGCCAGCGTGCGCGCGGGGCGCAGCCGCACCAGCCACCGCAGCGCGCCTTCGTGCGGGGGAATGCCGCGCGAGAGCATCAACTCCAGCAGCGCCTCCGCCGCGTCGGGCACCTGTTCCGAAAGGCGCACCAGCCCCCAGTCCACGTACATCCGCGTCACCGGATCCGCCTCGCCCGTCACCGCGCGCATCCGCTCGACGAGCACCTCGCCCAGCACCTCCGGGGCATACCGCGCGAGCCGCGCCCAGAACCGGTGGCTGGGCCGCTCCAGCGCGCGTGCCAGGTGCCGGCGCAGGCCCTGCTTGGAGGCCAGGGGCACCGCGTCCGAGAACGTGGCGCTGTCGCCCTTCTCCGCCAGTCCGTCCAGGTACGCGTCGATGACCGCGTGCCGCTTGCGAATCACCAACTGGCGCAGCAGGGACTGCTCCCGGCGCATGCCGTGCGCCATGCGCAGCGCCTCCAGGGCCTGGGCATCATCACAGGCGAGCGGCACCAGCTCGAACGCCAGCGCGCGCACCCGGAACGAGTCGTCCGCCGTGGCCTTGAGCACCGCCACGCCGTCGCGCCGGGTGAACTGGGCGGCCAGGGCCAGGCGCCTCTCGGAGGCGTCCCCCTTTGCCAGCGCGTCCAGCAGCGCCTGGGCTTGCGGCTCCGTGCGGGCGCTGCGTCCCAGGTCCACCATCCGACGCACGCGGGCGTCATGGAAGGTGGACGTCAGCTCGGCACGCAGGGTCGACAGGGCAGGGTCGGACATGGCGCCCAAGGATGCCCGCTCCTCCGTTTTCCTGACAGACCCCGGCCCGTCTCCATCCGGGCCGGACGCGCCTCAGTGCGTCAGCTCGGTCGGGGCGACGGGGGCGTCGCCGCCCGCGTGCGCGCGCGTGTGCTGCGCGACGAGGAAGCGGCGCACCGCCGAGCGGGTCAGCAGTCCGCACGGGGCCAGCCCCAGCACGGGCGCCACCGGCAGCGCGTCCACGTCCTCCTGGTCCATCATCTGGAGGGCATGCGCCAGGTCCAGGTCCGGCGCCAGCGCGGGCAGCTTGCGCGCCAGGTCGCTGGCGACGAGCAGCGGGTACATGGATTCGTCCCGCCACACCTCGCGCAGCTGCTCCACCTGCACGGTGCCGTAGAGGTTGCCCAGGGTGTCCAGCACCGGCAGCGTGCCCGTCTCCGACGTGAGCAACTGGTCCGTCAGCGCGCGCAGCGGCGTGCCCGCGGGCAACGCCTCCACCTGGGTCATCAGGCTGCGCACCTGCGTGCCCGTTGAGGTAGTGGCACAGCGCGGACGCGATGGTGCACGTCACCATCAGCGGCAGGATGATGTCGTGGCTGCCGCTCAGCTCGTACAGCATCATCATGCCGGTGAGCGGGCCGCGCGTGAGCGCCGCCACCGCGCCGCCCATGCCCACGATGGCGTACGCGCCACTGGGCCCGGTGGCCAGCGGGAAGAAGTAGTGCACCAGCGTGCCGAACGCGCCGCCCGCCATGGCGCCGATGACGGCCGCCGGGAAGAACGTGCCGCCGGACCCGCCCGAACCAATGGTGATGGACGTGGCCAGCAGCTTCAGCACGCACGCCGTCACCAGGAAGATGAAGGGCAGCTGGCCCGCCGCCGCCAGGTTGATGAAGTCGTGCCCGCTGCCCCACACCGTGGGGCTCAGGAACACGAGCACGCCCGTGCACAGGCCGCCCAGCGCCGGCCGCTGACCAGCTCGTAGTTGACCCGGTTGAGCATGGGCGCTTCGTCCAGCACGCCCCGGCTCACCAGCGTGCCCGCCACGCTCGCCAGGATGATGGGGGAGAAGACGCGCAGCTCGAACTCGCGAAGGATGATCTCCATCGCGAACACCGCGCCCGCGATGGGGGCGTTGAAGGACGCGGAGATGCCCGCGCCCGCGCCGCACGCCAGCAGGATGGACAGCTCCCGCCGGCTGAAGCCCAGCACGCGCCCCACGCTGGACGCGAACGCCGCGCCGCCATAGACGATGGGGCCCTCGCGGCCCGCGGAGCCGCCGCTGCCGATGGTGATGGCGGACGCGATGAGCTTGAGCAGCCCCCGGTCCGCCGGCACCACGTTGGCGCCGCTCTTCACCGCGCGCACCACCTCCGGCAGGCCGTGGCCGTGCGTCTCCGGCCGGTCGCGCAGCAGCCGCCCCACCGCGAGCCCGCCCAGCGTGGGCGCCAGCAGCACCAGCCACCACGGCAGGTGCGGCAGCGCCGCGGGCAGGTTGTGCGCGTGACCGAACACCGCGTTGACGGCCGCGAGCCCCACCAGCGGGTAGTAGAGCGACAGGCCGCCCAGCGTCAGCAGCGCGAGCAGCCGCAGGCGCCGCTTCACCTCGTCGCGCGGCCCGCCCGGTTCGATGACGCGCGCGAGCAGCAACGCACCCAACGCCAGGGGCACGCCCACCAGCGCGTATTCCAGGTGCCAGCGCGCGGAGGACAGCGACTCCATCAGCGTGCGCAGGCGCTGCGGCTTGAGCGCCGACGCCAGCTCCGCGGCGCTGAAGGTGATGCCGCTCATCACGCCGATGAGGTTGGAGAAGAGGCCCGCGGCCAGGCCGCTGTAGAGCCCCACCACCGCGCCCGCGATGGGCAGCACGGACGGCGTCGGCAGGCGGATGCGGTTGGACGCACCCAGCAGGAAGTAGATGAGGCGGGAAAAGTTCCGCTTCGCCCACGCGCGAAGCGCGGGCACACGCTGCCCTTGGGCAGGCGGAGGTTCGTCACTGTTGTTCATTTGGAGCCCCTACTAAACGGAGGAGCGGGGCGGGTTTCAAGTTTCTTGGTGACGGCGTCTGAAGGGGGCCGTCCGGCTGCACTCCACTCCACACATCGTCCGAGCGGTGCCCGGCTGCCTAGCTTCGACACGCCGGAGGAGAACCAGGCCTTCGCGAAGAAGTTCGACTTCAACTTCCCCCTGCTGTGCGACGTGGACCGCAAGGTGGGGCTGGCCTACGGGGCCGCGGATGACGCCTCGGCCGCCAACGCGCGCCGGGTGGGTGTCGTCATCGGGCCGGACGGCAAGGTGAAGGAGTGGCACGCGAAGGTGGACGCGCGAGCCTTCCCGCAGGAAGCGCTGTCGCGGCTCCAGTAGGGCAGGGGGCCCGCCCTCGCGCCCGGAGGCTCAGGGCGCGAAGGTGCGGGACGGCAGGCGTGAGCGGATGAACACCGCCGCGCCCGCCAGCGCCACCCACGGCAGCAGGTGGCCCAGCATCAGGTGGTCAGCGGCGCCGTCGGGGCAGTGCACGTGCAGCACCAGCATGCCCACGCCCGCCGAGGACAGGCCCGCCGCCAGCGCCCGGACGGGCTGATAGGCGGAGCGGCACAAGAACACCAGCGCCAGGGCCAGGGGCACCACCGACAGGACCACCTCCGTGCCCATGCACCCCAGGGTGCCGGTGAGGAAGGGCCGCGCCTCGGCGCCGGAGCGTCCCGCGAGCTGGGCCAGCGCCACGCCCCCCGCGCCCAGCGCCACCGCGCCCAGGGGCCAGCGCCTCCGGCCCGGAGCAAGTCCCATCAGGGCCCCGCCTCCCACGCCCGCGACGATGAGCAGCGCCACGCCCGCCACCACATAGGAAGGCGCGGAGTTGAGCAGCATCCCGTGTCGGCCCACCACGGCGAGGCCCAGCGCGCCCACGGCCAGGTAGGTGGACAGCAGCACCAGCACGTCCCGCCACCACGGCGTGGGCCGGGGCGCGGCGGCCAGCTCCGTCAGCGACTTGCGCCGGGTCTCCTCCAGCTTCGCTTCGTTGATGGGCGAGGCGTCCCGGAGGGGCGCGGCCGAAGGCGCTGCTTCATGGAGGGACGGAGCGTCGCGGCCGGGCGCGCCGGTGGGTGGGGGCACACGTCCCACCGGCGCCGCCAGCGCATGGAATCCCTCCAGCAGCGCGCGGCAGTCCGCGCAGTCCGCCGCGTGGGAGGCCAGCTCCGGAGGCAGCGGACCGTCCATGAAGTCCATGACGCGTTCGCACTCGGGCGTCATTCCGCGGTCTCCTGATGAAGGGGGGCGAGCAGCTCGCGCAGCCGCGCGTACCCCCGATGGGCGCGGACCTTCACCGCGCTCTCGGTGAGGCCCAGGGCCTCGGCGATCTCCGCGAAGCCCATGCCCTCGAACCGGTGCATGAGGATGGGCAGGCGCTGGCCCTCCGGAAGCTGCGCCAGGGCGCGGTGCACGGCGCGCTCCAGGCCCGCGTCCCGGGGCTCCGGGGTGTCCGCCACGGCGGTGAGGGGCAGCTCCCCCTCTGGCGTCAGGTCCTCCGGCCGGCGGTGGCGGCGCGCATGGTCCCGCGCGGCGTTGGTGGCGATGGCGTACAGCCACGGGCGCACCCGGGCCCCCTCCTGGAAGCGGCCCCGGGCGCGGACCAGGGACAGGAACGTGAGCTGGGCCAGGTCCTCGGCGGTGGCGGGGCTGCCGGTCAGGCGCGCCAGGTAGCCCTGGATGGGGCGGGCGTAGCGCTGGAAGAGCGCGTCGAACGCGGGCGCATCCCCCTGGCAGAACCGCTCCATCAACACCTCGTCCGAGTCCCCGGCGCTTTGCGACGGTGCCGGCATGTCACCGGTACGCACGGGTGCATCGGGAGGTTTCACGGACGGGGAGGGCGGCTTCACGGGAGGGCGCGCACTCTAGCCCAGAGCGGGGCTCCCGCTCAGGTCGCGGCGGAGGGCCTCAACTGGGACAGCCACGCCTCGAACGCCGGCTGGCCGTGCAGGGGCGCCAGGTCCTCGTCGGAGGCGGCGTAGGCCGCGTCCTGGAATCCCAGGGCCTGGGCGCGCTGGAGCAGGCGCACCGCGTCCGCCGTGTTGCCCGCCCGGGCGAACGCGCACGCCGCGTCGTAGGCGATGCCCGGGTCCTTCGCGTGCTGGAGCGCGGCCTCGCCCACCGCCGCGGCCTCCGAGAAGGCGCCCCGGATGAAGAGCGCCCGCTCCGCGCACCGGAACGCCGCCGCCGGGTCCACGCCGGGCAGCCGCAGCGCCTCCTGCACCTGCCCCAGGCGGATGAGCGCGCCCGCGTACTCGTGCATCACGGTCCGGTCCTGCGACTCGCCCCACGCCTGCTTCCAGTAGCCCACCGCCCGGGCGTCGTCGCCCACCAGCGAGAAGGCCGCCGCCACCGCGTGCATCTCCACCGGCTGGCCCTGCACCTGGGAGAAGTGGTCCAGCGCGGGCCG
>SECN01000568.1 GCA_004173515.1 Myxococcaceae bacterium | reverse complement strand
GAGAAGAACCACGCGTTCTCCCAGAAGGGATAGACGTAGTCGCTGCGCTGGATCATCTCCCGGCCCACTTCGCCGTAGTGCGTCTCCCAGGGGTCCCACAGGCCGACCGCGCCCAGGTAGGGCACGAAGAGCAGTGCCGCGAAGCCCGCGGTCGCCAGGACCACGCGCGCGCTGAAGGACAGGGCCAGCCACTTCTTCGCCCACGCCGTCGTCAGGGTGTCCTCACCGAGGATGGCCTGGGTGAAGGTCTCTTCCCGCTGCGGTGTCTGTTCGCCGTCGCTTGCCACGCGCACGTGCTCCTTCGTCGTCCGGGACGGGCCCTTCGTGCGAGGCACGGGGCCGGGGGGCTTATATCCCCCCCACCCTCGCGGGTCGACCGACCTGGACGAAGGGTGCGCCATTCTCGCGTCAGTCCGCGCCCCACACTGTGCAGGCGGTGTGCAGGCGCCTGCACAGTCGGCCGGGGCAGATCCGCGAAAGCCCGTGTCCCAGCCAGGGGCACGGGCCTTGTAATGGCCGTCCCGTCGCAAGGTGCACCCGCGCGGCCGGCGACGCGGGGCCCTCGTCGAGGAGAAGTGATGCTGGTCTCAGCGGTGACCCTGGGCTGTGCCCTCCTGCTCGGGCAGGTGGAGAGACCGGAGGCGGCGGTGCCCCCGGCTCCGCCCGAAGCTCCGGCGGATGTCGCACCTGAAGCTCCGGCGGACGCTCCGCCCGAAGCTCCGGCGGACGCTCGGGTGAAGGCCCTGGCCGAGGCGTTGGAGGCCCCGGCTCCGGGTGCGTGGACCTTCCAGATGGCCGTCCCGGACGCGAACTCCCCCCGCCAATCCCCGGATGAAAAGGTCCTGTGCCTGAGCCTTCCGCCCACGCCCGCGGTGCCTTCGGGCCAGTGGCGTGCGCAGTGCGACGAGTCGAAGCAGGAGTGCCGGGTCGCCCCCGCCTGGGAGCTGGACTCGGAGGGGCATGAGACCGGCAATCCGCTGGACCGGGTGAACATGTGCCTGGACGTGATGCCCGCCGAGATTGCGCGCACTTATCGGCTGGTGCCCGCCATCGCGGACGCGCCCCCGGGCTGGTACCGCGACGAGCGCGGGCGGGTGTTGCAGTACAACTTCGACCTGCACCGGCGCGTCCGGTTGGGGGGCGCCTGGGCGCCGCGCTGGCTGCGTGAAACCGAGGGCCGCGACGACCGCGTGCGGGTGGACTTCGGCGTGGACCTGGAGTGGCCCGGTGACCCCGGGCAGTTGCACCGCATGACGCTCCTCGACACGGAGCTGTACCTGGGGGACGCGTCGTCCTTCGAGGCCACGCTCCTGCGCTACGACTTCCGCAGCGAGCGCGACGAACCGCTCTTCCGCGTGACGACCTTCTACGGCCGGCCCCGACGCTTCGACGTCTTCGCCAACCTGGGCTTCTGGCTGGAGGTGCTCCACGCCGAGCAGGTCCGCCGCGAGGACGTGAAGGCGGACTTCCTCACCCTGGGCTCCACGCACGCGACGCTGGACCTGTGGCATTCGAGGGACCTCGTGTCCTACGTGCGCGTGCGCGCCGGGCCTTCGGTGGAGCGGGACAGGACGAACGGCTTCTTCACGCTCGTCCCCGGCGCGGCGCTGGAGGGCGACCTGACGTTGGACCGGGACGGCTTCCACCACGTGCTCTTCGGCGCGGAGGCCCAGAAGGTCCTGCTCGCGGAGCGCGTGGAGGGCCGGCCCTTGCGCCCGGAACGGCTGCGGCTCCGGGCGGGTTATGAGCTCATCGCCCTGGCCATCAACGACCAGCCCGTGAGCCTGACGCTGGAAGGACGCGGGACGTGGCGCGACGACCTGGCGTACGCGCCCGCCGGCTGGGAGTGGTCCGCGCAGGCGGGGCTGCGCTTCTCCCTGTGGGCTCCGGCGCGGCGTGATGCTCCGGCGGCACACGGCGGGAAGGAATAGGCGCGGGGATGGTCGCGCTCGCGCTGGCCTTGCTCCTGAGCACCTTGCCCTCTCCAGAAGTAACCTGCGAGGGCTCCACGGACGCCGGGGAGACGTTCCCCACCTGCTTCGATCCCGGAACCGGCTGGGTGCTGGGCTCCGCGCTCCATGTGCAGGACCAGGATGCCGCCCTGAGCCTGCGCACCGGCATCCTCGTGAGGGTGGTGCGCTCCAGCCACAGCAAGGGGGACTCCAGTTGGTTCGACTCCCACCGCCTGCTCATGACGGAGGCCTGGGGAGGCACGCGCAAGGCCCTGAGCTTCACCGGGTATGACGGCCTGCTGCGACGTCACGTCGACGAGGGTTCGCTCCTCGTGTCCCTGGGGAGGCCCGTGCGCATCCCCTTCCCCTTCGACGTGGCCCTCGCGGTGCGCGCGGCCCACCTGGAGCGGCGCGTCTGGGAGGGGCCGGGCTGGACGCTGGAGACCGGGCGCGTGGGCCTGCTGTTGGACCCCGCGCGCACGAACACCGAGTGGGGCTGGCTGGCCGTGGGCCCCGCCGCGAGCCACACCCTGCGCCACGACCGGGACGGCACCCGACACGAGCTGTCGCCCTTCACGTCGCTGCTGCTCGACACGGGCTGGGAGACACGGGATGGACGGTGGGCGCTGCGCGCGACGGGGCTCGCGGGCTGGAGCTTCGACTTCGACGGCGGCTCCCATTTCCGCGCGCGAGGAGAGGTCGCGCTGGAGCACGTGCTCCTCGCGGTCGATGACGCGCCGGTGGCCCTGCGCCTCGCGGCCACGGGCGTGCACGGGGACGCGGGACTCGCGCGGCGGGACGAAGCGATGCTGAGCGCGGGGCTCTTGGTGCGCCCGTTCGGGTGGCGCTGAAGCCAGACCTCGGCACCTCACCGAGTGGGCGGACAGCCCGGTGGGCGCCGATGCCGGGCCTCGGCGCTCCTCTCCGAGCGGGCGAACACTCTGGTTGGCGTTGAAGCCGGGCCTTGGCGCTCTTCTCCCGAGTGAAAGAACAGTTCGGGGTGCTGAAGCCGGGCCTCGGCGCTCCTCCTCCGCATGGGCGGACGCGCCGCCAGGAATCGCGGCGCCCCGCCTACGGCCCGGGCGTTTCGAGCGCCGCCTTCAGTGCGCCCTCGGCCGCGCGCAGCCGTGCATCGCGCGGATCCATGCGGCGGGCCTCTTCCAGCCGCAGCAGGGCCCGCGCCGTGTCCCCTCGCGCCAGCTCGCACCGCACCCCCGCCTCCATGGCCCCCGTGTCGGACGGCCCGTACACGCGCGCCTCCTCCGCGGCGTGACAGCCCTCCTCCACCTGCCCGGATTCGAAGAACGCGCGGGCCAGCTCCACCCGCGTCTCGACGTGCGTCGGCGCCAGCCGTACCGCCGAGACCAGGGGCTCCACCGCGTCCGCCGGCAGCCCCCACCGCCGCAGCGCATGGCCCAGCTCCCGCAGCGGCCCCGCGACCCCTGGCACCAGCAGCGCCCGGGCGCGGGCGATCCGCAGCCCCGCCGGCTCCTCGAAGCGCACGTCCGCCATCATCCGATCCACCACCCGGCCGTAGGCGGAATAGGCGTGGGGCCAGGTGAGGACGAGCCGGTACACCCACTCGCCCCGGGGCACGAACCACGCCACCAGGTGCGTGCGCCCCCCCGGTCCCTCCAGCTCCCCGCGGATCCGCTGCGCGGGCCTGCCGCCCAGGGACGCCGGCTCCAGGGCGCCCACGGACACCGTGCGCCCCTCCGGCCCCGCCACGCCGGGCACCAGCGCTTCGTCCCGGAAGTGCCGCGCCTGCGCCGAGCCATCCCCCGGCTCGCCCGCCTCGATGGCCTCCGCCGCGAGCGTGGCCCGACCCAGGCCCATCAATCCGTTGGAGAAGGCCCGCCGTCCCCGCCCGTCGTCCTCCCGCCGCCAGCCCTCCGGCAGCGACACCGCCAGACCGAAGCCGTCATCGCGCTCCACCCGCCACCCCGAGCGCTCCGACACCACCACCGCCG
>SECN01000567.1 GCA_004173515.1 Myxococcaceae bacterium | reverse complement strand
GGCCTTCGTGGCCCAGGACGTCTGGCGCCGGCACGTGCCGGAGCAGGACGCCCCCGCCGAGCCCGTCGCCGCGCCGACGCTGCCCAACACCGAAGCCGGCGCCACCTGGGGCCTGGTGCTGGCCACGCTCCACGTGGACGGCAAGCACCACGTGGCCGAGCAGCTCGCGCGCCTCAACCCGACGCTGGACGGCGACATGCTCGTCCTGGAGGCGCCCGACAGGTTCGCCGCCGCGTTCGTCCAGGACGACTACCTGCCGCTCATCGAGTCCACGCTGGAGCGGCTCGGCGCTCCGGCCCGCTCCGTCCTCATCCACGCGGCGGGCACCCATTGAGTTCCCGCCACCACGCCCCCGCCAAGGACGCGCCCGCCATGCCCTGCGTCACGCCTGCCACCTCCGAGGGATTGTCCTCGCCCGCCGCGCGCGCGAAGGCACTGCCCACCATGCCTGCCCGCGCGCACCCGATGAAGCGGGCCCTCGTCGTGGGCGGCGTGGCCAGCTTCGTCCAGGGCACGCTGGGCAAGAAGCTCGCGCGCTGGGGCTTCGTCGTCGAGGGCCACCAGGAGATGCGCTCGCGGATGACGGCCGCCGTCAGCGCGGTCCGCTTCGACGTCCTCTTCATCTTCGCGGAGATGGTGCCCAGCCGCGCCGTCATCGAGCAGTGGGCCGACGCCGCGAAGCACAGCGGCGTCCCCTGCGTCGTCCTCGACCGCCACGAGTCGCACTGGCCCAAGGCGCTCGCGCGCCACGGCTACGAGCCCATCAACCCCGTCACCGCCTCCGCGGTGGCCGTCACCCACGAGGAAGCAATGTCGACGACGCCTCCGCCTCCCAGAAGCACGCCCACGCCACGCCCGCCGGGCCAGCCCTTCGAGGACCTCATGACGCAGCTCGAAGTCCTGCTCACCGAGATGAAGGACGCGGGGCTGGAGACGCTCTCTTGGAGTCGCGGCAAGGGCCTCGACTACGAGGCCGTCATCCGCACGCGCGGCCACCGCGCCGTCTGAGGCTTCCCCCAACTTCACTCCCGCGCGGCTCCCGCGCGGGCTCACCCAGCACCACCATCAGCAGGAGGCAGGACCATGGAAGCAACGACCAAAGCAGGGATTGGACTGAAGCACCTGGAGCGCGATGGCCGCGACGTGCGGCGGCTGCACGACGCCTACCTGGAGGCCTTGGACAGGCACGACGGCGCCGGCAACCTCCTTCCCGAATGGGAGGACGTGACGATGCGCGAGCGCCGGGCCTGGCGCGCCGTGGAGGTCCTCGTCCGCATCCGCGTGGAGCGGGCGGAGACGGCGGAGGAGCTGCTGCGCAAGGAACGTGACGCGCTCGTCGCCCAGGTGCAGGCGCTGCGCTCCCAGGTGCGCTTCCAGGAAGTCCTCCGCACGCAGGAGGAGTTGGAGGCGTCGCGCGCCAAGGTGGAGCTGGATGCCCTCCGCGCGGCGCACCGCCGGCAGGCCACGCCCCCGCCCAGCAGCCCGCCGCTGGTGGACGAGACGCGCGGGGCCGCCACGCCCGTCACCCCTGCCGCTGCCACCCCGCTGCGCTCCGTGAAGGTGGCGGGGCTGGTGGAGGACAAGGAGGGCGGCGGCTTCTACCTCGCCGTGGAGCGTGGGCTGGACGCGATCCACCCGGGGGACACCGTGCGCATTCAGGGCACCAGCGCCACGGCCGAGGTGACGGACGTCATGCCGGCGGAGGAGACGCCCCTCTTCATCGGCTTCCCGGGCGAGGACTTCGCCCCGAAGGTGGGCGACGTGCTGGAGCTGGTGCCGAAGCCGGGCGACGAGTTCCCCGCCTTCATCGCGTAGCAGTCGCCCTGGGGCCGGCCAGCACGCGCGGCCCCGGGCCTACCTCTCAAGGGTGATGCGTCGGCCACGCAAAACCGTATAGACCGCCATGCATGAACAAGCAGAACACCCCCTCCTGGGGAATGCTGGTGGTCCTCGCGCTCGCCCTGGCGCCAACGGGACGTAGCGGCACGGCGCACGCCCAGACGCCGTGCACGCCCAAGGACTCCACGGTGAGTTGCTGCGTGAAGACGCACCCGCTGTCGCCGGAGCGCTGCGGCGCCACGAAGCTGGAGGCGGAGGAAATCCTCTTCGCCGCGAAGCTGGCCATGGAGTTGGCCAAGCCGGACTTGCCGGAGTGGAAGCGCCGCTGCATGGAAACCTACGTGACGTGCACGGAGGAAGACTGGCTGGGGTCCTGCTACGACTGCTTCCGGAGCTGCGAAGGGCAGAAGGGTGAGTGGCCGCGCGACAAGTGCCGCCGCCAGAAAGGAGGCCAGTGAGCATGTCCGAGGACATTGACTGGGATCCGGTGAGGGCACTCGCGGCTCAGGTAGAGGCGGGCGAGACGTTGACGCTCACCTCCGAGGTGCAAGAACTGTTGCTGCGCACAGCTCGCGAGGTGGGGATACCAACACCCCACGCACAGGCGGCCGTGAAGGAAGTGGGTGCCGCCACCTCCCTGTTACGTGAAGCCCGGGCTCGCATCCGAGACGGCTCCATTCGGCTGTCGTTCACGGAGAGAAGGGCGCGAGACTTGGCGCGCGCAGGAGACACTGCCGGAGCGCGGAAGCTGCTGGAGGAGCTGCTCGCGGTGGAAGTGGTGCCGCTCTACCGCGAGCAGGTGGAGCTGGCGCTGGAGGACCTGGACTGACGGCCCGTCATCCGCCGCACCGGCGGCACAGCACCAGCCACTGCTTCCGGAAGCGGCCCGCGCGCGGTGTCTCCTTCAACGAGAGGGAGCCCTCGCGTGGCGCCACCGTGGCGCCGCACCGGCACTTCCCCGCCTTGAGGTTAGGGCGTCTGCCCTGCTCCGCGCCCGCGCACTCCAGGTGCCGCGTGCCGGTGGCGGCGGAGTACTCCACGTACTCGCCCTTCAGCACGCGCCCGCCGCACCCGGCAGCCGTGCACGTGCCGGCCTTCTTCGCGACGATGACGGGCACGGCTACGCGCCCCAGGCCGAAGGGCGCCGGGACTCCACGGTAGGAAGCGACAACCCGAGCTGGGCGCCCTGCCCCACCGCACGCGGCCGCGCGTCCCGGGGCGCGGCCGCGCGCGGCCGGCGCACCGCCCCGGCCTCGCGCGCGGGCAGCTCCGGCCCGTGCCCCAGGGCATCGAGCGCCGCGCGCAGATGCTTCAGCCCCTGCGCGTGCAGCTTGTGCACCTGGGCCACCGGCAGGCGCAGCTCCTGGGCCACCGTCCGCTCCGTGGACTCCAGTCCGCCGGCGCGGCCGAGCCCCGCCAGGGCCTGAAGCACTACACGCTGGAGGCGGGGCAGCCGGTGCAGCGCCACCAGCGCGGCCTCTCGCTGCGCCGCGTGCACCAAGCGCGCGGACGTCGTGTCCACCAACCCCAGCCGCACCTCCGCGTTCACCGCGGCGCCGTCCTCCCGGGCATCCCCGCCGGCCAGAAGCTGGTCCAGGGAGACGGTGGAGATGGAGCCCTCCCCCAGCGTCAGCACGGCGGCCTCGTCCAGGCCCTGCGCACGCAGCGCCTCGGACACCGGCACGCCCTCCGCCCGCGCCGCCTTCTTCGCCTTGGCCAGCTTCCGGCGCGCGTGCCGGGTGACGTGGACGGCGCTGCGCTCCGCCGTGGCCGCGCGCACCATGGCCTGCTTCGCCAGGCGCAGCACGTAGGCCGGGTAGAGGCAGCGGCCCGGCACCCGGCCCGGGGTGAAGTCGCGCCACGCCCTGCACGTGGCCAGCAGGCCCTCCTGCTCCAGGTCCTCGGCGGGCACCTTCCATTCCCGGGCGACGGCGGCGGCCGCGCGCACCAGGTGCGGCCGCACCAGTTGGGCGAGGCGCCCTTCCGCGCGACGCTGCTCCGGGCAGCCGTCGGGCAACTCGCGCAGGAGGTGTAGCAGCGCCTCCATCTCGTCGGCGGGGCTGGGCGCCGACGAGATGGAGGCGCTGCTACACCTCCTGCGCGAGTTGC
>SECN01000566.1 GCA_004173515.1 Myxococcaceae bacterium | reverse complement strand
TTGCGGTCCACGGAGAGGATGACCTCCAGGCCGTTGGGCAGCGTGTACTTCTCATACGGGATGGCCAGGTTTTCGCGGCCGGGCTCCAACGGCTTCGCCTCGGGCTGCTGGGCGAGCGCCGGAGACCCCAGCAACAGGGCCGCGGCGGCGAGGGCCTTCAATCGGGACAAGGTTCCTCCTCGGTTCAGGACAGTGCCTCGCGCGCTTAACACGCGCCCCGGAGCCTGTAAGCCGGAAGGCGACCGGGTGGGCGTCGGGGTGGCGGAGGGTGCTCGCCGTGAGACACTGCGGCCATGTCCCTGGAAGTGCCTCCTTCCGCGCAGCCGCGCTGCGCCGTCCACCCCGAAGTGCTCGCGGGCGGCACGTGTTCCCGCTGTGGGGCCTTCGTCTGCGCGGACTGCGTCAGGTTCCCGCTGGGGGAGGGGCGCATCTTCTGCGTCGCCTGTTCGAAGCGCCCGGAGGTGGACTACCTGGAGGCCTTCCGTCTGGAGCACTGGGGCCGGCGTGACTCCTGGGCCTGGACGGTGGGGATGATGACCCTGGCCCTCTTGCTGGGGGTGTTCGTCTCGCTCGCGTCCGGGAGGCCGCTCTCTCGGACGGACCTGCTGTTCGCGGCGCTGGGGCTCGCGGCGGTGCCGGTGGGCGGCGCCTTCTTCCTGGGCAAGCCCTGGGCGCGGCATGCGCTGGTGGCGACCCCCGTCGTGCTGGCATCGGTCGCCTTCTTCCTGGCGCCGGCCTTCCGCGTCGACTCGCTGACGTTCGGGGCCCTCTTCCTGTTCGTCGCGATCCAGATCCACCGCGACGTGCGCAACCGGCTCTTCTTCCGGCTGCCGGTGACGCCTGGCGTGCTGGCGGCGATGTGGAACCGGCTGCGCAACAATCCCACCGCGCGTCACGCCTTCCACTTCGGTCTCAGCAGCGTGTTCATGCCGTTGCTGTCGCCGGTCGCGGTGGTGTGCGGCGTGGTGGGGCTGATGCGTGTGAACACCCGGGCGCATCCGCCCATCGGGCGGCGGGGGCAGGCCATCGCCGGCATCGTCCTGGGCGTGGTGAGTCCGCTGCTGTGGGTGTTCTTCCTGAACTACCTCGACCAGCGCTTCGGGTGGGTGCGACAGGATTGAGATGGGCCTCGCTGTTCCGGGCCCCTCAATCCCGGAAAGCTTCAGAACGGGTGGGCGCTCATTCCACCATGGGCGCGGAGGTTGTTTCGCACGTGTTCCCCGGCGCCCTGGCATTCACCGCGAGCTTCATCCAGGAGGATGTCATCCGCGTCCGCCCGGGTCAGGTCTCCCTTCTGGAAACACGACGCCAGGGGCAGCTCCCGCAGCCACGTGTCTTGTTGAAACACCACGCGCAGGGAGCCGGCTTCCTTCACCACGACGTCGGACGCGGACTCGAAGCGCAGCGACTCACCGGCCGGCAGGGTCAGGTCCATGTTCCAGGCCTTCGACTCCTGGAAGTGGCGCGTGTGGGCCTTGAAGCCGGTGCCCGCCAGTGTGAAGTCGACCCGCCGGTAGGTGCCGGGAGGAATCTCCAACGCGGGAGTCAGCTCCCCCGTCGCCAGGTTGGCGGAGACCGGGCCGGCGAGGGTGACCGTTGCCTGGCCTTCGCTCTCCACGCAATCCGTGCCGTCGGGAAGTGAGTCCCTCACCTCCGAACAGCCCAGGCCTCCGCCCAATCGCAGACGGATGTCGGCCAACGTCGCGCTGGCGCCCTCCAGTTGGAAGGACAGTCCATCGTCTGAGTCGATGTTGGGAAGGGAGGGCGGCGATTCCATCGCCCGGACGCCAGCGGCTGGGGACACATTGCTGGCGAGGAGCGCCGGCTGGAGGGCGAACACGAGCCGGGTGTGGACGCCCGACTCACCACAGCCGGAGAGCCCCAGGGACAGCAAAGGCAGACACAGCAGACGCGACCAGAAAGGAAGGGACATGGCGGGAGGGGGAGACGCTAAAGGAACGCTCCGGCCGGCGTTCCGGTTCAGGACCCGGGGGACCGGGTTGAAGACAGTCTGACGAAGTCGAGGTCCCGTCACATTCCGCCGAGCTTCGTTTCCAGTTCCGACAGGTCGCGGTGCACGCTGGGGTCCGTCTCCCGCAGGCCCTCCACCTTGCGCACGGCGGAGATGACGGTGGAGTGGTCCTTGTTGAAGCGGGACGCGATCTCCGGGAACGAGCTCTTGGTCAGCTTGCGGCTCAGGTACATGGCCACCTGGCGCGCGTGGGCCAGGGCCTTGTGGCGCCGGTCCTCCTTCAGCGCCTCCACGGTCAGCTTGTAGAAGCGGGCCACCTCGCGCTGGATGGCCTCCACGTCCACGGTGCGCTGCGCGGGCAGGATGTCCCGCAGCACCTGGGCCGCGAACTCCTCCGTCACCGGCTGGCGCGTCAGGCTGTGCATCGCGGACAGCTTCACGAGCGCGCCTTCCAGCTCACGCACGTTCTTCTGCACGTGCCGGGCGATGAAGTGCGCCACCGGGTCCGGCAGGTTCAGGCCCTCCTGCTCCGCCTTCTTCTGGAGGATGGCGACGCGCGTCTCGTAGGTGGGCTCGCGGATGTCCGCCATCAGGCCCATGGCGAAGCGGCTGCGCAGGCGGTCCTCCATGCCGGGGACCTCCGCGGGCACCATGTCGCTGGTGAGCACGATGGCCTTGTTGAGGCTGAAGAGCGTCTCGAAGGTGTAGAAGAACTCCTTCTGCGTCTCCTCGCGCTTGCCCAGGAACTGGATGTCGTCGATGAGCAGCACGTCGCACTCTTCGCGGAACTTCCGGCGGAAGTCCGTCATGCGGTGCTCGCGCACGCTCTCCACGTACTCGTTGGTGAACTGCTCGCTGGACAGGTAGACGACGCGCTGGGTGGGGTCCTTCTCCCAGATGTGGTTGCCCACGGCCTGGAGCAGGTGCGTCTTGCCCAGGCCCGTGCCGCCGTAGATGTAGAGCGGGTTGTAGTTGTGGCCCGGGCGGTGGGCCACGGCCTGCGCGGCCGCGGCGGGGAGCTGGTTGCTGTCCGCCACCACGTAGGTGTCGAAGGTGAAGCGCGCGTTGAGGCGGGAGGGCCGCGCGGAGTTCACCTTCACGGTGGGGGCGGGCGGCAGGTTCGCGGACGGCGGGGGACCGGCGACGACCTCATAGGCGACGCGGCCCAGCGAGGGCTCCAGCCGGGACAGGTGCGTCTCCAGCATGGCGCGGTAGTGGTCATCCACCCAGTCGCGGAAGAAGCGGTCGGGCACGCCCAGGACGAGGGCGTTCTCGCGCACCTCCAGGGGGGGCATCCGCTCCAGCCACGTCAACGCGTAGTGGAGGCCCTCCTGGCGGATGGCTTCCAGCGTGCGGGTCCAGATGACTCCGGCACTGGGCAGCGACGGTGGGACTTGAGTGGCCAGGGCGTTCACACGGAGGCTCGAAGGACGGTGCGGAGGGGAGAACCAGCGGGCGTCCGGCGGTGCTAACAGAGGGTTTCCGGGCGATCAAGGAACCGGCCAGAAGCCCAACAGTTCCCAGGGGTTCACCCTCCTGGAGTGATCTGTCGTGGATCCACCCACGGCATGGGTGCCGGTGCGCTTCGGATCCGGAGCAACACCCCGGCGGATGCACTGCCGGGGTCCAGCCCTGGGCGCCGTGGCCGTCAGCGCATCAGGGGGTCGGATCCTGGGGAACGAGCCGGCAGTCCGGATCATTGAGGCACAGGCGGTTGCAGCACAGGTCGCTGCGGCAGGAACAGACGGGCTCTTCAATGATGATGGAACAGGAGGTCGTGACCCCGTTGCACGTCACGCTGCCACTTCC
The DNA here is from genome assembly GCA_004173515.1 of Myxococcaceae bacterium. Classification (GTDB taxonomy): domain Bacteria; phylum Myxococcota; class Myxococcia; order Myxococcales; family Myxococcaceae; genus Corallococcus. The sequence goes on along the minus strand of SECN01000566.1, from coordinate 2,197 downwards.
GGATCCACTGGCCGAGCACGCCCCCGCGGTGCCACTGCAGGTGCGCGGCGTCCCGTCCGCGCATTCGATGGTGACCGTGCAGTCCCTGGCGAGCGAGGCCTCCTGGGCCTGGAGGTTGGGATTGGACGCCGTTGCCTGGGGCTCCTGGCCCTGCTGCTCCCCCGGCAACGTACCGCAGGCGGTCAGCACCATCACCGCCACGACAAGAACTCCGGCCATCGTCTTCATGAAGGACTCCCTTTCAATTCCGTGGGTTTCGGAAGCAGTCCCGCGTCCGTTGAAGCGACGTTGGACCCGAAAGGATTGTCAGCCCCGGATTCAAGGGCGGTCAAAGAAGGGGCGGTCTCCCCGTGCTGGGACAGGGTGGATCGCATTCCTTGCCCCCTCCCCCCTTTTCCCACATGATCGCCCGCGTCCACCCATCCCCGTGCAACAGGGATGGGGCAGGGTGATCCTGTGATTGACTTGTCCAGGAAATAGGGTTACGGACGCCCCCTTTCCAATGTACGGGTCGCGCCGGGAGTCTCGGGCGCCGCCTTCAGCTCTCAGGGAGTAGTCGTGTCCAAGCGCACGTACCAGCCGTCGAAGATCCGGCGCAATCGCGCCCACGGGTTCCGGAAGCGGAACGGCACCAAGTCCGGCCGGGATGTCCTCAAGCGCCGCCGCGCGAAGGGCCGTAAGCGCCTGGTGGTGTCGTCGTTCAAGAAGTAACTGGACGCACGAGTGATGGCCGAGGGAGCGGCGCCGCGGGTGCCTCAGGCAACCGGCGAGCGCTTCCCCAAGGCCTGTCGCCTGCTTCAGCGACGTGAGTTCCTGGAGGTCCAGGAGGGCGGTCAGAAGCTACCGTCCGACTGCCTCCTGGCGCTCGTCCAACGCAACAACCGGGCGCACTCCCGCGTGGGGCTCACCGTTTCCAGCAAGGTGGGCAACGCGGTGGTGCGCGCGCGTCTTCGCAGGGTGCTGCGCGAGCTGTTCCGCAAGCGCCGCGCGCAATGGCCGCCCGGTCTCGACGTAGTCCTGGTCGTTCGCTCCTCGGCGAAGGAGGCTTCCTTCGCGCAAGTTTCCCGTGCGTTCGACGGCGTCACCCGTAAGCTGCAACGGCTCTTTCCGGCACCAGCCGTGCCCCCGAAAGAGCCAGCCCCATGAGTCCACTCGCCTTCGTCATCGCCCTGCCCATCCGCTTCTACCGGCGGTTCCTGGGGCCGCTGCTGCCGAAGGCGTGTCGGTTCCATCCCTCGTGCTCCACCTACGCCATGCAGGCGCTGGAGAAGCACGGCGGCCTCAAGGGTAGCGCCTTCACCGTCTGGCGCCTGCTGCGCTGCCAGCCATTCCACCCCGGCGGATTCGATCCCGTCCCCTGACGGTTTGCTTCCGCCTGCCCCCCGGCCCTCCGCCGCCGGCAGAGGGAAATCCATGACGAACGACCCGCTGTCGCCCCAGTCCAACGATTCACAGAAGCGACTGCTCCTGGCGCTCGCCCTCTCCTTCGCGGCCACCGCCGCCTACACCTTCTTCTTCGCCCCCAAGACGTCGACGGACGCGGTGGGCACGGACGGTGGCGTGGAGATGGCCGCCGCCCCGGACGCTGGCCTCCCGGCGGTCGCCGCCGTGCCTCCTCCCGGGACGCCCACCGGTGACACCGCGGGCACCCCCGGCGAGGCGCCTCCGCCCCCCGTGCGCACCGCCGACGTGGCCCGCCCGGAGGTCAAGTACACCTTCTCCTCCGAGGGCGCCGGCCTCACCTCCGCCGTGCTCCAGGGCGTGAAGATGCGCGAGCAGCAGTCGCTCACCGTGAAGGAGGGCTTCGAGAAGCTCTTCGGCAAGGAGATCCCCCCGCCGCCGCAGATGAACGTGGCGCACCCGGTGGCCGGACAGCCCCTGCCGCTCGCGGTGACCATCGAAGGCGGCGCGCCGCTGGCGGCGAACACCCGCTACGCGGTGCAGGAGAACCCCACCGACAACGGGGGCACCGTCGTCTTCACCGGCCGCCAGGGCCCGTGGGAGGTCACCAAGACGGTGCTGTGGCCGCGCGACGGCTTCGAGTTCGCCTACACCCTCCAGGTGCGCAACACCTCCGCGCAGCCGCAGTCGGGCGAGCTGAAGCTGCACTACAGCCGCGCCATCGACCCGGAGTTCGAGCACGCGCCGTCCTTCTTCGGCGGCGTGGGCAACCTGAGCCGCTCCGCGTGCTGGGTGG
>SECN01000565.1 GCA_004173515.1 Myxococcaceae bacterium | reverse complement strand
CCCCCCGCCCATCGCCCCGGTGAAACCATCGGTGAAGCCGCCGGTGGCCGCCACGACGAAGAAGTATCCGCCCACGGCTCCGCCCAATGACCTTTCGGCCGAAGCCCTCCAGCAGGCGCGGGCAGCCCTCTCGAGCGGGAACGTGGAAGAGGCAGTGCGCAAAGCGCAGCGCAGCATCAACGACGGAAACAATCTGAACGCCCAGTTGCTGCTGACCGAACTTCGCTGCAGACAGAAGAACCTGGGCCTTGCCCGCTCGGAGTGGGAGAAGCTTCCCGAATCGCTGCAGCGCAAGGTCGAGAAGGTATGTCAGAAGCACGAAGTAGATCTGAGCCTGTGAGCTGGACCCGTCCGAGCGCATGAACACTGCCGTGTTCGCGCAAGGGATGAGGGGGAGGAATCGCGTGAGAGTCGTCGTCGCAATGGCCGTGCTTTGCGCCGTGCTGGGCACCCTGCCCGCCCGGGCCGCGGCCCCCGTGGAAGCTGGCAAGGTGTTCGTGGGTCCGCAGGGAGAGCTGGTGGCGCTCGTGCCGCTCACGCCCCGTGAACAGAAGAAGTTCCTCGTGCGCATCCAGGGCACCGGCTCCGTGCTGGATGGCCTGGTGCTGCCGTACACGCTCAAGGACTGGAGCAGCGTCGGCACCTCGCGGCTGAGCTACACCACCCAGTGGCACGGCCGGAGCTACTCGCCGTTCACCCTGGTGGGCCCGCGCGCGGAGCTGCACTTCCCTGGCGGCCCCGGCAACGGCGTCACCGTCCAGTACGACGAGGCGCGCTCCCAGAAGCTCAAGCCGGAGGAGGTCTACGCCCAGCACCAGCAGCAGACCCAGAGCGGCCAGCTCGCGAAGCTGATGGCCTTCGACCGCAAGGCCGAGGAGGCCGTCCACGACACCGGCTACACCGAAGCCCTCCAGGCGATGAACACCGCCTGCGCCACGACCGTGGCGGGCACCATCGACTGGGCCTCCGTCACCGAAGAACTCCTCAAGGACGCGAACATCACCCGCTACTGCGCCTTCCCGCTCACCGCGCTGAAGGCCATGTGCGCCACGTCCGAGGAAGCCCGCCGCACGGTGAAGGCCCGCCTCCAGCGGATCGACTGCCGCTTCGGCGACGCGCTGGAGCCGGCCCTGCAAGCGGACCGCTTCGTGTGGACCACGACCCCGGAGGCCTCCAACCAGGAGAAGGCCGCCACCCGTTACTTCAAGAAGCACCTCTAGCCCCGCGCCCGAACACCATGAACCTCCAAAGCGTCCTCACCGTCGCGGTGCTCCTCGGCTCGAGCACCTCCGTCGCCGTCGAACCGCCCTGGGGCAAGGCGGAGAACCTGGGGCAGCGCATGCTCCTGGAAGCCACCTCCGTCTGCACCGACGGCAAGGGCCACTACGTCGTCTCCGTGCCCCGCGAGGAGACGGACGACCTGGACGAGCAGCTCTTCTACGGCGACGGCAAGCAGCTCCTCGTCGTGCCGCGTCCCCCGGGCTTCCTGCCTGGCACCCTGTTCATGGACCCGCGCTTCTTCAACCCCAAGGGCACGGCCGACTACCAGGGCGTGGACCTGCGCGTGCACTCGGAGCTGTCCGTGGACGCGAAGGAGCGCACCTGCTCGCTGCGCTGTGGCGAGCGCAAGGTGCCCCTGGAGATGCTCCCCGGCACGCAGGCGCGCGAGCTGCTGCGCAAGGCCACGTACGCGCCCAACCCGCAGAAGTACGTCCCGCACGCGCTGCTGCGCGATTCGAACGGCACGTACTACTACGTGGACAAGGGCTTCACGCCCGAGGAGTCGCGCAACTTCCGGGTGTTCATCGGGCCTCGCGGTGACCTGAAGCCGCAGAAGATGACCAACGTGGTGGCGGACTCGGAGGGTGAGATCTTCACCACGAAGAAGGGCCAGCTGCGGCTCGTCATCGACCGCGCCCAGTCGCCCGTGTGGATTGAGAATCCACGCAAGGAGGTCACCCTGCGCAACGTGCCCGTGGAGCAGAACCTGCCGCTCATCTACAACGAGCTGGGCGTCTACACGGGCATCCGGCTGGGCACGCCCTGCGACGACCAGTAGCGCCCACGCCTCAGACGCGCACCAGCACCGCCATCTGGTGCGCGCCGATGCCCAGGCCCACCATCACCAGATACTTCGTGCGCAGCCGGTGGTGGAAGCGCGCCAGCGTCACCGGGATGGACGCGTGCACCATGTTCCCGAAGTCCTCGAACGTGTCCACGTACTCGCGAGGCCGGATGGCCTGGGCCCAGTGGTCCATCAGCTTGCGCGTCGCCTGATGCGAGATGAGCGTCACGTCGTCGCGTGACACGCCGTGCTTCGCCAGCAGTCGCTCCACCAGCCGGGGCGGTCCGTTCATCCCCGACGACAGGAACGCCTTGATGCCGCCCGTGGGCGCCAGGCCGTACGTGGGATACCCGAGCCCCGACTCCGGCCGCGCGCCCATCGTCATGGCGCCGTATTCGTCGCTGAAGGTGTCCGCCGCCCAGTCCACCAGCGTCAGCCCGCCTCCGGGCTCCGAGGGCCCCACCACCGCGGCCCCGGCGCCATCCCCGATGCCGATGGCGTGACCCTGCGTGTAGTCCATGTTGCGCGTCCAGGCCGAGCCCACCGCCACCAGCGCGTACCGGATGGAGCCCGCGCGCAGCGCCTCCCACGCGAGCACCACGCCCATGAGGAAGTTGACGAAGTCCGCCTGCACCGGCACCACCAGCGCCCCCTGCCCCAGGCCCAGCTCCTGGTGCACGGCGTAGAGCGCGTTGGGCGTGATGAACTCCGACACGGACACGTAGCCGTAGAGCCGGTCCACGTCCGAAACCCTCAGCCCCGCGACCGACAGCGCGGCCGCGCCCGCCTTCGCGGTCAGCGACGCCAGCGACTCGTCGGGCCCGAGCACCCGCCGCTCGCGGTTGCCGTAGAAGAGCGCGACCTCGCCGCCCCCTTCCGCGGCGGCGCGGCGCAGCGGTTCGAAGAGCGGCTCATCGTTGCCGCGCACCCGGGCGGGCAGTGCGGCCCCCGCGCCCAGGAGCGCGAACGAAGCGGACGTCATGCGCTGCTACTTCCCGTCGGACGCCACCGCGGCGAAGCGGTCGCCGTACGGCGGCACCTCGCGGTAGTCGATGTGCGCGACGATGACCTGCGGCTGGCCCGACGCGTCCGCGCGGCGCAGCACTTCGGGCAGCAGCGCGTCCAGTTGGCCCGGGCCGTCCACCGTGTAGACCTTCGCGCCCAGCGACTCCGCGAAGCGCTCCAGGTCCGGGTTGCCCAGGCCGTAGAACTCGTCCTCCAGCGGGTAGTCCCGGTCCTGCATGTGCTCGGCGTGGTTCACCATGCCCAGCGCGTTGTCGTTGAGGACGAGGGTCACCGTGCCCACGCGGTAGCGCGCGGCCGTGAGCACCTCCACGCCGTTCATCAGGAACGCGCCGTCACCGACGACGGACACCGCCGCGCGCTCCGGCCGGCCGATCTTGCCGCCCACCACCGCGCCGCAGGACCAGCCCATGGACGTCAGACCCGTCGGGTAGAAGATCCGCGACGGAGGAGACACATGCAGCAGGTGGGACGTCCAACCCGTGCAGTTGCCGATGTCGATGTAGAGGTCCATCTCCGGGCTGAGGTGCTGGTCCAGCTCCGCCAGCAACTGCTGCGGCTTGACCATGCCCGGCGCCTGGGGCGCGTTCACTACGGGCGTGGGCTCGTGCAGCGCCATCACCTGCGCCCAACGCTCCTGCACCCGCGCGCCGCTGGACGGGCCGATCATCTGCCCCAGCTCCGCCAGCCCCGTCACCACCGAGCCCGCGTCCGCCACGATGGGCAGCCGCACCGGCAGGAGCTGACCGATGTTCGCCGCCTCCACGTCCACCTGGATGACGTGGTGGATGGACTGGAAGTACTTGTGGAAGCTGCGGCTGGCCCACTCACCCAGGCGGCTGCCCAGCACCAGGAGCACGTCCAC
>SECN01000564.1 GCA_004173515.1 Myxococcaceae bacterium | reverse complement strand
GGTGGGGACAGGCCATGAGGTGGGATGCAATGGGCGAGTCGCCCGGACGGAGCAGCACGGTGGCGCGGGACGGTGGCGCGAACGCAACAGCGGCTCGCGGTGGGCGGGGCTCCATCCTCGCCGTGGTGGCGGAGAAGCCGGCCGTGGCGCGCGACATCGCCCGGGTGCTGGGCGCCAACGAGCGCGGTGAAGGCTGCCTGCGCGGCAACGGCTACATCGTGACGTGGGCCCTGGGCCACCTGGTGGGGCTGGCCCAGCCGCACGAAATCAAACCCGAGTGGAAGCGCTGGCACCGCTCGCACCTGCCCATGCTGCCGCAGGACTGGCCGCTGGTGGTGTCGCCCCAGACGAAGGATCAATTCGAGGTCGTCCGCCGCGTGATGAACGCGCCGGAGGTGTCCGCGGTCGTGTGCGCCACCGACGCGGGCCGCGAGGGCGAGCTCATCTTCCGCTACATCTACGACGCCGCCGGGTGCCGCAAGCCGGTGCAGCGGCTGTGGGTGTCGTCGCTCACCGAGCGCGCCATCCTGGAGGGCTTCCAGAAGCTGAAGGACGGCCGCGCCTATGCGCCGCTGGCCGACGCCGCCATGGGCCGCAGCCGCGCGGACTGGCTCGTCGGCATGAACCTGTCGCGCCTGTACACGCTCGCGAGCGGGACCTACGGCAGCATGCTGTCCGTGGGCCGCGTGCAGACGCCCACGCTGGCCATGGTGGTGGAGCGCGAGCTGGCGATCCGCGACTTCGTGCCCCGGGACTACCTGGAACTGGTGGCCACCTTCGCCCCGCGCGGCAAGGGCGCGGCGCCCGGGACGCGCTACCAGGGCACGTGGTTCCGCTCGGGGCCGGACGGCAAGCCGGTGATTCCCCCGGGCTTCGACAGCGTGCGCGAGGCGCGGCGCCTGGACGTGGACGGCGTGGAGGCGGGGCGCATCATCGACCGGGTGCGGGGCGGGCTCGCGGCGGTGGAGTCGCTGGACGCGGAGACGAAGCGGATGCCGCCGCCGCTGCTCTACGACCTGACGGAGTTGCAGCGCCACGCCAACCGCCTCTTCGGCTTCAGCGCGCAGCGCACGCTGGAGGTCGCGCAGGCGCTCTATGAGAAGCACAAGCTCCTGAGCTATCCGCGCACCGCCAGCAAGCACCTGTCGGAGTCGGTGGCGGACACGCTGCCGGAGGTGGTGCGCGCCATCCAGGCGCCGTACGCGGAGGACCTGGCGCCGGGCACGGGCGAGCGGCCCCTGGGCAAGCGCTACGTGGACGACGCGAAGGTGACGGACCACCACGCCATCATCCCCACGCCCACGTCGCCCTCCGGCGTGCGGCTGTCGCCAGACGAGCAGCGCCTCTACGACCTCGTGTGCCGGCGGGTGCTCCAGGCCTGGCACGAGGACCACGTCTGGAAGGTGACCACGGTCATCACGGCGGTGACGTCGAAGGGGGACACGGGGGCCGTGGTGGATCGCTTCCACAGCGCGGGCACGCAGGTGGAGCGCGTGGGGTGGAAGGTGCTGGACCTGGGCGGCGGACAGAAGGCGCCGCGTCCCCGCGCGGAGGGCAAGAAGGGCGAGGACAAGGACGACGAGCCGGACGACGAACCCCAGGACCTGCCGCCGGGGCTGCTGCGCGGACAGGCGCAGACGGTGGAGGACGTGGAGGCGGTGAAGAAGCGCACGCGCCCGCCGCCGCGCTTCACGGACGCGACGCTCCTGACGGCGATGGAGTCGGCCGGGCGCACCCTGGACGAGAAGGAGTTGGCGGACGCCATGCGCGACACGGGGCTGGGCACGCCCGCCACGCGCGCGTCCATCATCGAAGTGCTGCTGGAGCGCGAGTACCTCATCCGCCAGGGCAAGCGGCTGGAGGCCACGGACAAGGGCATCCACCTCATCCAGGTGGTGCACCCGGACGTGAAGTCCCCGGTGATGACGGGCCAGTGGGAGGCGTGGCTCCAGCGCATCGAGCGCGGGCAGGGTGAGCTGGATTCGTTCCTGAGCGGCATCGAGGCGTACGTGCGCGAGGTCGTGGGACAGGCGCCGTCGTCACTGCCTCCGACCCCGGCGCACGCTGGCGGTGCCCGGTCCGTGTCGCCCGGTGAAGCCTCCGCGCAGGATGCCTTCCGTGCGTCCGATGCCGGGCGCCTGGGCGGTGGTGTGTCCCAGGGCAGTGGACCGGCTTCCTCGAACGGACGGTCCGTGAGTGGTGTGCCCCAGGCCAGCGGGCCGGCTCCCGCGACCGGGCGCATGGGCGGCGCTGCCTCCGCTGGGAGCAGCGGAGCGGCTCCCTCCAACGGGCGCTTCGAGGCCGCACGGCAGCATCCCTCGCAGGGCGCTGCCGAGGACCTGTTCCGCGCGCGAGAAGCCGTGGCCGCAGCGGGTGCGGCCTCCGCACGCGGTGCCCTCGAAGCCCGCTCGGGTGCCACGCGCGATGCCGCCCCTCCGGGCTCCGGCCTGTCCCGAAGTGCCTCCGCTGGCGCATCTCCGGAAGCACGGGGCGCTCCGCTCCGGATGCAGGAGTCCCCTCCGCTGATTCCCTCCGCGGAGGTGCGGACCGCGTTCGTGCAGGCGTCCTCCGAGGGCTTCGGCCGGGCGAAACGTCAGCCCCAGGGTGTGAACATGGGGAGCGGGCGGCCGGAGCGGGTGCCTCGCGCGCCCACGCCTCCGAACCAGCTCCGGGGCTTGCTGAAGGAGGCCTTCGGCTTCTCCGACTTCCGGCCGTACCAGGAAGAGGTCTGCCGCGCGGCCACGTCCGGCGAGGACCTGCTGCTGGTGATGCCCACGGGCGCGGGCAAGTCGCTGTGCTACCAGTTGCCGGGCCTGGCGCGGGCGGGGACGACGCTCGTCGTCAGTCCGCTCATCGCGCTGATGGAGGACCAGGTGCTGCGGCTCCAGTCGCTGGGGTTCGCGGCGGACCGCATCCACTCCGGGCGCGACCGGGCCGCTTCCCGGCAGGTGTGCGCCGAATACCTGGAAGGTCGCCTGGACTTCCTCTTCATCGCGCCCGAGCGCCTGGGCGTCCCCGGCTTCGGCGAGTTCCTGGCCCGGCGCACGCCCTCGCTCATCGCCATCGATGAAGCGCACTGTATCTCGCAGTGGGGCCATGACTTCCGTCCGGACTACCGGCTGCTGGGCTCGCGCCTGCCCCTGCTGCGGCCCGCTCCCGTGGTGGCGCTCACCGCCACCGCCACACCGGACGTGCAGCGCGACATCGTCCAGCAACTGGGGCTGCGCGGCTCCACGGGCGGCGCGGCGCACACCTTCATCCACGGCTTCCGCCGCACCAACATCGCCATCGAGGTGCGCGAGCTGAACCCCGGGGCCCGGGGCGAGGCCATCCTGACGCTGCTGCGAAACCCGGAGCACCGGCCCGCCATCGTCTACGCGTCCACGCGCAAGCACGCGGAGCAGTACGCGGAGCTGCTCTCCTCGGACTTCCACACCGCGCCGTACCACGCGGGCCTGCCGCCCGCGGACCGCGACCGCATCCAGGCGGCCTTCCTCAAGGGACACCTGGAGGTCATCGTCGCCACGACGGCGTTCGGCATGGGCATCGACAAGGCGGACGTGCGCACCGTCATCCACGCCGCGCTGCCGGCCAGCCTGGAGGGCTACTACCAGGAGCTGGGCCGCGCGGGCCGCGACGGGAAGGACTCGCGCGCGGTGCTGCTGCACGCGTTCGTGGACCGGCGCACGCACGAATTCTTCCACCGCCGCGACTACCCGGACCCCGCTGTGCTGGAGCGCCTGTACCAGGCCACGTCCAACGAGTTGGAGCCCAAGGGGTCCATCCAGGCGCGCGTGCGAGGGGACCCGGAGGTGTTCGACAAGGCGCTCGAACAGTTGTGGATCCACGGCGGCGTGGAGATGACGCCGGACGAGGACGTGCGGCGCGGACGCCCGGGCTGGGCGGTGCAGTACATCGCGCAGCGCGAGCGCAAGCAGCTCCACCTGGAGCAGATG
>SECN01000114.1 GCA_004173515.1 Myxococcaceae bacterium | reverse complement strand
GTCCTCCAAGAGGCGCACGGCGTGCTCGGGCAGGCCGGTGAACTGGCCGGTGCGGCTGGCCCACAGGGAGGCCACCGGGAACTTGTGGATGAAGCGCTCCACCATGCCCTGCGCGAGCCGGGGGGGATCCATCTCCAGCATCGTGGAGGTGAGCACCATCATCCCGTCCACCGCGACGCCGCCGGAGTGGTTGCCCACCAGCATGCCCCGGCCCTTCCTGGGGATGTGCTGGACGCCGGTGCAGCGCACCCGGAAGTAGCTCCGGTAGAGGAAGGCGAAGAACTCCAACGCCAGTTTCAGATGCTTCTTGGAGATGCCGTACGGGTCGACGCCGTACTCGTTGAAGGGCAGCTCCAACCGCTCCACCCGGGCTGACAGGGACTCGCTCTGGGGCACGGGGCGCACCGTAGCACCGCGCGTACGCTTTGCACGGGGGCCCCGCGTACCCCATTGTGGCCGCCGACAGGTGCCCTGCCAGGCGGGGTGCCCTGGGAGGCGTGGAACGATGGCCGGGCAGTGGACGGGAATGCTGGAGGGGGCGCTCGCGTGGGCGAAGGCGCTGCCGGAACAGCTCTCCTCGGAGGTCGCGGTGGACGTGGCCGGCCGGCGGGTGCGGCTGTCGCACGCGCGGGTGGAGGCGCTGTCGCGCCAGGTGCTCAAGGGCGTCAAGGCGCTGGAGCTGCGCTCCTGGGACGCGAAGCCCGCCGTGTACGACCTGCGGCTGTCCGTGAAGGGCTGGAAGCTGCGGGTGGAGACCACCCCGGAGCGGGTGGAGCTGGCCCAGGGGCGCTACACGCTGTGGCTGACCACCCCGGGCCGGGTGGAGCTGGAGGAATCTCCCGGTGCGTCATCGCTGCTGATGGGCGCGCTGCGCACCGGCGCGGGCCGGGCCGCGCTCAAGGCCCTGGCCGAGAAGCTGCTGCCGCCGGAGCTGCGCTGGGACGGGCAGGTGCTCCGGGTGGAGGGCCGCCTGCCGAAGGACGGCGCGCTGGCCGCCCGGCTCTTCGAATCCTCGTCCCTGACGATGACCGCGGTGCACGCCCCGGAAGGACTGTGGCTGTCCGCCGAGGCGTGGCCGGGGCTCCTGGACCTGCTCCAGGCCGCCCTCGAGGTCCGCGTGGGCGCTTCCTAGCGGCCCTCGCCGTCCCACACGTTGGCTCTCCCCGCCAGGGGGCCCCGCTGAGGCCGGACGATGCAGAAGCGCTGGCCCGTGGGGGCTTCCATCACCCACCAGCGCTTCACGTAGGCGACGCGCTTCGCGCCCAGCGCCTCCAGCCGCTCGCCGCGCTCCAGAAGCGTGCGGACGCGTCGAAGTCGTCCCCCTTGCAGTCGATGACGAAGGTGCTGAGTCGGCTGTGATGCATGGCTTCTCCTGGAGTCCGCGCAGGGGTGCGCCTGGGGGTGGGGGGAGCCCGGGATACACCGAAAAGCGGGACGATGGTACGGCAGATTGAAGGGGCGGCTGGCCCGAGGATTGCCAGGGGACTCCAGGGCCGGTCGACGTGGTGCTGCACACGGACTTCACGCGGTACGACGCCGTGGCGGGGAAGCTGTCGGGCCACACGGCGTGCCTGTGGTGCCTGGGCACCTCGCAGACCCAGGTGACGAAGGCGGAGTACGAGGTCATCACCTACGACTACGCGGTGGCGGCGGCGACGGCGATGGCCGCCGCGAACCCGGCGTTCCGCTTCTGCTTCCTGTCGGGCCGGGGCACGGACTCCAGCGAGACGAGCCGCACGTTGTTCGCCCGGGTGAAGGGGCGGACGGAGAACGAGCTGCTGCGGCGGGTGCCGGAGACGTACTGCTTCCGCCCCGCCTTCATCCACCCCGTCCAACCCCACCCCGGCACGCCGCTCGTGGCGCGCATGCTGGGGCCCCTGGCGCCGCTCATGAAGCGGATGTCGCACGGGTGGGTGGCGGACACGGACGTCCTTGGCCGGGCGATGCTGAAGGTCGCGAAGCAGGGCGCGCCCAAACACGTGCTGGAGAACGAGGACATCCTTCGCCTGGGCGGAGGACTTCCGGAGCAGGGCTGAAGTGTTGGACCGTCTGTCATTGCCGCGGGTCGTCTGGCAGGAGCCGCGCGGCGCGAAGTGGCGCAGGGCCCTTCCGCTCGTCCCCGGGCTGTTGGAGGCTCGTGGCATGACGCATGACGGGCGGACGGTGGAGGAGCTGGTCGCGGCGGCGCTGCAGGGCGAGCTGGAGGGTTCCGAGCCCTGGGAGGCCGTCTACACGCTGCATCAGCGCGGGGGTGAGGAGGTGTTCCTGGCCGCCAGTGCGCTGCTGCGCTCGCCCCGCCCCAAGGAGCGCGTGCGCGGGGCGGACATCCTGGGACAACTGATGCAGCCTTCCGACGTGCGTCCGCGCTGCGTGGAGCGGATGCTGCCGCTGCTTCAGGAGGAACAGGACGCGCAGGTGCTCCAGTCGCTGGTCCTGGGCCTGGGCCACCTGGGGGATGAACGGGTGCCGCCAGCGATTGCGCCCTTGGGGGGCCACCCGTCCGCGAAGGTCCGCGGAGCGGTGCTGCTGAGCCTCTTGAAGGCTCCAGGGACCGAGCTGCTGTCGCTGCTCCTGTCGTTCGCGGAAGACCCGGACGAAGGGGTCCGGGGCCTCGCCATGGTCCACCTGGGCGGCCTGCCTGCCGACGTCGACACCGCCGAACTCCGGGAGGTGCTCGTGCGCCGCATGGACGACGCGAGCCCGCCGATTCGCGCCGAGGCCGTGCTCATGCTCGCGTACCGCAAGGACGCGCGGATCCTGGACCTGTTGCGCAAGGTCCTGCGCCGCTCGCGCGTCCGCCTGGAATACATCGAAGCGGCGGGGGCTCTGGGGGATGTGTCGCTGCTCCCCTTGCTGCGAGCACTTCGTGGGGCCGGGCGGGACGATGACCTCCCGTTCACCCGCGCGCTGGAGCAGGCCCTCTCCGCGCTGGAACCGGTGCCCTGAGGGCCAGGCTCACTTCGACCCGGCGAGCACCTTGTCGAGCGCCGCGTAGCTCTGGTTCAGGCCCTCGGTCATGCCGGACTGGACCATGCCTTCGCACTCCTCGGTCGTGTGGAACAGCGAGAGGGTGATGACCTTCGTGCGCCCGTCGCCCAGGTCCTCCAGGATCACCGTCTCCACCACGACGTGGCCGGGCATGCCGTCCCACTCGAAGGTGCGCACCGCGCGCTCCGGGGGCGTCACCTCACGGTAGCGTCCCTCGAAGCCGTGCTGACCGTCGGGGGCGTGTTCGACGTAGCGCCAGTGCCCTCTGCGCTGGATTTCCATGCGTTCAAGAAGGCCGGGTGTGGCGGAGGGCTACGGCTTGCTCGGCGTGCCGGCGTCCCTGGACAGGGAGCGGACGAACACGGAGTCGATGCCGTGGATGCGCAGTTGCATCAGGTCGTCCGCGCTGGCGTTCGTGTAGCCCAGGCCGCGCATCTCCTTGACGAACGCCGGGGTGACGCCGTGGATGCGCAGGCCCACGAGTTCTTCGGCCTTCAGGTCCTTGAAGCCCAGGCCGCGCATCTCGCGGATGAAGTCCGGCGTCACGCCGTGGATGCTCATGGACTGGAGTGTGTCCAGGTCCAGGTCCTTGAAGCCCACGGCGGCCAGGGCCTGGATGCGCTCGGGCGTCACGCCGTGGATGCGGCACTGGACGAACTGCTCCAGCGACAGCTTGGAGAGGCCCGCGGCGGTGAGCGCTCGCACGTACTCCGGCGTGACGTTGAAGATGCCCACCTGGAGCAGCTCCTCCACGGTCTTCACGCGGTAGCCCATGGCGGCCAGCGCCCTGGCGCGAGCAGGGCCCACGTCGACGCTGGCCAGCGTGAGCTGTTCCTGCGCGTCGGGCCTGGGGATGCCCAGCTCCGACAGGGCCTTCACGTAGGCGGCGTCGGGGGTGAAGCGCCAGGTGCCCGTGCCCTGCTGTTCTCCGAAGCGGCCCTCGAAGGCGAAGGTGCCGGCCTCACGCACGAGCTGGAAGGGGGCGGTGCTGCCTTCCTTCGTGGACAGCCCCTGGAAGGAGGTGAGCGGCGCGGAGAAGCCGTGCTGCGAATCGGGACGGTCCTTCGGGTGCAGGGACAGGTGCAGCGCCTGCTCGCGCACCGTGCCGACCCAGGCGCCGGATGGCGAGGCGTCACCTGCGAGAGCGGGGAGGACGAAGAGCACCACGAGCACGGTGAGCCACGGGGACAGGCGGGACGTCATGACGACGACTCCTTTCGGGCAAGGCGCGGCCCGCCCTCGCGCTCGGAAGCAAGCGCGGGGAGGGCCGTGCGGTGAAGAGGGGAGGGGTTACTTCCGGGGCTGCCGCATGCGGCGGATGAAGTCCGCGTCGACGCCACCCGCGCGCAGGCGCCGCAGCTCGTCCACGGAGGCAGGCTTCAGGCCCGCGGCTTCCAACTCGTGGATGTACTGGGAGGTGACGCCCAGGGCGCGCAGCTCCACGGCGGTGTCCAGGTCCAGGTTCGCGAAGCCAGCGGACTTCAGGTCGTTCAGCCAGGCCGCGTCGATTCCCAGGGCCTTCGCCCCGAGCAACTGCTCCGGATCCGACGTCGCGAAGCCCAGGCCCACCATCTGCTCCAGCCACTCCGGGGTGACGCCCAGGTGCTTCATGCCCACCAGCAGCTCGGAGGGCAGGGGCTTGCCGAAGCGGGTCGTCATGGCCTTCACGTACTCCGGGGTGATGCCCGCGTGGCCGAACTGGACCAGCGTCTCCACGGTGGGCGCGTAGCCCATGGCCGTCACCTGGGCGACGACCTCCGGGGTGACGCCCGCGACCTTCAGCGAGACGAGCTGATCCACCGTGAGGGGACCCTCTCCCACGCGGGTGGTCGCATCCTCCGCTTCCGTGGCGTCCTTCGACACGGCACCCACTGGGGTGGAGCCCTTCGGGGACGTGGGCGCCGCCGCGACGAGGACCGGGCGGGGCCGCGCGGCCGGTGCGGCGCCAACGGCGGGCAGCGGCGCGACCCCCGGAGTGACCGGAGGGATGTCGTTGGTGATGACCGGCGTGACGCGCTCGGGGCGCACGGCGGCGGGCGCCACGACGGGCGAGACCTTCACGGGCTGCACGGCGAGCGCGGTGAGGGGCACCGCCACCGCGAGGCTGCTGGCCAGGGTGACGATGGAGACACCCGCCGCCAGCCGCGACGAGCACCGCGACGCGGGCGCCACCACCAGCCGCCGCACGCGGTCCGTCAACGAGCCTCCCAGCGCGGACAGGGCGGGGCCGCTCGTGGCCATCCCCCGCGAGCGCAGGGCTTCCAGCGCGGTGAGCGCACGGGCATACGGAATCGCTCCGGGGCCCTGCCGCACGGCGAGGTCGTCACAGCAGTTCTCCCGCTCCACGCGGATGACCTGGGACACCCACCACACCACCGGGTGGTAGAAGAGCAGCGTCTCCACCAGGGTCTGCACCACGTTCACCGCGAAGTCGTGCCGGCGGATGTGCGCCAGTTCGTGGGCCAGCACCATCTCCAGCTCTCGCGCCGGGAGCCCCGTGAGCGTGGCGGCGGGAACCAGCACCACGGGCTTCAGCCAGCCCAGCGTGGAGGGCACCTCCAGCTTCGACGACACCAGCAGGCGCACCGGCCGCGTGAGCCCCAGCCGCCGCGCCATCGCCTCCAGGCGCTCCTGCCATTCCAACGACGCCTGCACGGCCTCGTGGACCTGCCGTCGCAGCAGCATCCAGCCCTTCAACAGCCGCAGCGACGAGGCCGCCACCCCCATGCCCCACGCCAGCACCAGCCAGGGCAGGTGCTCCGCCACCTGCTGGAACACCTGCTCCATCAGGGGCCGCGTCCCGGCCCCGGAAGGGAACATCGCCCGCGTCGGCGCGGCGTTCGTGCGCGGGACGAAGGACACCGGGTTCATGGACGGAGCGGCGGTCCGCTCGACGAACGCCGTCGTCCGTGCCGCCCGCGTCTCCAACGTGCGCGCGACATGCCGCCACGCGGTGGCCACCGGCAGCGCGAGCAGGATGCCCATCGCGCCACACGCCAGCGCATAGCGCAGGTTCGCTGAACGACCGCCCACCCACCGCAGGGCCAGGGCCAGCGCCACCGCGACGAGCACGCCCTGCCACAGCAGGTGCACGAGCGCCCAGCCCACCGCTTCCAGGATGAGACCGTTCATGATTCCGACTCCTTCTCCAACGAGTCCAGCAACTGGCGCAGCTCCGCCAGCTCTCCGGGGGACGTCTTCTTGGTGGACAGGGCCTGCAACGCGAGCCGCGCCGGGGAGCCGCCGAACACGCGGTCCACCAGGTCGGTGACGAGCTGCCGCTGGGTGCTCTCCTGGGGGACGCGGGCGCTGTAGACGTGCGCGCGCTGCGCCTCGTCCCGCATCACCAGCCCCTTCTCCGTCATGATCTGCATCGTCTTCAGCACCGTGGTGTAGCCGCTCCCATCCTGGAGCGTCTCGTGCACCTCGCGCACGGTGCTGGCACCCCGGTCCCACAACACCCGCAGGATGGCCAGCTCGGCATCCGTGGGGCGTGGCAGCTTTGCTCGGCTCATGGCTCCCTCACTCCTCCAGCGATACGGACTAGATATACGAATGATTTCGTAGGTGTCAACGAAGGTCTTCGTAGTTCAGGGGGGATGCCCCGCGCCGGCCGGGCTTGAAACCCGGCGTCAGGGCCGGCATCGGACGGGGTGCATGACGCCTCCGCCCCCCAAGCCCTGTGCCGTCTGTGGCCGCGACATCACCTGGCGCAGGAAGTGGGCTCGCGACTGGGAGGCGGTGCGGTACTGCTCGGAGGCGTGCCGGGGGAAGCGGACCCAGGCGCGCGATTCCCCGCTGGAGGCGCTCATCCTGGAGCTGCTGGCCCGGCGGGCAGGCGGGGCCACGGTGTGCCCTTCCGAGGTCGCCCGCGCGGCGGGGGAAGGGGACTGGCGCTCCCGGATGGAGCCCGTGCGCGAGGCGGCGCGCAGGCTCGTCGCTCGCGGGGTGTTGGACATCGTGCAGGGCGGGCGGGTGGTGGATCCTTCCACCGCGCGCGGCCCCATTCGTCTGCGATTGCGTTCGTGACGCCGGGCGTCGCCGGTGTGGCGTGAAGCACAGGCGGCCCTCGGCCCCCGCGATCCCGCTTGCGCGCACATGGAGGGTCCGACTACGCGCAGAGCCCCTGGGGCGGCGCTCCTCGCGCGGTGGTCCGGGATGCGCGCCTCCTCCTTCCGACTCCGAGGCAGCGATGAACTGGAAGTGTTCGCGGTATGGGGTGTGGGCCGGCATCACCTTCCTGGCGCTGGGCTGTGGCGGCGCGGATGCGCCAGAGGAGCCCGCGTCCACCATGGAGGCCTTCACGGCGTCTCGCGCGGGCCTCACGGACGTGAACGCGGTGCGCCCGAATGCCTCCGTGGCGCGCTCCGGCGTGCGCGGCGTCCCCGATGACGTGAACCTCGTCAACGATGTGAAGGACACCGTCCAGCCGGACTTCGACGCGACCTACGTGGAGGGCAACGCTTCCAGCAGCTCCGTGGACTTCACGTACCCGGCCATCGGCTCGGGCGACGTGCTGGTGACGTCCGTCAACGTGAAGTACTTCATGCGCAACGCGAGCTGCACCGCGCCGCTCATGTGCGGTCAGGGCGGCAGCGTGCTGCTGCGGGGCGACACGGTCCTGGCCCGCTCCACGGCGACGCATGCCCTGCCGGACATGACCCAGGGTTGGTACCTCTTCAACGACACGTACACCTTGTCGCCGCCGGTGCCGCTGTCCCAACTTCGCACCCGCGTCACGATGACGTGGCCCGGCCGCTCCACCTTCGGCATGCGCCTGTCCACCGTGGCGGCGGACTTCCGGTACTAGGAGACCTCATGGCTCGCGACAAGAAGACCGAGTTCGACATCGTCCTGTGGGGTGCCACGGGCTTCACCGGCCGACTGGTGGCGGAGTACCTGGCCCGCTCGCAGGCCGCGCACGGCGCGAAGTGGGCGCTCGCCGGGCGGGACGCCGGACGCCTGGAGAAGATCCGCGCGGAGCTGGTCCAGTTGGATCCTGCCTGCGCGGCGCTGCCGGTGGTCCTCGCGGATGCGAAGGACGCCGCCTCGCTGGATGCGCTGGTGGCGCGCACGCGCGTCGTCATCTCCACGGTGGGGCCGTACAACCGCTACGGCAGCGAGCTGGTGGCCGCGTGCGCCCGCGCGGGCACGGACTACTGCGACCTGACCGGTGAAGTGCACTGGATGCGCAAGATGATCGACGCGCACGACGCGCAGGCGCGGGAGACCGGCGCGCGCATCGTCCACACGTGCGGCTTCGACTCCATCCCCTCCGACCTGGGCGTCCTCATGGTCCAGGACTACATGCGCGAGCGGCACGGCGGCCACTGCGACCAGGTGCGCTACCACCTGACGCGCATGCGCGGCGGCTTCAGCGGCGGCACCGTCGCCAGCATGATGGACATGCTCGACGCGGTGAAGGCGGAGCCGTCGCTGCGCCGCGTGCTGACGAGCGCCCACGCGTTGGATCCGGAGCCCGGCCGTGGCACGAAGGAGGAGCGCGACCAGATGACCGTGCGCAAGAGCCCGGACACCGGCGGGTGGACGGCGCCGTTCGTGATGGCCTCCGTCAACACGCGCGTCGTGCGCCGCTCCAACGCGCTCCTGGGCTACCCCTGGGGCCGCGACTTCTTCTACGCGGAGGTCACCGACTTCGGGCCCGGCGCCAAGGGGCTCGCGCTGGCGGCGTCCACCACCGCCGGCCTGGGCGCCTTCATGGCCGCCTCGAACGTGGACGCGGTGCGCGGCCTGCTGGAGAAGCACGTGCTGCCCGCGCCCGGCCAGGGGCCGTCCGCCAAGATTCGCGAGAGCGGTCGCTTCGAGGTGCGGATGCTGGGCGAGGGCCTGTCACCCAAGAGCGGCCAGCGCGTGAAGGTGGAAGGCACGGTGGCTTCCCAGGGTGACCCGGGCTACGCGGCGACGGCGCGCATGCTCTCGGAGTCCGCGCTGTGCCTCGCCTTCGACACCCTGCCCAAGCGGGGCGGCGTGCTCACGCCTGCGTCCGCCATGGGCATGGTGCTGGTGGAGCGTCTGCGCAAGGCGGGAATGACCTTCGAGGTCCGCGACCGCGCGGCCTGAGCTTCGCGGGCCCCTCGCCCTTCTTCGCGGGGGGCCCGGAGGTACGGCGCTGTCTTCAGTCGCGCAGGTAGTGGCAGGTGTAGCCGCCGGGGTTCTTCACCAGGTAGTCCTGGTGGTAGCCCTCGGCGGGGGTCCACTCGCCCGCGGGGGCGATCTGCGTGACGACGGGACGGGGCCACTTGCCCGACGCGTTGACGCGGGCCTTCACCGTCTCCGCCGTCTTCTTCTGCGCGTCCGACAGGTAGAAGAGGGCGGAGCGGTACTGCGTGCCCACGTCGTTGCCCTGGCGGTTGAGCGTCGTCGGGTCGTGCATGCGGAAGAACCACTTTTCCAGCAGCCCCTCGTACGTCAGCAGCTTCGGGTTGAAGACGACGCGCACGGCCTCCGCGTGGCCCGTCGTCCCCAGGTGCACGTCCTCGTACGTGGGGTGGTCGGACGTCTTCGCGCCGCCCGTGTAGCCGACCTCCGTTTCGATGACGCCGGGGATCTTCCGCAGGAGGTCCTCCATGCCCCAGAAGCACCCGCCCGCCAGGTACGCGGTCTCCGTGGTGGCCTCCGTCGGGGCCTTCGCCGCCGCCAGCACCACCGCGCCGGTGGCGGGGGCCAGGGCGCCCTGGGGCTCGCCCGGGGCCTTGCGTCCGAAGGTCGGCAGCCACGCCCCGTAGCCCTTCGCGGCCAGGTCGTTCACGGGGACGAAGCGCAGCGACGCGGAGTTGATGCAGTAGCGCAGGCCGGTGGGCTCCGGTCCGTCCTCGAAGACGTGGCCCAGGTGGGAGTCACCGTCCTTGGAGCGCACCTCCACGCGCACCATGCCCAGGCTGCTGTCGCGCTTCTCCACCACGTGGTCCTTCGCCAGCGGGCGGGTGAAGCTGGGCCAGCCCGTGCCGGACTCGAACTTGTCGCGCGAGGAGAACAGGGGCTCGCCGCTGACCACGTCCACGTAGAGCCCCTCCTCGTGGTGGTTCCAGTAGGCGTTGCGGAAGGGCGGCTCGGTGCCCTCCTTCTGGGTCACCTGGTAGACGGTCGGCGACAGGGTGCGCCGCAGCTCCTCGTCGGAGGGCTTCGTGTACTTGCGGCCGTCCTGCGCCCGCGCGGCTTCGGCGGGGGCGCCCGGCGCGGCGCCACGGGCCTCGGTGCACGCGCTCAACGCCGCGAACAGCACCAGCGCCACGGGCCACAGCCGGCGCGCCACCGACGGCGGGGCGCGGCGGGCGAGGGGGGAGACGGTTGGGGCGGACGACATGGACTCGGGCCTCCGGACGCGCCCGGGGTGGACGCTCCTCCCTGGTACGCGGGACCCCCGGGTGCGGTTTCAGGGATTGTTGAGTCCTGGAGCCCTGAGCCGGGCGAGCGGGCCCTCCCGCGCCCTTCCGGAGGCCCGGGCAGTGGCCGGGAAGGCGGGCCGGCGCTACGTTTGGCCCGCGACGGGAGGCAAGCCGATGGGCGAGGGACGCGGACCGCGAGGTCCAATCGGACGGGTGACGGGCATCTCGCGGGCCGAGGGCGCCAGCGTCGTCCTGCGCATCCGGGCCCTCCAGCGGGTGGAGAGCACCGCGGCCATCTCCTCCAGCACCACCCCCCGGCGCTCGTTCGCGGAGGTGATGGAGCGCCACGCGCAGGGGCTCACCTGGTCGGAGCCGCTGCCGCTGCCCGTGGCGCCCCGGGCGCTCCCGCCCCCCGTTCGCGGCCACGAGGACGCGGAGCTGATGCGCGCGGAGCCGGCCCCCGACACCTTCGTCGGCCTGATGTGGTCGAAGCTGAAGGGCTCCCGGTAGCGCGGCACGCGCGGGTTCTCCCTCACGCTCCCTTGCGCCGGTACATGAGGTCGGTGCGGAGCGCGTACTTGCGGCCCTGGGTGACCTCCGCGCCTTCGTGGAGCAGGTGGTGGTTGAAGAGCAGGGCGGTGCCCGCGCTCGGCGTCACGGAGTGCCCGAGCGAGAAGAAGTTCGTCGCGCCGCCGTGCATGCCTTCGTTCAGGTAGACCATGAACGTGAGCAGGCTTCGCTCGTCGCGGTGGCGCACGAAGGCGCCGTCTTGGTGCGGCGCGAAGTACTGGCCCACGTCGTAGCGGTAGCAGCGCAGCCGCTCGTTCGTCCCGCACGCCTCCCACTCGCGCTCCAACCGGTGCGGCACGTGGGGCGCGATGCGCTCGAACAACGTCGTCGCCAGCGCGACGTCGTCGAACATCGCCCGGGTGTTGTTGCGGATGTCGGGGCGCATCACGAAGCCCGACGACGTGGTGATGGGCGCCGCCGTGGGCCCCACCCCCTCGATGCGTTCAATCAGCGCGCGGCACTCCTCGGCGCTGAGCAGGTGCTCGACGGTGATGAGCAGGGGGTTGCGCGCGTCGAGCTCTTCGTCGGGATTCGGAAGGATGTTCAGCACGGGGGCCTCCGAAGGCTTCACGGGGTGGGTCGCACTCGCGGCCCATGATGCCCGACCCGGCGGTCCGCGTGACGTCCCCCGCGCCTTTTCGGAAGCGGCCCTACTCGCCGCGCGCTCTCGGCACGCGGGCCTTCGGGCCCTCGGTGAGGTCCACCGGAACGTTCGGGAGGGCGGCCCCCAGCAGCGCGGAGACGTCACGGCCCCGCGCGTTCGGCGTCACCAGGTCCGGCTTCGCGTCGTTGTTGATGCGTCCCACCGCGACGGCGTACGGGCCGTCCCCGGTGGCGAAATGGGTGGCCGCGCCGAAGGTGCCGTCGCCCCGGCCCGGCAGGAGCGACACGGTGTCCTCGAAGAAGTTCGCGGTGGCCAGGTCCAGCCTCCCGTCCCCATCGAAGTCCCCGGCCACGACGGCGTACGGTCCGCCCTGCGCGGGGAAGTCCGTGCGAGG
Organism: Myxococcaceae bacterium; assembly: GCA_004173515.1. Taxonomy (GTDB): domain Bacteria; phylum Myxococcota; class Myxococcia; order Myxococcales; family Myxococcaceae; genus Corallococcus. Next base: position 6,220 of record SECN01000114.1, on the reverse strand, counting down.
CTGGAACGTGCCGTTCCCCGCGCCGCGCAGGATGGACACGCTTCGGTCCAGGAAGTTCGCGGTGACCAGGTCCAGGGCTCCGTCGCCATCCACGTCCGCCACCGCGACCGAATAGGGGGAGTTGCCCGTGCGGTGGTCCACGCGGGGCGCGAACGTCCCATCCCCCTGTCCGCGCAGCACCGACACCGTGTCCACGAAGTTGGAGGTGACCAGGTCCAGCTTCCCGTCATGGTCGAGGTCGCCGACCGCCACCGCGTAGGGCCCCGTGCCGGTGGGCACATCCTTCCGGGGCGCGAACGTCCCATCGCCCCGGTTCAACAGCACCGACGCGGAGTCCGAGAGCGCGTTGGAGGTGACGACATCCAGGTGGCCATCGCCGTTGAAGTCACCGACGGCGACCGAGGAGGGCTCACGGTCCACCGCGAGGTCGCTCCGGGGCGCGAACGTTCCATCCCCCCGGCCGAGCAGCACCGACACCGTGCCGACGAAGTTGCTGGTGACCGCGTCCAGGCGCCCATCGCCGTTGAAGTCGCCCACCGCGACGGCGGTGGGCATCAGGCCCGTGGCCGTGTCCACCGGCGCCGCGAACGTCCCGTCCCCCAGGCCGCGCAGCAGCGACACGTTGCCCTCGCGGTGGTTGGCCGTGAGGACGTCCATGCGGCCATCCGCGTCGAAGTCGCCCAGCGCCAGCGCGCGCGGCCCCGTCCCCGTGGGTGACGCCAACGGCGGGTCGAGCATCGGCCGGAGCGCGGGCGTGGCCTCCGGCACCGCGCGCGTCAGCCCCATGCCCAGCAGCCCCGTCACGCTGAACAGCAACACGCCTGCATGGGCCATCCGGTGGTGTCGCATGTCGTATCCCCCTCGGCGCTTTGAACCTGCAAGCCCGTACGAACGAGGTTTCCGTGACAACCCCGCTCGCGGTCCAAGAGTTAGGGCGTGAGGCGGTGGGGGACCATGCCCCTGAGGGGAGGGGTGGTGCGGTGCGGGTGACAGAGGGGAGCCCGGCCGCACGCGCGAGGTAGGCTCCCCGACCCGCCATGCCCGCCTCGTCCGAGCCTCCCTCCGCGTCGTCGTCCGAGCCGTCGTCCGAACCTCGCGGGTCCTCCCTCCGTCATGCGCTGGTGGTGACGACGTCGGACCGCGTGGACGGGGTGCTTTCGCGGCGTGCGCGTGAGGCGGCGGAGTCGGTGGGGGTGCCGTATGTGGAGCGTCACCACAAGCTGCCCCTGAAGAAGCTGCTCACCGACATGGCGGATGCGCTCATCGTCTTCGAGTCCTCCGCGGTGTCGCTGGTGGACGCACAGGGGGCGCTGCGCTTCTCCCCGGGGCTCGCGCACCTGCGCGTGAAGCAACTGGACGCGGGCGTGCCGGAGGACATGTTGCTGCGCATCGCCCGACTGCGCGAAGGGGAGCGCGTGCTGGACTGCACGCTGGGGCTGGGCGCGGATGCGCAGGTGGCGGCGCGGCTGGTGGGGCCTTCAGGGCACGTCACCGCGCTGGAGAAGAGCCCGGCGCTCTACCTGCTGGTGCACCACGGGCTCGCGGGCCTGCCGCGCCATCCGTCAGCGTGCGCGGTGGACGTGGTGCACGCGGACGCGGCCCAGGCCCTGCGCGCGTTTCCGAACGGCGCGTTCGACGTGGTGCTCTTCGACCCGATGTTCGAGCGCGAGCGCAAGTCCTCCGTCGCGTTCGAGACGCTGCGTCGCCACGCGGACTACTCGCCGCTGACGCGCGCCACGGTGGAGGAGGCCCGGCGCGTGGCGCGCCGGGCGGTGGTCATCAAGGGCTCGCGCTACTCACAGGACTTCAAGAAGCTGGGCATCACCCCGGAGCCCGCCCGGCCCAACGCCACGGTGCTGTGGGCGAGGCTCCCGGGCTCAGGGCTTCCGTGAGACTCCCGCGCTGGCCCGCATTGACCCACGACGCCCTGGCTTGATTGAAACGACAGGACCATGCACTCGCGAGCCTCCCTCTTGCTTTTGATGTTCCTCTCGGCCTGTGCCACGTCAGCGCCGAGCACGAATTCGTCGGTGGCCCGGAATCTGAAGATCGCAAACCTCCAGAGGGCGGCAGCGCTGCCCTGGCGGGATGGAGGGCGGTGCGTCGTCCAGGAGGCTTCCCACTCATGGCCCGTAGTGGTGGAGCAGTGTTTTCACGCGCTCGACCACGAACGGATCCAGTTTCGAGATCCCACCGGAAGGTGCGCTGTCGCCTCCGCAGGCGCGGCTGCGATGGGCATCGGATTCTGCGTCCTGGCGGCACCTGAGATCATCGTGGGGGCGGTGATTGTGACTGGCGTGGTGTTGGCGGGAATCGCCATCAAGGACGCACTGGATGCGTATGACCTGAAATGGGAGGACCCCGAGGAGGTGGCGCCCCCGGTCGAAACGAACCCTACTCCGCAGGAACCCCTGGCGAAACAACGGTCCAGGCCGGAGCCGGCTGGGCAGGACTGGCTGCCCCCTGGGCCACCCGGCTCCAAGGAGCGTGAGCGTCGCCCAGAATGTATGCCCATGCGGGTGCCACACCTGGGCGGCGATGCCCTGCACAACATGTGTGCTGACAAGGTGCCTCGGAATGGCTTCACCGGCTCGGATGTGCTCGTCAACGGGAAGCGGTTTGACGCACTTCAACTCCACACCCGGGTGCTGTGGGAGATCAAGACCGATAACTTCGACACGTTCTCGGCCTACCTGAAGCGGACCGTGCTCGAAAAGCAGGTGGTGGAACTGCGTCGAGAGCGAGCTCTCGCGGCGGCCTGCGGATTCGACTTTTGGGTCGGTGTGCGAAGTGGCGTGCACAAAATCGGACTGGAGGAACTGGATGACACCCTCAAAATCGTTGTGATGGACTGGTGCTGACATGTCGCCTGCGCAAAGAAACGACCTTTCCCTCGCTGTCTATGCACCCGCGCTCGTGGGTAACGAAGAGCGCCCCCTGGCCATTGTCCGTGCCATGGAACGCGCGTCCCCGGGTTTGCGCCTGGAGTGGATGATTTCCGACGAGGGGAAGCTCGTGCCACTGCCAGAGCGTGACGTGTGGGTTGCCCAAGGGAGGCCGGACGGGGCGGGCTTCCCGCTCGTCTGTAATGGCGGCCCTGAGAACGACCTCGTGACGCTTTTCGGGCTGGAGATACCGGCGGGCCTCGGGCCAGGAGGTCACCCGTTGTTCGATGTCCATGCGGATCTGCCCCTGAATGCAGCCAACCTCGCGACGGCAGCGGCTGTGCTTGAGGCCGTCGCCGAGGGCGCTCGCGCGTTCTGGGGACACGTGACCCCGTTCAACACGACCGTGGAGATTTCACGGCAGGTCCGCCATCCATCTCGCAAGCCGGGAGTTCCACCACGGGGGCTGCCGGCACTCAAGCTTGGTGAGTTCCTCCGCGCACCTGAGATTCCGGGTCGCCTGGGGTGGCTGAACTACTGGTCGCCCGCTGCTGCACGGGTCATCGGGTTTCCAGACCCGGTTCGCGACATGGGTCTCCTCACACAGGCGAGGCGCACCACTCTGGGAGGGTGGGTCGTCCAGCTCACGGATGCACCGCTCGATCTCGACAACCCATCCCACCTGGAAGCGCTCGTGCGAGCCTATGAGCGCTTCCCGGAAATCGGTGGGCGCGCGGCGTCTTGACCCCTCGATTCTAGAGCACCACCGTTCGCGGAATGGGTCATCGTCGTGGCTGATGTCGAACGCGAGCGACGGGGTGTCGATGCGGTGTGCCCGCAGCCGGCGTTTGTCTCCTGATAGGATGAATCGATATGGCTCTGACGGAAGAAGTCTTGAGGGCGGATTACAGTGATGGTGACTGGTTCGCCAACGCATGGTTTCTGTCCGAAAAGCAGGAGGCGCTCTTTCAAGGCTTTGGGTTGCCACTGGATCGACGACTCACAGCGGCGGCGGCCTTGCGGCGTGTGTATCCTCCGACGGTTTGTCGCGACATGTTGCTCCGAGAGGGAGATGGTGGAGTCATCCTCTCCTTGTTCCGCGAGTGGATTGGATATGTCATCCCACTGCTTCGGCTCGGGCTTGAACTGCACGTCCTGGGAGACGAGGCGGATGAAAAGTTTCTCCACCGACTGCGCTTTAGGGCGTCATATCATTCCACTGCGTTTGAAGTGGTCGTGTGGGCCAACTTGAAGCGCGGCGCGTACCGCTTTGAGCGTGAGCCACCTGGTCCTGGCAAAAAGCGACCTGACTTCGCCGTTTGGGTAGGTGGGTCAAAATATGTCTTTGATCTGAAGGCACTTCGACGTCAGGGGGTGGATCAGTTGGCCATGGAGGTGGTCTGGGGGTTTTCGGAATGCTCGAACCTCGTGGCTCCTGGGTTACAGGTCACGGTTCATCCATCAGAGGCTTATGCCCAGAAGATCGGAAAGGAAGATGGACGTAATGAGATCCGCGCGAGCCTGAGCGAGATAAAGAGGGCCTTTGCACGGCGTGCTGAAGAAATTGAGCAATTGGGTGTGGCGCCCGGGAACTATGACGTTCCGCCTTATGGCCGAATCGTGATTGAGGCGGCTGGGTATAGGTATGGCCTGTTCCAGTGCTTGTTCGTCCCAGCGTTGCGGCCGGAAGAGAAGGCGAGGCGACTGGCCAAGGATGTCGAGGAGAAATCGAAGCAGTTGCCACCGGATGCCGTGGGTGTCTTGCTGCTTGAAGTTGGGGAGTTTGAACGACCGGATCTGATGTCGTCGTGAGCGAGAAAGGGCCCCTGTCGGAAGACGAGGATCCGGCAGCATGAACCGCAGCATGTCGCTGCGAAGACGAGGGAGGCATTGGTGGGCAATATTTAATTGCCAAGCTTCTCCAACCTCTGCCAGACCTCGGACCGACATGAATTTCCCCCTCGGAGGACGGATGCTCCCGTCCCCTTACGAGGGATGCCGGTCGGCGGATTCTTTTGCATTTCGACGCGCGGCCCCCTCGCGTCAGGCCCGCTTGAAGGCGCTCGCGTCCGGCAGGCCGCTACCTCCCAGGTCGGCGCCCATGGCGGTGAGGACGCCGGAGAAGATGTCCGGTTCGTTGGAGGTCATCTTGCCCGGCTGCGCTTGGCCGGTGCGCGCGTCGAAGCCGTAGGTGAGGGTGGTGTTGGGGTCCATGCCGCCCAGGACCGTGTTGCCCTTCACCATGGGGGACAGGAGCAGGAAGCCGTTGTTGAGGTCATGGCCGGAGCCGAACTCGGTGGCGTTGGCGGGGCGCGGGCGGGTGCGTCCGAAGTCGGTGGCCACGTAGATCATCGTGCGGTCCCACATGGACTCGCCCGTCGCCGCGTCGAACGGCTCTGACTTGAGCAGGCCGATGAGCGAATCCACCGCGCCCAGGATGCGCGCCCACATGAAGGCCTGTCCGCCCCGGTGGTCGTTGTGGCTGATGTCGAACGCGAGCGGCGGGTTGGCGATGCCGTTGGGTCCGCCCACCGCGACGTTGAAGTCCGGCCCCAGCGTCACCGACACGGACACGCGGTACTTGAGCAGGAGGAACGCGAGCGCCGCCTGGCCCTCCACCGGGTCGGTGAAGAACGCGGGGAAGGCCGCGCGCAGCCTGGCTCCGTCCGGCGAACTCTCCAGCCCGTACTGCGCCAGGGGCAGCTGCGGCGGCAGGTTGGGCACGATGTTGAGCCGGGTGATGAGGTCCATGCCCTCCAGCTTCGGCTGCTGCACGCTGCGCTGTTCGTGCCAGCGCTTCAGGGCCGCGCTGTCCTGGAAGGTGCGGCCGAAGATGGACTTCGCATCCAGCGCGTTTCGCGTGGAGCGCGCCAGCGCGATGACGTCCTTGGACGGGGCGTTGGCGATGCCGCGCGAGCCGTCCAACCCCAGGGGCCAGAGCGACGGGTTGACCACGGTCTCCCCGAAGCAGGCCAGGGGCAGGTCCGCGTCCGTGCCGCGCTCGGAGTAGCCGCCGGTGCCCATGTTGACGTTGGGCAGCGGCATGCTGGCGCCCCACTGGAGCGCGACGGCCTCCTGGAGCGTGCGGCCCCGCCAGGCCGCGTTGCCCGTGAGCGAGCGCTTCTGCGCGATGTTGTGGTTCACCGACGTGCCCACGGACGTGGCCACCAGCATGTCGTTCATGTGCTTCTTCACGAACGCCAACTGGTCGGTGTCGACCGGGATGGGGATGCTGCCCAGGCGGCTGTTGCTGTACTTCACCGCGCGGAAGGGGCTGCCCGCCACGGACTGCACCTGCGCGTCCGGGAAGGTGTTGAGCGCGCCCGCGTTGGCGC
>SECN01000563.1 GCA_004173515.1 Myxococcaceae bacterium | reverse complement strand
GACAGGGGAGGAGCGTCGGCGGCTGGCGCCCTTCCTCCGGCAGGTGGCGCCGGAGCGGGTGGAGGGGGATGCCCGGCTGCTGACGGCGTTCGCCGCGTCGGATCCGGTGCTTCCGCCGCTGGCGTTGCAGGTGCGCGTGGCGGGGCCGGAGGGCTGGCGGGTGGGGCTGCTCACGTCGCTGACGCGGCGGAGGCTGGGCCCGGTGCACCGGGATGCACGGACGCGGACGCTCGTGGCGGAGGCGCCCGGTGTGGCGGTGGCCGTGCCCAAGTTCCACGGGCAGTGGACGGGGACGCGGGCCTCGGTGCTGGTGGGGACGTACCGACTGGGCTTCGGACAGCGGCTCACGCTGGACACCACGGGCCTGCCCACGCCGGATGGCTTCCTTCCCGACGATGCGGTGCGCGCGCCCGGAGATGTGGAGCGGTGGTGCTTCCTGGGGGAAGGGGCGTGCACGCCCGAGGAGCGCGCCGCGGAGGTGACGCCGGACTTCCACTGGGAGGAGGGCTTCCGGGGCGTGGTGGGCACGGTGCGGGGCGCGGTGGGGACGGACGCGGAGGTGTCCGTGACGGGGTTTGGTTCGTACCAGTCGCGCTCCCTCCTCTCGCATGCGCTGGTGGAGCGCTCGTCGTGCGAGGGCGCGCGAGACGGGTGCAAGGCGCCGGCGGTGTGGCTTGGAGGGGCGGGGCGGGTGGTGTCGCGGACGCTGCCGGGCGTGTTCCAGGAGTGGGCGGGTGGAGGCCACGCGACGCTCGCGTGGAGTCCACGGGCCCTGGTGGGGGCGACCGCGTGGGGCGCGCGGCCGGTGTGGAGCGTGGAGGGCGCGGCGCTCGATTTCCGTTCCACCGCGGGCTACCCGGCGGGAGGCGGCTTCGGCGCGGTGGGGTTCGATGGTGCGTGGGGCCACGGCCCGGTGGACCTCTTCGTGGAAGCGGCGCGCAGCTTCGATGCGACGCCGGGCGGAGGCGGTGGATTCGGCGTGCTCCAGCGCACGGTGGTGGCGGCTCCGTCGCGGGAGCTGGAGGTGTCGCTGCGCGCCTACGGACGCGGCTTCGCCAATCCATACACGGGAGCGATGTCCGGGCCGGATGAGCTGGAGGGTTCGCGGGCCCGGAACGAAGTGGGCGCGCGCGTGCGCTATCTGCACCGGCTGGACGCATGGCGGCTGCGGGGCGAGGTCGATGCGTGGACGTTGCCCTCCGATGGCGCGGCGCCAGGCAGCGCCGGGACGGTGAACCTGCGCGCCTCCGCGCGGGTGGACTGGAGGGCGCATGCGTTGTTCCAGCCCTCGCTGTGGGGCGAGTACCGGGACAAGGACGTGGGCGTGGCGGGGGATTGCTTCGATGGGACGGGGGAGGAGCCCTGCGAGGGGTCGCTGTCGCGGGTGACAGCCCGCGTGAAGGCGGAGCTTCACGACGCCGTGTCCGTGGCCGCGCAGTATGCGCATGCACGCGTGGATGATCCGGTGAATGGGGGCGTGCGCGAGGACGCGCAGGCGGTGGTGGAGGTCCAGATGCGGCCGTGCGAGGCGGTGCGGCTGCGGGGCCGGGCGGTGTGGAAGGACGAGGACCTCGCGACGCGGAACCGACTGGAGCAGTCGTTCCGATCGACGCTCGATGCGAGCTGGGCGGCGGGGAAAGCGGTGACGACGCGAGCGCGATACGCGTGGGTGCTCGACTTGAAGGACGCGCGCGGTGCCCGGACACCGCCGGATGCGCCCCGGCACCTGTTCGCGCTGGAAGTGGAGACGCGGTTCTGAAGGGGCGTGACGGGGTCTGGGGCAGTCATGCGCACGCGCTGGAAGTGGGGATGTGTCTCCGACGGGGCACGACCGGTGGGCGGACGACCCGGATGCCGGCCGTCACGCGTTGGCGCTGGAAGTAGGGATGAGGTTCTGAAGGGGGTGGCGTGTGGTGTTTGGGGTCGTAAGGGGATGGGGCGTGAAGCTGTGTCTGGGATTGGGGATGGGGCTTCTGGGGGCGTGTGGATTGCCCGCGTGGGAGGAGGAGGCCGCGGCGTGTGAGGCCCTGCTGCCGGGCGACCTCGTCATCACCGAGTACCTCAACGACCCCGCGGGAGCGGACACCGGGAAGGAGTACGTGGAACTCCACAACCCCACCCGGGCGACGGTGGACCTGCTGGGCGTGACGCTCTTCACCGCGAAGGAGGAGGGCGCGCAGGAGCGTGCCTATACGCTGACCACGAACCTCCAGATGGATGCGGGGGCCTTCTTCGTGATGGGGGACGTGCGTGACGGTCCGCTGCCCGAACACGTGGACCAGGCTTATGGCGATGCGCTCGGAGCGCTGGGGAACAGCGGCGGGCTCGTGGGCCTGCGCTGTGGGACGCGGCTGCTGGACTCGGTGACGCTCGCCGCGCCGTCGAAGTCGGGCGCGGCCCGCACCTACGAGGGTCGGCTCGTGCCGGATGCGGAGGGCAACGACGACCCGTCGCGCTGGTGCGACGCACCGGAAACCGTGCCGGGTGGAACCCGTGGCAGTCCCGGCACCGCGAATGCGCCGTGCCCTGGTGCCACCGACGGTGGGACATCGCTCGTGGATGCGGGGACGTGTCTGCCACCGGGAGCGGTCGCGCCCCGGGACATCCTCGCACCCCATCCGGGCGACCTGATCATCACCGAGGTGATGGCCAACCCGCGCGGCGATGACACGGTGGGCGAGTGGCTGGAGGTGCGCGCCACCGTGCCCGTGGACCTCAATGGCCTCACGGTGGGGACGGACACGACGGGCACGCGTCTGGAGTCGGAGCGCTGCCTGTCGCTCGCGGCGGGTGAATCCGCGCTGCTGGCCCGGCGGAGGGAACCCGAGGTGAACGGCGGGCTCCCAGAACCCCTGGCCACGTTCTCGGTGGACCTGCGCAACGCGGGTGGGGCCGTCGCCGTGCGCTCGGGAACCGTGCTCATCGACAGCGCGCTGTACGGCCCGGCCCAGGAGGGTGTGGCCACCCAGGTGTCGGCGCCCCTCACCGCCGAGGCGAAACACAACGACGTGCTGACCGCCTGGTGCGCCGCCACGGAGCCCTACGGAGAGCGGGGCAACCTGGGCACGCCGGGGAAGGCCAACCGCACCTGCTCCGGAGCGGACGCGGGCGTGTCCCCCGCCGGCTGCATCGACCGGACGACGGGACAGCCGCGCGCACCCCGCGCTCCGACCGTGGGCTCGCTGGTGCTCACCGAGTTCCTCGCGGATCCCTCCGCCGTGCCGGACGCGATGGGGGAATGGGTGGAGGTGCTCGCGCTGCGCGAGGTGGACCTCAACGGGGTGACGCTCTCCAACGAGACGGGCGGCACCGTGCTGGAGTCAGCGCTGTGCCTGTCGGTGAAGGCGGGCGGATACGCCGTCCTGGCACGCTCCGAGGAGGCCTCGCTCAACGGCGGCTTGCCCGGGGTGCTCGGCACGTTCGGGTTCAGCCTGGGCAACGGCGCGGGGGCGCATGTCCTGAAGCTGGCGGTGCAGGGCACCGTGCTGGACTCGGTGGCGTTCACGAACGCCGCGCTCTCCGGGGCCTCCTCGCAACTGGATGCGCGCGTGCGGGATGCGACCGGCAACGACGCGGCCGGTGCCTTCTGTCCGACGCCTGTCGGGGCGACGTACGGCGCGGGAGACCGGGGCACCCCGGGCCGTGAGAACCGGACGTGCGCGCCGCTCGCTCGTGGAGGGCCGCACGGTGCGGCTGCGGGACGCGGAGGCGTGCACGGACCGCTTCGGCCGGCGGCTCGCCTATGTGTCCGTGGACGGCCACGACGTGAACGCGTTGCTCGTGGAGCGCGGATACGCGTGCACGCTGTTCGTCCCGCCGGCCGGCACGTCCCGGCGCGGCGAGTTCGAGGCCCTGGAGGTCGAGGCCCGCAGGGCCCGCAGGGGACTGTGGGGCCGCTGCCCGGCGCCGTGCTCGAAGGGACGGCGCCCGTCAGCGTCCGCCCTACGGCAGCGCGTCCGTCACCGCCAGCTTCAACTCCCGGTCCAGCGGCCAGGCGGCCGGGAAGCGCGACGTGGTGAGGTCCAGCGTGTTGTCCTTGAGCTTCGCGTGGAAGCTGTCGCCCACGAACAGCCGCACCTTGCGCACCTGCTCCTTGAGCACCGCCCCGACGTCGGGCGTCGTGGCCAGCGCGCTGAGGACCTCGCCCGCGCGCTCGATGATCCAGGCCAGGGCCTGCACGGTGGCGGCCGCGTCCAGGTCCGTGCCCGGACCGAACTCCGCCGTCACCGGCGTGCCCAGGGCGGTGGACAGCTTGTCGGCCATCGCGGGCAGGTGCCGCCGCAGGTGCATGGGCGAGGACTCGGGCATCGAACTGGCCGGCGTGGCCAGCACCGTGGCGTCGTGCAGCGTGATGGCTTCGATGACCCCGTCCGGCACGAACGTCACATCCATGCCCTCACCCCGCGAACCATACCCCCCCGACGTGTTCATCAGCACGCCCCGGCCCTGCCGGAACTCGCCGTATTCGCGCAGGACGCCCACCACCTCACGCCCGCTGCGCAGGTACAGCGTCACCTGGGGCAGGTTCAGGGGCAGGCCCTCGTTGCGGCGTGACATGAGGATGCTCATCGCCTCCATCACCTCCCAGACGCTGCGCACGTGCCCGCGGCCCAGGGCCTCCAGCGGATCCACCGGCTTGGAGGGGGTCATGACAGGGGCCCTCCCTTCGGGTCATGTCCCTGGGGACGCGTCCTCGACGGCGACTGCCTGGATGCCGTGTCCTGCCCGTGGGCCCTGCGCTGCGCGAATGCCATGAACCGATTCCTCCCGTGTGAATTGCCGGCAGTGTCGCCCATGTCGACGGCAGGACCCAGCGGCGCGCGAAGGCCTTCCA
>SECN01000562.1 GCA_004173515.1 Myxococcaceae bacterium | reverse complement strand
GGGCGGCGCGTCCGGCTCCGGGAGGAACGGCGGCACGCGGCGCGCGTCGTAGTGGAACACCTCCACGTCGCCCTTCACCTCCGGGGGCGGCGCCTTCATGCCGTGCGCGTCCACCTTCATGCCGCTGCCCTTGGGCGCGACGACGGTGTACGTGCTCCACGCGTTGGGCTGGTTGGCGATTTGAAAGTAGAAGGCGGACGCGGTGAAGCCCGGCTGCGCGGGGCCGCGCTCGCCCTCGGCCAGCAGGTATTCGACCTCCACGGAGTCGCCCACCTGCACGCCGGGGAGGCTGACCGCGTCCTTGCCCTCGAAGTTCTCCGGCTCCAGCACGCGGCCGTCGGCCTTGAGCGTGCGCAGCGCCAGCACCTGCGCGCCCCGCGGGATGTTCACCTCCGCGATGTCCTGCACGCCCGACTGCTCCAGCGCCTTCTGGATGGTGTGGATGCGATTGACGAGCGAGCCGTCCGGGAAGGCCTGCACCGCCGCCGCGTCCAGCACGTACGCCGCCGCGCTGCCGCCCGTGATGGGGGCCGCCTCGTAGGCCTTCAGGGCTTCCTTCCCGTCGATGGCGTAGGCCGCGAGCAGTTCCTTGCCCGTCTTCGCGCGCTCCACCGCGCGGCGCAGCGGCAGGTCGCTGCCGTCCAGCTTCAGCGCCTGCTCGCGCAGCTTCAGCGCCTCGGCGCCCTGGCCCGCGTACTCGCGCACGTCCGCCAGCCGCTTGAGGATCTCCGTGTTGCGCGGCCACACCGTGGACAGCGCCTGGAGCACCTTCGCCGCGTCGTCGTAGCGGCGCAGGCTGATGTAGGTGCCGGCCAGCGCCGCGGCGGTGGTGAGGTTGTCGGGGTCCTGCGCGAGCTGCCGCGCGTAGCCGCGCGCCGTCGCCTCCACGTCGCCGCGCGTGCGCTGGTGCTCCACGAGCCGCGAGTCCGCGCCGGGGCAGCCCTCCTGGGCCTTCATCAGCGCGTCGGTGCGCGCCACCGCGTCCCGGCGCCGCGCCAGCGAGTACTGGAGGCCCAGCGCCTCGCACAGCCCGGGCTGGGCTTCCAGCGCCGCGGCCAGGGACGTCTCCGCCTGCGCGTCCACGTCCAGCGCCAGCGCCGCGCGCGCGAGCAGCAGGTGCACCGGGAAGCCCGCGGGCTTCACCGCGTCGCGCGCCGTCTTCAGCGTGTCCAGCGCGGTGGCCGCCTGGCCGTCATCCAGGAAGAGGTCCGCGCGCAACAGCAGCGCGGCCACGTTGCCCGGGTCCTTGCCCAGCGCTGCCTCCAGGTCGCGCGTGGCCCGGCCGCGCGCCACCTTGGACGGGATGCCCCGGTCCTGCGCGGCCTGCTCCGCGCGCAGCGTCAGCACCGCGGGCGTCGTCGCCTCCAGCTTCGCCATCAGCCGCCGCGTGCCGTCCGGGTCGCGCGACAGGCCGTCGCGCACCGCGAGGAACGCGCCCAGCGTCTCCCCTGCCTCGGCCTGGAGCGCCTGCGCCAGGTCCTCCGCGCCGGGGAACAGGGCAGGGGCCTCGGCCTCGTCCAGGGTCGCGTTCCAGCGAGGGGCGGGGCCCGTGGCGGCGGTGAGGCGCGCCTGGGACGCGCTCCCGTCCGCCTTGAGCAGCGCGAACGTGATGCCGCCCTGGGTGTTGTCCTTGGCCATCTTCACCACGAAGCGGTGCTTGCCCGCGGGCAGCTCCAGCGCCTTCACGGACACCGTGGAGGTGGTGGTGGCCCAGTCGCGGCGCTCCAGCACCGGGGCGCCATCCATCAGCACGCGGTGCGACGTCTGGCTCACCGTGCGCAGCACGTAGACGCCGGCCTCGGCCACCTCCGCGTCGATGCCCAGCGCGTACATGTCCCCATGGCCGGGCTCTCCGCCCAGGTCCAGCCGGCCGTCCGGCGAGCGCAGCGTGCGCGTGGACAGCGCACCGTACGCGCCCGTGAAGGGCCCCGCGAAGGAGCCGTCCTTCTCCGGGGGAAGCGGCTCGTTGATGGACAGCACATGGAAGGGGGAGAAGGGGCCCACCAGCGTGGCCTCGCTCGCGCCGCCCAGGTCCTTGAGCGCCTGCGCCTGGGTCGCCGTGTCCACGCGGATGCTCGCCACCGACAGGCGCGCGGCGCGCAGCAGGTAGGCCGTCTCGCCCTGGGCGCCGGCGGTGAGCCCCGCTTCCACGCCCTTCAGGATGTTGTCGTCCTCCGCGCGGGACGTGCCCACGCGGTCCAGCAGGTAGCGGGCGGCGATGGCGGCCAGCGGATGGCGGGGGGCGCGCTTCACCAGCTCCAGCGACGCCGCGAGCGCGCGGTCGGACTGGCCCTTGCGCCGGGCGAGCAGCGCCTGTCCCTCCAGGGCGTACGGGTCGCCGGGGTCCTTCTGCACGGCGGCGTCGAAGCGCTGCTGGGCGAGCGCCACGTCCCCGGCGACGAGGTACGCGTGGAAGCCCGCGAACGCGAGCGTGCGGGCCTCCGCGTCACCCTTGCCGGCGCGCTCGGCGGCGGACTCGAGCACGTGGGGCGCGACGACGGAGGACGGCCGGGGACAGCCGGTGAGGCCAGCGACGAGGGCGAGCGCGGTCAGGCCGCGACGGAAGGTGCGCATAGGGGAGTCGAGGGATAATGCAATCCCCCCGGCGAGGCCATATTCCCCTTGAGGTGCGTGTGCGAAGTCCGCGCCGGCTGTTTCCCTAGCGGCGCTTCGTGGACTTGGCGGGGGCCGCCTTGACCGGCTGCCGCTTGGGCGGGGGCGGCGGAGGCGTCACGCGCTTGGGCACCACCGCCTTGGCGGGCACCGCCGCGGTGGCCACCGTGCGCTGCGGCGGCGGGGCCACCACCACGGGCGCGGACGGGGCTTCCGCCGAGGGCCGGTCCACGGCGTAGGTCAGCCCTTCGATGGCGCAAGTCCCTTCGATGCAGCCCACGGCCGGCATGGGCGGTTCGCCGAACTGGCCCTGCCAGTCCGGGCCCAGGTCCAGCGGCTCCGCGATGGGGCGCTGATCCTTGCCCTGGCCGACGAAGGCCTGCATCACGCCCTCCTCGGTGACGAACAGCTCCAGGCGCGCTTCGCCCTGGGGGGACGGCTGGCCCAGCATGGTGCCGCTGCGCTCGCCCAGCGCCCACTCCAGGGCCAGCGGGCCGCCCGCGCCATGGTGCACCAGCGCCACGTAGCGGCCATCCCGGCCCATCAGCATCAGCGCGGCCACCGGATCCGGCGGCGGGCCCTTGAGCCATTCCCTCAGGCGGCGCTTCATCGTGGGGGGCGGCGCTTCGGCGCGCACGCGCGCGGTCAGCCGCGCGACCCCGCCCACCAGCCCCACCACATCCGCGCGCACCCGCCCCACGCGGGCCACGTTGTCGCCCTCGTCCGGGAAGAGGGGCAGGTCCAGGGGCGGGAAGACGATGGCCTTGTTCTCGAAGACGACGGGTCTGCCGGCCAGGGGCACCGCCAGTTGATCCGGTCCCTCGCCCAGCGTCACGCGCTGCTTGCCCGGGAGCACGTCCTCCCTGCGCCCGGGGGCGGTGCGATTCGAGTTCGCGAGCCGGTGCTCCATCATGATGGCCGCGCCCGGCGCCCGCTGCGGCTCACGGACCTGTCCGCTGCGGTAGTACTCGAAGCCCAGCACGCCCAGCGCCGCCACCACCAGCAGCGCCGCGGTCGTCTGCGCCACCCCGCGCACCACGCTCTTCACCGTCTGCTTCGCCCGCTGCATGCGCGTCAGCCGCATGGGGGGCATGGACAGCATGCCGCCGGGCACCAGCGGTTCCAGCTCCGCGATGAGCGCGCCCACCGTCTGGTAGCGGTCGTCCGGATCCGGCTTGAGGCACCGCATCACGATGGCGTCCACGCGCGGATCCAACCCCGAGCGCTTGCGCGAGGGCGGATCAAAGGTGCCCAGCGGCACCTCGCCGGTGAAGGTCTCGTAGAGGATGACGCCCAGGGAGAAGATGTCCGCGCGCGCGTCCGCGCTCTTCGCGTCCACCCCTTGTCGACGATGGCGACGACGTGGGGGTGGCTCAGGGTCGCCAGCGCGGCGGCTTCCTTCTGGAAGCGCGCGATGAACGACGGGTCCTTGGCCAGCTCCGTGTTGAGCAGCTTGACCGCGACCGTGCGGCCTAGCGAGAGCTGGGTGGCCTTGTGGACCTCCCCCATGCCTCCGGCACCGACGAGCTTCTCCAGGCGGTAGCCGCTGATGAGGTCAGGGGTCCGGGCACGGCTGATGGCGGTCGGCTCAATCGAGGACATGGGCGGGGCGCAGGCCAGCGAGGGTAGCAGAAACGGGACGTCGCGTTACCGCTCCTCGCCTGCTCCCGGCTCCCTCCCCGTCCGCAGGGCATGCGGGCAGTCAGGACCCGGGTGGGCTCAGGTATCCCCGGAGGCGGTGCGCAGCACGCTGGTGAGGTTGGTGCGCACCTGGGACAGCGAGGAGCGCATGCTCGCGTGCCGCACCGACGCGCCAATGGCCCGCGCCAGCGACTTGAGCAGCGACACCTCTTCCGGGCGCCACACGCGCGCCTGGTGGCAGTCCTCGAAGACCACGAACCCCCACCACTGCTTGGCCGGGGTGATGGGGCACAGCAGCGCGGACTGGACGCCCTGGCGCTCCAGCACTTCGCGCATCAGGGGCGGGGCTTCGCGGGCGGCGCAGGACACCACCATCCCCGCCTCCAGCATGTCCATCCACGACAGCGCGTAGTCGCGCATCGCGAACGAGCGCAGCACCGGGTGCGCATGCGGGGACACGACGCCCGGCTCCGCCCACGCGTGGCGCAGGTCCGTGAGGAACCGGCCCGCCAGGTTCGTGGTGCGGTTCTCGAAGATGCAGGCGCGATCCACCTTCAGGGTGCGGGCCACCATGCCCAGCGCTTCGGCGCCCGTGGCCGCGCACAGGCCCTTGTCCAGCAGCAACCGGGAGGCTTCGGACACCTTCGTGAACGCTTCCACCATGACCGTCTCGCTTGAAGGGGGGGAGGGGGACGCCCCTTCTTGTCGTGGATGCAGGGCATCCACCTAAAGCCCATTAAGCAGGATTCTTCTGTCGCTGTCAAATGGTGGTTTTGCTGAAATTCTAAGAAGAAGAATGTTTTGGAGCGTCCGGTGGTGGAAACGACGGCGGGGGCGCCCTCGTGAAGAGGGAGCCCCCGTCGGGCACGGCGTCCTGAGGCGGCCTGGGACTACTTGGTGCCGGTCGCCTTGGTGGACTCGGTCGTGGTCTCGGTCTTCGTCTCGGTGGCCTTCTCCGGCGTCTTGCCGGTGGTGCCCTGGCGGATGGCCTGCGTGCGGCCGGAGGGCTTGGTCTCGCCCGTCGCGGCGGCCTTGGTCTCCGTCTTGGTCTCCGTCGTGGTCTCGGCCTTCACGTCGGAGGCGGGGGCCGTCTCCGTCTTGACGGCGGGCGCCTTGGCGGGCGTGGTGGCGAAGGCGGCGGTGGCGGCGAACAGGGCGGCGGCGGCGATGAAGGTCTTCATGGTGGTTTCTCGAAGGTCGGATGACGGTCTGCCAGCGCGTGATTGCGTGGTCATCGTCATCGCGGCTCTAGATGGAGCAGGCGGCGGTTTTATTCAGTCGAAAGCAGTGCGTTGGAAGACGGTGGAGCCTTCGCGCGCGCGGCCTTCACCCGAACGACAACAGGGGCACCTTCGTGAAGAAGGCGCCCCTGTCGGGCACGGCATCAGGCCCGTCCCTTGGAGACGGTCGGACGGTGCGGCGGCGGGATTACTCCGCGGCCTTCTCGGTCTTCTCGGTCTTGGTGGTGGTGGTCTTCTTGGTGGTCTTCTTGCCGGCCGGCTTGGCCTCGGTCTTGGTCTCCGTCTTGGCCTCGGTCTTCATCTCACCGGCCGCGGGAGCAGGAGCGGGCGGAGGCGGAGCAGGCGCGGGCGGAAGCCGAGCAGGGCCGTTCGACGGCGGTGGATGAGCTGGCGCGGCTGGAGACGGAGCGCCACGC
>SECN01000113.1 GCA_004173515.1 Myxococcaceae bacterium | reverse complement strand
TGCGTCACCAGCACGCTGACGCCCGCCTCCTGGAGCATCCACGTGATGCGGTCGGCCGGGTACTTCGCCTCCACCGGCACATAGGCCGCGCCGGCCTTGAGGATGCCGAGCATGCCGACGATGAGTTCGAACGAACGCTCCAGGCACAGGCCGACCCGGTCGCCAGGCCTGACGCCTTGCTTGCGCAGGTGGTGCGCCAACTGATTGGAGGCCCGGTCCAGGGCCGCGTACGTCAACGTCTTGTCGCCGGACTTCAGCGCGGTGGCATCCGGCGTGCGCGCCGCCTGGGCGGAGAAGAGCCCGGCCACGGAGGCATCACGCGGGTAGTCGCGGGACGTGCGGTTCCACTCGACGAGGACCTGCCGGCGCTCCTCGGGCGTGAGCAGGGGCAGGTCGGACAGCCGCGTGTCCGGCGCGCGGACGGCGGCTTCCAGCAACAGCACCAGCCGCTGGGCCATGCCCGCCGCCGTGTGCTGCGAGAACAGGCTCGTGTTGTAGAGCAGCCCGCCCGTGAACCCGTCAGGCCCGCGGTTCATCACAAGCTGCAGGTCGAACAGGATGGTGCCCGGATCGTTGTCCAGGCCCCGGAGCGTCAGCTCCGGCAGGACCAGCTCCGGCATCGGCGAGTTCTGCAGGGTGAACGTCACCTGGAAGAACGGCGTGCGGCTCAGGTCGCGATCCGGCTTCAGGGCCTCCACCAGCTTCTCGAAAGGGAGGTCCTGGTGCTCGTAGGCCCCCAGCGTGGTGCCGCGCACCTGCGCGAGCAGCTCGCGGAAGGTGAGCGTGTCCTTCACCTGCGTGCGCAGCACGACGGTGTTCGCGAAGTAGCCGATCAGCGCTTCGGCTTCGGCGTGGCGGCGGCCCGCGATGGGCGAACCGATGAGCACGTCCTCCTGGCCCGAGTACCGGTGCAGCATCAGCTTGAAGGCCGACAGCAGCACCATGTACGGCGTGGCGGACTCCTGCTTCGCCAGCGTCTCCAGGGCGTCGGTCAGCTCGCGCGACAGCACCAGGTGTTCGTCCGCCGCCTGGAAGGACTGCTGCGCCGGACGCGTGAAGTCCGTGGGCAGATCCAGGTACGGCTCGGCGCCTTCAAGCTGCTCGCGCCAGTAGCCGAGCTGCTTCTCCAGCACGTCGCCTTGCAGCCAGTCGCGCTGCCACAGGGAGTGGTCGGCGACCTGCACCGCCAGCTCCGGCAGGGGTGAGGGCAGACCCTCGGAGAAGGCCGCGTAGAGCGCGCCCATCTCGCGCACCAGGACGCCCGCGGACCAACCGTCGGAGATGATGTGGTGCGTGTTGAGCACCAGCACGTATTCCTTAGGGGCCAGCTTCAACAGGAGCGCGCGGAACAGCGGTCCGTGCTCCAGATCGAACGGAGCCCGGGCCTCTTCCAGCGCGAGGCGGTTGGCCTCGGCGTCACGCTCGTCCCTCGATGCCAGGACGGTGAGGTCCACGTGGCGCAGGGGCATGGGGTAGGGCGGGTGGATGATCTGCGACGGCGCTCCTCCCTCCGAGTGGAAGGTGGTGCGCAGCGCTTCGTGACGGCGCACCAGCTCGTCGAAGGCCGCCAGCAGCACGATGGTGTCCAGCGTGCCTTCGAGCTTCAGCGCGATGGGCAGGCTGTACGCGGTGCCCGCCGAACCAAGCTGCTCGATGAACCACAAGCGCTGCTGCGCGAACGACAGCGGAAGCACGTCCGGGCGCTCCGCGCGCACCAGCGGCGGCAGCGACGCGCCCGTGCCATCCGGACCTTGGTACGAATCGATCAGCGCGGCCAGCGCGGCCACGGTGGGCCGCTCGAAGAACGCGCGCAGGGGCAGCTCCACCCCGAAGTGGGCGCGCACGCGGGAGACCAACTGCGTGGCCAGAAGCGAGTGGCCGCCCAGCTCGAAGAAGTTGTCGTGCCGTCCCACGGTGGGGATGCGCAGCACTTCACTCCACAGCGCGGCCAGGGCGATCTCCGTCGGCGTCTCCGGCGCCTGGTACGTGCGCGTGCCGAGCTGCGACGCTTCGGGCACGGGCAGGGCCTTGCGGTCCACCTTGCCGTTGGGCGTCAGCGGAAGGACAGGCAGGGCCATGAACGCGGCCGGGACCATGTACTCCGGCAGGTGCTTGCGCAGGTGGTCGCGCAGCGTCGCGGTCTCCACCTCCGGCGCGACGTAGGCCACGAGGCGCGCATCGCCGGGCACGTCCTCACGAACGAGCGCGACCGCGTCCCGGATGCCCGGATGCGAGCGCAGCGTGGCTTCAATCTCCCCCAGTTCGATGCGGTAGCCGCGCAGCTTCACCTGGAAGTCCAGGCGGCCCATGAAGTCCAGCGTCCCGTCCTCCCGCCAACGGGCTTTGTCGCCCGTGCGGTACAGGCGGGCTCCAGGCTCAGTGCTGAACGGGTGGGGGACGAAGCGCTCCGCCGTGAGGTCCGGCCGGCCCAGGTAGCCGCGCGCGAGTCCTTCACCCGCGAGGCACAGCTCGCCCTGCATGCCGAAGGGCACCAGACGCTGCTGCCCGTCCAGGATGTACACGCGCACGTTGTCCAGCGGCCGACCGATGACGGGCAGCGACTGGGATGCGTCCTGGATGGCCCAGGACGTCGCGTTGACGGTGGTCTCGGTGGGGCCATACACGTTGAAGGCGCGCGTGCGCTTCGTCGTCGACAGCCGCCGCCACGTCACTTCGTCCAGCGCCTCACCACCGACGATGATGAGCGCCGGCACGTGGGCGCGCTCCAGCAGGCCCGCACCCAGCAACAGCTTGAGCTGCGAAGGCGTGCAGTCCAGCGAGTCGATGAGCTGGGCCTCCAGCCACGTGAGCATCGCCTCCGGGTCCTTGCGCGTGTCGTCGGGGACAAGGCACAGGCAGTACCCATCCATGAGCTGGATGAGCTGCTCCATGGACGCGTCGAAGAACAGCGGCGCGTTCACGCTGACGCGCAGACCGCGCTGCGGCTGCACGTAGATGTCGCGCGACATCGCCTGATGCAGGTGGAGCACGGAGCGGTGTTGCACCGCCACGCCCTTGGGCATGCCGGTGGAGCCCGACGTGTAGAGCACGTACGCCAGATGCTCCGGTCCCGCGTTCGAAGCCAGAGCCTCGGGTGACAGCTCCGCCCAGGGCTTCTGTTCGCCATCGAGGCACACGACGGTGCCCACGTCGGGCCGCCATGCGTCCGCCAGGGTCCGGGTGGTCAGCAGCACGGCTGCACCGCTGTCACCCAGGATGAACGACCGACGCGCGGCCGGGGCCGCCGGGTCGAGCGGCACGAATGCACCACCCGCCTTGAGGACGGCGAGCAGCGCGACGATGGATTCCACCGACCGCTCCAGGCACAGGCCCACCGTCACTTCCGGACCCACGCCCAGCGAGCGCAGGTGCCGGGCCAACTGGTTGGCGCGGGCGTCGAGCAGCCGGAAGGACAGCGTCGTGCCCTCGAACGACACGGCGTCCGAGTTCGGCGTCCGGGCCGCCTGCGCTTCGATGCGGCCATGCAGCGTGGACTCGCGATCGAAGTCCGCGACGGTGCCACCCAGGTCGCCCAGCAGCCGCTGACGCTCCTCGGTGCCGACGAAGGACAGGTCCGCGAGCGGCGCGTCCGGACGCTCCAGCGCGGACTCCAACAACACCCGCAGGTGCTGGATGAGGCGCTCCACGGTGGAGCGCTCGAACAGGTCCGTCGCGTAGTCGATGAGGCCGACGAAGCCGTCCGCTTCACGGTTGAGGTCCAGGCTCAACTCGAACTGGGACGTGCCTCGGCCCCCGATGTCGGCGGCCTTCACCGACAGGCCGGGCAGCACCAGCTCCGGGAGGGGCGCGTTCTGCAACGCGAACATCACCTGGAACAGGGGCGTCCGGGACAGGTCGCGCGTCGTCTGGAGCGACTCCACCAGCCGCTCGAACGGGATGTCCTGGTGTTCGTACGCGCCCAGCGTCGTGGTGCGCACCTGCGCCACGAGCTGCCGGAACGAGGGCCGCGCGCTGAAGCTGCCACGCAGCACCAGCGTGTTGACGAAGAAGCCGATGAGCCCTTCGGTCTCCGCGTGGCGGCGGTTCGCGATGGGTGAGCCCACCAGCACGTCGTCCTGTCCGGAGTACCGGTGCAGCACGGTCTGGAACGCGGCCAGCAACACCATGAAGGGCGTGGCGCCTTCACGCTGCGCCAGGGCCTCCACCTTCTCCGCGAGGGCGCTCGGCAGGTGCACGGGCACCGCGCCGCCACGCTGTGTGGCGACGGCCGGACGCGGCTTGTCGATGGGCAGGTCCAACGCATGGGGCGCACCCGCGAGCTGCTGCTTCCACCAGCCGAGCTGCGCCTCCAGGACGTCGCCCTGGAGCCAGCCGCGCTGCCACACGGAGAAGTCGGCGTACTGCACCGGCAGCTCCGGCAGGGACGGCGTCTGGCCGTGGCGGAAGGCCTCGTAGAGGGCCGTCATCTCGCGCACCAGCACGCCCAACGACCAGCCGTCGGACACGATGTGGTGCAGGTGGAGCACCAGCACGTGCTCCTGGGCGTCCAGCTTGAGCAGCAGGGCGCGGATCACCGGCCCCTGCTCCAGGTTGAACGGACGGCGGGACTCCGCGATGGCGCGCCGCTTCGCCTCGGCCTGACGCTCCGTCGCATCAGCGATGTCCGTCAGGTCCACGGACTCGAAGGGCACGGTGGCCCCGGCGTGGATGTGCTGCACGGGCTGACCTGCCTCCACGCGGAAGGTGGTGCGCAGGACCTCATGCCGGGCCATCAACGCATCCAGGCTCTTGCGCAACGCGCCTTCGTCCACCGCGCCGGTGAAGCGCAGCGGCAGCGGCATGTTGTAGAGCGTGGTGCCCGGCTCCAACTGATCGATGAACCACAACCGCTGCTGCGCGAACGACAGCGGCGGCGCCGACGTGCGGTCCGCCCGGGTGAGCGGCGGCGTCTTCGCGCGAGCGGCATGGACCAGCCGCGCGGCCAGCTCCGCCACCGTGGGCGCGCTGAACAGGTCTCCCAGCGGCAGCTCCACGCCCAACGTGGAACGGATGCGCGACACGACCTGCGTGGCCAGCAGCGAGTGGCCCCCCAGTTCAAAGAAGTTGTCGTGGCGACCCACGGCGGGCACGCGCAACAGCTCGCTCCACAACGTGGCCAGGGCGACTTCCGTGGGCGTCTGGGGCGCCACGTAGGTGCTCGCGCCGAGCTGCGAGGCTTCCGGCGCGGGCAGGGCCTTGCGGTCCACCTTGCCGTTGGGCGTCAGCGGCAGGACGGGCAGGGCGACCAGCGCGGCGGGCACCATGTAGTCGGGCAGGTGCTTGCGCAGGTGTTCGCGCAGGGGCGAGGTGTCCACCTCCGGCGCCACGTAGGCGACGAGGCGCGCATCACCGGGCACATCCTCGCGCACCAGCGCCACCGCATCCCGGATGCCGGGGTGCGAGCGCAGGGTGGCTTCGATTTCGCCCAGCTCGATGCGGAAGCCACGGACCTTCACCTGGAAGTCCAGGCGGCCCATGAACTCCAGCGTGCCGTCCTCGCGCCAGCGGGCCTTGTCGCCCGTGCGGTACAGGCGCGCTCCGGGCTCGGGGCTGAACGGGTCGGGCAGGAAGCGCTCCGCCGTCAGGTCCGGCCGGCCCAGGTAGCCGCGCGCGACGCCTTCACCGGAGAAGCACAGCTCGCCCGGCATGCCGAACGCCACCAGCCGCTGGCGCTCGTCGAGCACGTAGGCGCGCAGGTTGTGGACGGGCCGGCCGATGACGGGGACCGTCTGGGTGGCGCCCTGGAGGGGGAACGTCGTCGCGTCGACGGTGCACTCGGTGGGGCCGTAGCCGTTGAAGGCCCGCGTGCGCGTCGTCGCGGCGAGCTGCCGCCACATCACCTCGTCCAGCGCCTCGCCACCGACCGACAACAGGGCCGGCACGTGCGCGCGCTCCAGCAGGCCCGCGGCCAGGAGGAGCTTGAGCTGCGACGGCGTGCAGTCCAGCGCGTCGACGCGGCGCGCTTCCAGCCACGGGAGCATCCGCTCCGGATCCAGGCGCACGTCCTCGGGGACGACCACCAGGCAGTGGCCGTCGAGGAGCTGGAGCACCTGTTCGATGGACGCGTCGAAGTACAGCGGCGCGTTGACCGTGATGCGCTGGCCTCGCGGCAGGCCCGCGTAGATGGTCCGCGTCAGCGACCGGTGCAGGTTGAGCACCGAGCGGTGCTGTACCATCACGCCCTTGGGCGTGCCGGTGGAGCCGGACGTGTAGATGACGTACGCGAGGCTCTCCGGACGGACCGCCGAGGCCGGGGCCGCCCCGGACAGCGACGCCACGAGCGCCCGGTCCTGTTCGGAGTCCAGCCGCACCACATGGGCCACGTCGGGCTTCCATGCGTCCGCGATGGCGCGCGAGGTGAGCAGCACGGACGCGCCGCAGTCCTTCAGCAGGAACGACTTGCGCGCGGCCGGGGCCGACGGATCCAGCGGCACGAAGCCGCCTCCGGCCTTGAGCACCGCGAGCAGCGCGACGATGGCCTCCGCCGACCGCTCCAGGCACAGGCCCACCGTGACGTCCGGTCCCACGCCCAGCGACTTCAGGTGCCGGGCAAGCTGGTTCGCGCGGGTGTCGAGCTGACGGAAGGACAGCGTCGTGTCCTCGAACACCACGGCGTCCGCGTCCGGCGTGTGGGCCACCTGCGCCTCGATGAGGCCGTGCAGCGTGGCGTCGCGCTCGAACTCCAGGACATCGCCGGACAGCTCGCCCACGAGCCGCGCACGCTCCTCGCGCGTGACGAGCGTCAGGTCGGACAGGCGGGCATCGGTCTGGGTCAGCGACTCCAGCGCCTGGGTCCAGTGGCCCAGCATGCGCTGGATGGCCCCGGGCTCGAAGCGGCGCGCCTCATACGCGAGGTTCAGCCGCAGCTGGTTGCCGCCCGGAATGGCGGAGGCGGAGAGCGCGTAGTGCGTGCTCTCGCCCGTGGTGAGGTCGCGCAGGTCCAACGCGGTGGAGCGCTTGAGCACCCCTTCGTCCACGGGGAAGTTCTCGTAGACCAGCAGCGTGTTGAAGAGCGGCGTGCCCCGGGGGATGTCGCTCCAGGACTGCACGGTGACCAGCGGCGTCTGCTGGTGCTTCTGGATGCCCAACTGCTGCTCCTGGAGCGACTGGAGCCAGGGCAACAGGGGCGCGTTCGCGTCGGGAAGCTGGATGCGCACCGGCAGCGTGGTGATGAGCAGGCCCAGCATCGCCTCAGAGCCCTCCAGCTCCGGAGGACGGCCGGCCAGCGTGGTGCCGAAGAGGACGTCCTGTGTGCCGGCGTAGCGCGCGAGCACGAGCGCCCACGCGGCCTGCACCAGGGTGTTGAGCGTCAGCTGGTGCTGGCGCACGAACGCCTGGAGCGTGCTGGTGGTCTCCACCGACAGCGCCACTTCCAGGCTGCGCGGATCCGCCGCGCTGGCGTCCGCCACCGCCGGAAGCGCGGCGGGCAGGGGCGTGGGCGTGCCCAGTCCGGACAGGTAGCCGCGCCAGAAGGCTTCATCCGCGGCGGCGTCGGTCCGCTGCAACCACGCGATGTACTCGCGGTACGGAGGCCGCGTCGGCAGGACGGGCGTCGTGCCGTTGCTGAAGGCGTCGTAGAGGGCGAACACTTCCTGGAAGAACAGGCCGGAGCTCCAGCCGTCCAACAGCAGGTGGTGGTGGCTCCAGATGAAGCGCCAGGTCGTGTCGGAGGCCCGCATGGCCGTCAGGCGCATCAGCGGGGCCCGGGCCAGGTCGAAGCCGCGCTCGCGATCCTCCACGAGCAACCGCTCCAGCCGGGCCTTCTGCTCCTCCTCGGACAGGTGGCGCCAGTCGTGCTGTTCGAACGGCAGCGGCGCGTGCGCGTGCACCACCTGGAGGGGCGCGTCGAGGTCCTTCCATACGAAGCTGGTGCGCAGGATGGGGTTTCGGTCCACCACCGCCTGCCACGTCTTGCGGAACACGTCGATGTCCACCGCCGAGTGGATCGACCAGGAGCGCTGCTCGAAATAGAAGGCCGAGTCCGGCTCGTAGAGGGCGTGGAACAACATGCCCTGCTGCAACGGCGAGAGCGGGTAGAGGTCCTCCACGGACGGACCCTGCGATGCCAGCAACGCGTTGAGCGACGCGGGCGCGAGCCGGGCCAGCGGGAAGTCACCCGTCGACATCTGGCGTGCGTCCTCGGAGTGCCGCTGCGCGATGAGCGTGCGCAGGGACGCGAGGAAGTGCTGTGCCATCGCCTCGATGGTGGACGCGTGGTGCAGCTTGTCGCTGTAGACGAAGTCCAGTTGCAGCCGACCGTCCCGCACCGAGCTGTTGACGAGCAGCGCGTGCGGACGCGGCGCGTGCGCGACCACCGGCATGCCCACGGCTTCGTCGCTCAGGGAGAAGAGGGTGGTGGCGGCGGACGCGCCGTCGAGCTGGCCCAGGTAGTTGAAGGCCACCTGCGCCTGGGGGAAGGCCGCCATCCGCTCACGGACGTCCGGCGGGCCCATGAAGCGCAGCAGCCCATAGCCGAGGCCGTGGTGCGGCCACTTGCGCAGCGAGTCGCGCACCGCGCGCAGGCTGTCACCGGATGAACCGCCCTCCGGCAGCTTCACCAGCGCGGGCGTCACGGTCGTGAACCAACCTACGGTGCGAGACACGTCCGCGTCCGCGAACAGCTCCTCGCGACCGTGGCCTTCCAGGTCGATGAGCGTGCGCGACTGACCGGTCCACTCGCGCAGCGCCAGCGCCAGCGCCGTCAACAGCACATCGTTGATCCGAGCGCGCCAGCCGGCCGGCGTCTCCTGGAGCAGCAGCCGGGTTTCGTC
The DNA here is from genome assembly GCA_004173515.1 of Myxococcaceae bacterium. GTDB lineage: Bacteria > Myxococcota > Myxococcia > Myxococcales > Myxococcaceae > Corallococcus. Next base: position 8,319 of record SECN01000113.1, on the reverse strand, counting down.
GAGCTCCAGCCGCACGGCCACCGAGCGACTCGAGTCGAAGGTGTTGCGTCCCGCCAGGTCGACGGGCAGCGGAGCGATGTCCAGGCGCGCCTCGTCCAGCCAGAGCCGGGTCTGCACGGCGAGCGTGTCGGAGAGGGCGTGCGCCTCCAGCTTGCGCGCCCAGGCCTGGAAGGACGTCGTCTTCGCGGGGAGCGCGGGCTTCTTGCCCGCGATCAGTTGCTGGTACGCGGCCTCCAGGTCCTCGATGAGCACGCGCCAGGAGACGGTGTCGACCACCAGGTGGTGGACGACGAGCAACAGGCGCTGGGCTTCATCAGGACCGAAGTGGAAGAGCGCGGCGCGCACCAGCGGCGGCTGCGCGAGGTCGAAGCCGGACTGGAGCCGGACGGCCTGGGCCTCCATCGCGGACAGGCGGTCTGCGGCGGGGAGCGCGGAGAGGTCCACCTGGAGCAGCTCCATCGGGGCTTCGTCCAGGGCGGCATCGCGCTGACGCCACGCGTCCCCGTGCTCCGTGTCCCGGCTGAAGCCCAGGCGCAGGGCGTCGTGATGGGCGAGCAGCAGCCGCAGGGCCTCTTCCAGCGGACCGGCCTGGAGGGGCTGACGGGCCCGCAGCAGCAGCGGCTGGTTGAAGTGGTGGGCGTGCTCGGGGTCGCGCTCCAGCAGTTCGAGCTGGATGGGCGTGAGGGGCACCTCGCCCACCACGGGTCCCTGCTCCGCGAGGCTGACCGTGCTCTCCCGGGCCACGGTCGCCAGCGCGCCCAGGGTCGGGTGCTGGAAGAGGTCGCGCACGGAGAGCTGCACGCCGACCTGGCGCGCACGCGCGACGACCTGGAGGCTGATGATGGAGTCGCCGCCCAGCTCGAAGAAGTTGTCCTCCACGCCGATGCGCTCGACGCGCAGCACCTGGGCCAGGACCGTCGCCAGCCGCTGCTCCATGTCCGTGCGGGGCGCGACGTATTCGCGCTTCGTGGTGCGCAGACCCTCGGGGGCCGGCAGCGCCTTGCGGTCCACCTTCGCGTTCGCCGTCAGGGGCAGCGCCGCCAACGGTACGAACGCGGACGGCAACATGTACTCGGGCAGCCGCTGCGCCAGGAACGTGCGCAGCACGGCCGGCTCGGCGTCCTGGTGCAGGACCACGTACGCCACGAGCCGCTTCTCGCCGGGCACGTCCTCGCGCACCACCGCGACGACCTCACGCACGTCGGCGTGGGCGCGCAGGGCGGCCTCCACCTCGGCCAGCTCGATGCGGTAGCCACGCACCTTCACTTGATTGTCGGCGCGGCCCAGGAACTCCATCACCCCGTCCGGCTTCCAGCGCGCCAGGTCCCCGGTGCGGTAGAGCCGTTCGCCCGGCGTGGTGGAGAATGCGTTCGGGACGAAGCGCTCGGCGGTCAGGTTCGGGCGGGACAGGTAGCCGCGCGCCAGGCCATCGCCACCGATGAACAGCTCGCCGGGGATGCCCGGAGGCACCGGCTGACCGTTGGCGTCCAGTACGTAGAGCTGCGTGTCCGCGATGGGCCGGCCGATGGGGATGGTGTTGCCCACCTGCGCCGCGTCCGTCATCCGGTGCGTGGAGGCAAAGAGCGTGGTCTCCGTCGGGCCGTAGCAGGCGGTGACGGGGATGCCCAGCTCCTGCACCACGCGACGCACGTGGGGCGCGGAGACGACGTCGCCGCCCGTGAGCACCTGGCGCACGCCCTTGAGCGCTTCGGCCTTGAGGTCCACCACCTGCGCGAAGAGGCCCGCGGTCAGGTGCAGCGTGGTGACGCGGTGGTGCTGGAGGACATGGGCCAGCAGGTCCAGATCCGTGGGCGGCACGGGCGGGAAGACGACGAGGCGACCGCCGAAGAGCAGGGGTCCCCAGACCTCCAGCGTGGAGGCGTCGAAGGAGATGGGCGCGATGAGCAGGAACGTCTCATCCGGGCCCAGCTTCGCGTACGGCGCGTTGTGCAGCAGGCGCAACACACCCCGGTGCTCCACCGCGACGCCCTTGGGACGGCCGGTGCTTCCGGACGTGAAGTCCACGTACGCCAGGTGGCGCGGCAGCGTGGCCGTCACCGGACGGGACGAAGACTGCTCGTCCAGGCGCAGGTCCTCCACCAGGAGGCAGGGCACCTCCGGGGAGACGGGCAGGGTGGTGCGCAGCGCGCGCGAGGTGATGAGCACCTGGGGCGGCGCGTCCTCCAGCATCGCGGCCAGACGCTGCGCCGGATACGAGGCATCCAGCGGCACGTAGGCGCCGCCCGCCTTGAGGATGGCGAGCAGCGAGACGATGAGTTCGACGGAGCGCTCCAGGCAGAGCGCGACGAGCGAGTCCGGGCCCACGCCCTGCTCACGCAGCAGGTGGGCGAGCTGGTTGGCGCGCGCGTCCAACTGCGCGTAGCTCAGGCGCGTGTCCGCGAACTCCAGCGCGATGGCGTCCGGGCGCAGGTCGGCCTGCTGCTCGAAGAGGTCGTGGATGCGGACATCCGGGTAGCCACCCGGGGCGGTGTTCCACTCCACCAGGACCTGTTGCCGCTCGGCCGGTGAAAGCAGGGACACGTCGGCCAGCCGGGCCTCGGGCTGCGTCAGCGACACCAGCGCCTGGGTCCAGTGCACCAGGAGGCGCCGGATCGACTCCAGCGAGAAGCGGTGCGAGTCGTACGCCAGATGCATCTGCGTCCGGTTGCCCGGCATCACCGAGGCCGTCAGGGCGTAGTGGCTGCTCTCTCCGGACTGGAGGTCGCGGATGTCGAGCGCCGTGGAGCGCTTCAACAGGGATTCATCCAGGGGGAAGTTCTCGAACACCAGCAGCGAGTTGAAGAGCGCCGTGCCTCGCGGCATGTCGCTCCAGCCCATCGTGGTGACCAGCGGCGTGTGCTGGTGCTGCTGGACGCCCAACTGCTGCGCCTGGAGCGACTGGAGCCAGGGCAGGACGGGGGCGTGCTCGTCGGGCAGCCGGATGCGGATGGGCAGCGTGGTGATGAGCAGGCCCAGCATGGCGTCCGAGCCCTCCAGCTCCGGAGGACGGCCGGCCAGCGTGGTGCCGAAGAGGACGTCCTGCGTGCCGGCATAGCGCGCGAGCACCAGGGCCCACGCGGCCTGCGCCAGGGTGTTGAGCGTCAACTGGTGCTGACGCACGAACGCCTGAAGCGCGGTGGTGGTCTCCGGCGGCAGGAAGTGCCAGTGGCTGCTCAGGTGCGTGGACTCGCCGGCCTGCGCGGCCGTGGCCGGCTGCTCCGCGGGCAGCGGCGTGGGGGCGGTGAGGCCCTGGAGCTGGCCGCGCCAGAAGGCCTCGTCCTCGGCGGCGTCGGTCTTCTGCAACCACGCGATGTAGTCCCGGAACGGAGGCCGCGTCGACGGAGGCGGCGTCCGGCCCGCGTGGAAGGCGTCGTAGAGGGCGAACACTTCCTGGAAGAACAGGCCGGAGCTCCAGCCGTCCAGCAGCAGGTGGTGGTGGCTCCAGACGAAGCGCCAGTGCGTGTCCGACAGGCGCACGCCCAGCATGCGCATCAGCGGCGCGCGCGCCACGTCGAAGCCGCGCGTGCGCTCGGCTTCTTTCAGTTGCGACAGGCGGACCTGCTGCTCCTCCGGGGACAGGTGACGCAGGTCCTGCTGCTCGAAGGGCAGCAGCGCGTGCGCGTGCACCACCTGGAGGGGCGCCTCCAGGTCCTTCCACACGAAGCTGGTGCGCAGCACGGGGTTGCGATCCACCACCGCCTGCCACGTCTTGCGGAACAGCTCGATGTCCACGTCCGAGTGGATCGACCAGGAGCGCTGCTCGAAATAGAAGGCCCCGTCCGGTTCGTACAGGGAGTGGAACAACATGCCCTGTTGCAGCGCGGAGAGCGGGTAGAGGTCCTCGATGCCGGTGCCCTGCGAGGCCATCAGCCCGTCGAGCGCGGGCTGGGTGATGCGCGCCAGCGGGAAGTCGCCCGGCGTCCTGCGACGCGAGTCCTCCGAGTGCCGCTGCGCGATGAGCGTGCGCAGGGACGCGAGGAAGCGCTGCGCCAGGGTCTCGATGGTGGAGGCGTGGTGCAGGTGGTGGCTGTAGCCGAAGCCCATCCGCAGCTGTCCCTCCTGCACCGAGCCCGTGACGAGCAGCAGGTGCGGACGCAGGGACCGGGGATCCACCGACGTGCCGATGGACTCATTGCTCAGCGCGAAGAGGGTGCTGGCGGCGGACGCGCCGTCCAACTGGCCCAGGTAGTTGAAGGACACCTGCGCCTGGGGGAAGGCCGCCATCCGCTCACGGAGCTCGCGCGGCCCCATGAAGCGCAGCAGCCCGTAGCCGATGCCATGGTCGGTCCACTGGCTCAGCGAGTCGCGCACCGCGCGCAGGCTGTCGCCGTGGGTGCCGCTGATGGGCAACCGCAACAGCGCGGGCGTCACGGACGTGAACCAACCCACGGTGCGGGACACATCCGCGTCCGCGAACAGCTCCTCGCGGCCGTGGCCTTCCAGGTCCACGAGCGCCAGCGACTGGCCGGTCCACTCGCGCAGGGCCAGGGCCAGCGCCGTCAACAGCACGTCGTTGATCTGGGCGCGCCAGCCGGCCGGCGTCTCCTGGAGCAGCAGCCGGGTCTCTTCCGCGTTCAGGTCAACGAAGAGCGAGCGCTGCGACCCGTGGGTGTTGGGGCCCGACGCGTCGACAGGCAATGGGGCCACGTCCTTGCGCGCGTCGTCCAGCCAGAGCGCCGTCTGCGCGTGCAGCGCATCGGAGAGGGCGTGGTTGCCCAGCCGGCGCGCCCACGACAGGAAGGATGTCGTCTTCCCGGGGAGGACGGGGGGACGCTTCGCGAGCAGTTGGAGGTATGCGCCCTCCAGGTCCTCGATGAGCACGCGCCAGGAGACCGCGTCCACCACCAGGTGGTGGATGACGATGAGCAGGCGCTGATCCTCCTGCGGTCCGAAGTGGAAGAGGGCGGCGCGCACCAGCGGCGACCGGCCCAGGTCGAAGCCGGCTTGGAGGCGGTTGGCCTGCTCCTCCATGACGCCAGGGCGGGCCTCCGGCGGGAGCGCGGAGAGGTCCACCTGGAGCAACTGGAACGGCGAATCCTCGGGCGAGGCGTTGCGCTGACGCCACGACGCATCCTCGCGGGTGAAGCGCAGGCGCAGGGCGTCGTGGTGGGAGATGAGCAACTGGAGCGCCTGCTCCAGGTACGTCGCCTGGAGCGGTTGACGGGCCCGGAGCAACAGCGGCTGGTTGGCGTGGTGGGCGTGCTCGGGATCGCGCTCCAGCAGTTCGAGCTGGATGGGCGTGAGGGGCACCTCGCCCACCACCGGTCCCTGCTCCGCGAGGCTGCCCGCGCTGACCCGGGCCTTGGTCGCCAGGGCCCCCAGCGTGGGGTTCTGGAAGATGTCGCGCACGGAGAACTGCACGCCGGCCTGCCGCGCACGCGCGATGACCTGGAGGCTGATGATGGAGTCGCCGCCCAGCTCGAAGAAGTTGTCGTCCACGCCCACGCGCTCGACGCGCAGCACCTGGGCCCAGACCGTCGCCAGCCGCTGCTCCATGTCCGTGCGGGGCGCGACGTATTCGCGCTTCGTGGTGCGCAGGCCCTCCGGGGCCGGCAGCGCCTTGCGGTCCACCTTCGCGTTCGCCGTCAGGGGCAGCGCCGCGAGCGGTACGAACGCCGACGGCAGCATGTACTCCGGCAGTCGCTGGAGCAGGAACTTGCGCAGCTCCACCGGGTCCAGGTCCTGGCTCGCGACGAAGTAGACGACGAGCCGCTTGTCGCCGGGCACGTCCTCGCGCACCAGCGCCACGGCCGCGCGGATCTCCGGATGGGCGCGCAGGGCGGCTTCCACCTCGGCCAGCTCGATGCGGTAGCCACGCACCTTCACTTGATTGTCGGCGCGGCCCAGGAACTCCATCACCCCGTCCGGCTTCCAGCGCGCCAGGTCTCCGGTGCGGTAGAGCCGTTCGCCCGGCGTGGTGGAGAATGCGTTCGGGACGAAGCGCTCGGCGGTCAGGTCCGGCCGCGACAGGTAGCCGCGCGCCAGGCCATCACCGCCGATGAACAGCTCGCCGGGGACACCGGCGGGTACCGGCTGCCCATGGGCATCCAGCACATAGAGCTGCGTGTCCGCGATGGGCCGGCCGATGGGGATGCTCTTGCCCACCTGCGCCACGTTCGACATCCGGTGCGTGGAGGCGAAGAGCGTGGTCTCCGTCGGGCCGTAGCAGGCGGTGACGGGGATGCCCAACTCCTGCACGACACGGCGCACGTGGGGCGCGGAGACGACGTCGCCGCCCGTGAGCACCTGCCGCACGCCCTTGAGCGCTTCGGCCTTGAGGTCCACCACCTGCGCGAAGAGACCCGCGGTCAGGTGCAGCGTGGTGATGCGGTGGTGCTGGAGGACGTGGGCCAGCAGGTCCAGGTCGGAAGGGGAACGGGGAGGGAAGACGACGAGGCGTCCGCCGAAGAGCAGCGGGGCCCAGACCTCCAGCGTGGAGGCGTCGAAGGAGATGGGCGCGATGAGCAGGAACGTCTCATCCGGGCCCAGGTGCGCATACGGCGCGTTGTGCAGCAGGCGCAGCACGCCCCGGTGCTCCACCGCGACGCCCTTGGGACGACCGGTGCTGCCGGACGTGAAGTCCACATACGCCAGATGGCGCGCATGCGTTCCCGCGTGCACGGGTGACGTGGGCTCTTCCTCCAGGTGCAGCTCCTCCACGAAGAGGGAGGGCAGGGCGTCGTCCACGGACAGGCCCGCGCGGACCACTCGCGTGGTGAGCAGCAGCCTGGGGGGTGCGTCCTCCAGCATCGCGGCCAGACGCTGCGCCGGGTACGCCGCATCCAGCGGCAGGTACGCGCCACCGGCCTTGAGGATGGCGAGCAGCGAGACGATGAGTTCGATGGAGCGATCCAGGCACACCGCCACCAGGACGTCCGGGCCCACGCCCTGCTTGCGCAGCAGGTGCGCCCACTGGTTCGTCACCGCGTCCAGCTCCGCGTACGTCAGCCGCGTGTCCCCGAACTCCAGGGCCACGGCGTCCGGGCGCTTCGCGGCCTGTGCCACGAAGAGGTCCTGGATGCACGCCTCGCGCGGGTACTCGCCCCGGGTGGCGTTCCAGTCGACGAGGATCCGCTGACGCTCGGCCGGGTTGAGCAGCGGCAGGTGCGCGAGCGGGACGTCCGGGGCCGCGACGGCCTCACGGGCGATGCCGATGAGGTGCTCCGACATGCGCACGATGGTGGCTTCATCGTAGAGCGCGGTGGAGTACTCGAAGCGGCAGGAGAGGCCGGTGCGGTGCTCCCAGATCTCCAGGCCCAGGTCGAACTTGGCCGCGTCCATGGGGACTTCGACCGGGCTCAACTCGAGCGACGGCAACTGGGCCTTGGCCTCCGGCGTGTTGAGCACGTTGAGGATGGCCTGGAACAGCGGCGTGCGGCTCAGGTCGCGCGGCAGTTGGAGCGTGTCGAGGATCTTCTCGAACGGCGCGTCCTGGCGCGCATACGCCTCCAGCGCCTGGGTACGCACGCGGACCAGCAGCTCGTTGAACGACGGCGAGCCCTCCAGCCTCGAGCGGAAGGCGAGGGTGTTGAGGAAGCAGCCCAGCAGGCCTTCCACCTCGGGACGCGTGCGGCCGGCGATGGGCGTGCCCACCACGAAGTCGGTCTGGCCCGAGTAGCGCGACAACAGCGTCTGGAAGAGCGCCATCATCACCATGAACGACGTGGCGCCCTGCTTGCGGCTGAGCGCGAGCAGCGGTTCGGCCACGTCGGAGGGGAACTGGAAGCGGTACACCGAGCCCGCGAAGGACTGCACGGCCGGACGCGGACGGTCCGTGGGCATCTCCAGCGCGGGCGCGCCCATCAGGCGCTGCTTCCACCAGGAGACCTGCTCCTCCAGCACGCCGCCTTCCAGCCAGTCGCGCTGCCACACCGCGTAGTCCGCGTATTGGATCGGCAGCGGAGGCAGCGGCGATTCCATGCCCGCGCTGAGCGTCGCGTAGAGCACCGTCAGCTCGCGCGCGAGCACCATGGTGCACCACGCGTCGGACACGGAGTGGTGCAGCACCATCGCCAGCACGTGCACCTTCGGCTCCACGCGCAGCAGCCGCGCGCGGATGACGACCTTCTCCAGGTCGAAGGGGAGCAAGGCGTGCTCCTGGCACATGCGGATCAGCTCCACCTGACGGGCCTCGGGCGTGTCGCCGGGCACGTCCACCAACGGCAGGGGCAGCCCCCGCGCGGGGTGGATGACCTGCACCGCGGAGTCACCCGCGAGCGAGTACGTGGTGCGCAGCACTTCGTGCCGTGCCACCAGCGCGTTCAGCGCGGCCTGGAGCGCGTGGATGTCCAGGTCGCCGGTGAGGCGGAACGTGGTCGC
>SECN01000561.1 GCA_004173515.1 Myxococcaceae bacterium | reverse complement strand
AAGTCGTTGGTGTGCTCCTGGATGCTCGCGTCCAGGAACGTGTAGTTGGCGAACACGTTCCAGCGGCGCACGGGCGAACCCGCGACGCCGATGTTGTAGCCCTGCACCCGCTGCTTGCCCTCCAGGATGGTCGCGGGCCCCTCCGGATCGCTGTTGGGCACACGGGCGTTCTTCTTGTTCGTGCGGAAGACAGCCGCGTTGATGCTCAGGCGCTCCGCGACGACGTCGGACTTGGCGCCGACTTCGAACGTCTCGTTCTTCTCCGGATCCAGGCTGACGGTGTCGTTGGCCAGCGTGGCCAGCTCCGCGCTGGGGTTGGAGGACGTGCCGTACATGCCGTAGACGCTGGTGTTCGCCGCCGGGTGGAGCACCACGCCCGCGCGCCAGTTGAACAGGCCGTTCTCCTGCTCGAACGGCGTCGTCTCACCCGCCGCGTTGGTGGACGAATAGTCGCTGTGCAGGCTGTCGTAGCGGATCGTCCCCAGCAGCTCCACGTACGGGCCCACCTGCACCTGGTCGGACGCGTACACGCCCAGGTTCACCTGCCGGCTCTCGTTGGACGAGCCGAAGACGCGGTTGACGGCGGACAGGTCCGGGCTGTTATCCGGGTCGTACAGGTCCGCGGGCAGGTTGGGGCCCGTGGGCAGGCCCACCGCGGTGAGGTTGTTGCGGTCCTGGCTGCGCTGCTCGCGCGACAGGTCCAGGCCCACGTTGGCGGTGTGCTTGAGCAGGCCCGTGGTGAACACGCCGCGCAGGTCGGTCTGGTTGGCCAGGTACGTGTTGTCGTTGTTCGTCTCGAAGCGCTGGCGCCCGATGGTCGTCGGAGCCCCCGCCGGCGTCAGGCCGCGCGGCGCGGTGGGCCGGGCGAAGCGGTCCACGCCGCCGTAGCGCAGGGTGTTGGTGAGCTTCAGGTGGCTGCCCAGGTCTGCCAGCACGCGCGCCGTGCCGATGTGCACGTTCACGCGCTCCACGTCGGAGTCCTTCACGCCGTAGAAGTTCTCCCGGGGCACATCCAGGGTGACGGACACCGGGTAGCCGTTGAAGTACGGCTGGCCGTAGTCCGGCACGCTGTTCTCGTGCTGGTAGAAGTAGTCCACCTCCAGCGCCACCTTGTCCGCCAGTTGGAAGCGCGCGGACGGCGCGATGCCCGCCCGGTTCTCCGTGACGACGTCGCGGCCCGCCACGTCCGCCAGTTGCCCCGTGGCGCTCACGCGCAGCTGGATGCGGTCGGACACCTCCTGGTTGACGTCCGCCTCCACGCGGCCGGAGGGCGCGGTGCCACCGGACAGCCGCAGGTTCTGGAAGGAACCCTTGCGAGGCTTCTTCGTCACCAGGTTGATGGCGCCGCCCGTGGAGCCACGGCCGAAGAGCACCGACGACGGGCCGAAGTAGACCTCCACGCCCTCCAGGTTGAACGTGTCGCGGGTGAACCAGCCCAGGTCTCGCACGCCGTCGCGCAGCGTGTCCGTCTGGGCGGAGAAGCCGCGCAGCGAGAACGAGTCACCCTGACGGCCACCCTCACCCGCCGTCACCGTGATGCCCGACACGTTGCGCAGGGCATCGCGCAGCGTCGTCGCCTGCTGCTCCTGGATGACCCGCTCCGGCACCACCGTGATGGTCTGCGGCGTGTCCACCAGCGGCCGGGGCAGCCGCGCCAGGCTGGGCTCCGTCGCGTTGTACTTCGACGCCTCGCCCTCCACCTCCACCTCGGGCAGGACGAAGACGTCGTCCGCGCCCTGGCCCGAAGCCGTCGCGCCCGTCGTCACCGGCGCGTCCGGAGTCCCGGTCGCGGCGGGCGTCGCGCCCTCCACCGGACGGGCCTCCTGCGCGGGAATCACGGGCTCGGAGGCCACCGGGGCCTCCTGCGCCACCGCCCCACCCGCCGCGAGCGCGGAGGCGAGTCCCACCGCCTGCCCCCAGGGCCACAGCGCGCCACGCACGCCTCCAGGGTTTCCATTCGATGAGCGGATTGCAGAACGACCGGGCTTGGATGTGGACACGGGTCCCCTCGGGGAAGAGTGATGCCGCTAGATGAGAATGATTCTCATATGCAGGATCGAGTGACGTGTGACAAGATATTTCTTCCTCAAAAGTGACTGTGATTGCCGTGACCCATGCGGCCCCATCACTGCCAGACATCAGTCGTGCGAATGCCACATGACGGAGGGTGGAAATGGCTCGACCCGGAGCCGCTGACGCGGTCCGGGCCGTGGGTGTGATTCATGAGAGGGGGCTTACAAACACAATACCCGGACAGTTCCGGATATTGTGTTTCATGAGAACCATCTCAGGCAGCGTGTGTCTTGGATTCCGGGGTCGCGGGGACCCCGGTGGCGGGCGCGGCGGCCTGGACGCGGCGGCGCGGGAAGAACCGGCGCCAGGACAGCGAATAGCCGGTGTACACCAGGAAGACGGCGCCGAACGACGCGAGCGCGGCGATAAGCTGGCCCACCCACCCCAGCGCCTCGCCGGTGTGCAGGAAGCGCAGCCACGTGCGCACCTTGCGACCGCTGTTGAAGTCCGCGTACGTCTCCGTGCGCAGCGCCTGCCCCGTGAACGGATCCAATGAGACCTGGACCGACGAGAACAGCGGCCACCGTTCCTGCTCGCGCACCGTGAAGGTGCTCGCCTGTGGCCCCCCGCGTCCCGCGCCGCCCGGACCGCCTTCGCCGCGCGGGGCACCTTCGCCTCGCGGACCACCACGACCTTCAGCGGAAGCACCTTCGCCTCGCGGACCGCCACGGCCTTCAGCGGGAGCGCCTTCGCCTCGCGGGCCACCCTCACCTCGCGGACCGCCTCGGCCCTCAGCGGGAGCACCTTCGGGCCGGCCCGCGCCCGCGTTGCCCTGGGGCGGCGTGGGCAGCCGCAGCGTCAGGGTCTCCCAGGGCTTCGCCTGCTTCATCACCACCGCGAATTGCGCATCCAGTTCCTGGGGCGCGGTGCCGGGCGCCGGGGTGGGCACGGGCACGGGCGGGGACACGCTGGGTCCCTGCGCATTGGGCGGCGGATTGCCCGTGAGCGTGAAGACCAGGTTCGACGCCCACTTGTAGGAGATCACCGCGCCGGACGCCGTCAGCACCAGCAGCACCGGCAGCGACCAGAAGCCGATGACGTTGTGCCAGTTGAAGTCGCGCGCCTTGCCCTTGAGCCCGCCGCGGAACCACAGCGTCGGCCGCAGGGAGCGCAGCGTCCACTTGCGCGGCCACCATAGGAACAGGCCCGTCAGGCCCAGGAAGAAGAAGGCCAGGTTGCTGGCGCCGGTGACGGCCTTGCCGATGGCGCGGTGCTCACTGGGGGCGGCGAGCCAGCGGTGCGCGTCCTCCATCGTGTTGAAGAACGTGCGCCAGCCCTTCGCCCCCGGCTCACGCACCTCCCCGGTGAAGGGGTGGACATAGACGGCGCTGTTGCGCCCGGTGGCCACCGCCACCACGCTGTCCGCTTCCGGGTACAGCGTCACGGCGGTGGGCTGCGCGCCCGGCCGGGCCTCCTTCACTTTCGCGAGCATCGCCTCCATGGACAGCCGGGGCGTCCCGGGAGCAGGCGGCGCCGCGTGGCGGGCATCGCGGTCCGCCCAGTCCACGATCTGCGACTCGAACGCGATCGCCACGCCGGTGAAGGACATCACCCCGACGACCAGTCCGACCGTGAGGCCGGACACCAGGTGGATCCAGAAGAGGATGGAACGGAGCAGGCCAGGCTTCATGATGTGCGTCTCTTCGAGCAGGTCACTTCAGTGCGAACTTCACGGGGATCACGACCTTGACGCGCACCGGGCGCCCGTCGTGTCCCAGGGCCGGCGAGAAGCGCCAGCGCGAAACGGATTCCATGGCGGCTTCGTCCAGACCGGGAACCGAGCGCTGGATGCGCGTATACGCCGGCTCCACGCGTCCATCCGCGCCAATCACCACGTACACCATCACCACGCCCACGATGCCGTCCTCGCGGGCCCGGCGCGGGTAGTCCGGCTTGCCGTCGAGCAGCACCGGCAGCTTCATCACCTCCCGGGGCGAATAGATGGCCGGCGCCACCCCCATCCGGTCCGACAGC
>SECN01000560.1 GCA_004173515.1 Myxococcaceae bacterium | reverse complement strand
TTCCACCACGAGGCCAAGGTGCTGGTGCACCTGGTGCACTCCTCCATCGCCCAGGTGTACGACATGGGCGAGGCGGACGGCACCTACTACATGGCCCTGGAGTACGTGGCGGGCGTGGACCTGGGCTACCTGCTGGAGCAGGCGCGGGTGCAGGGGCGGTCGGTGCCGGCGCCGGTGGCGCTCTACATCGGCCAGCGCATGGCGGAGGGCCTGGGGTACGCGCACCGCAAGACGGGGCCTGAAGGCGATCCGCTGGGCATCGTCCACCGGGACGTGTCGCCGCACAACGTGATGGTGTCGTACGAGGGCGAGGTGAAGGTCATCGACTTCGGCCTCGCGAAGTCCACGGCGCGCAGCAAGTACACGCTGCCGGCCACGGTGATGGGGAAGCTGGGCTACATGTCCCCGGAGCAGGTGCGCGCCGAGCCCCTGGATCACCGCAGCGACATCTACTCCTGCGCGGTGGTGGTGTGGGAGATGCTGGCGGGGCGTGGGCTGGTTCCGCACGGCACCGTCGGGGAGATGATGGCGGCCATGTCGAACCCGGTGGTGCCGCCGCTGGCGGAGCTCCGGCCGGACGTGGATCCGTCGCTGGAAGCGGTGTTGCGCCGGGCCCTCGCGCCGGTGCCGGCGGAGCGCTACCTGCGGGCGGACGATTTCAGTCGCGCGCTCAACGCGGAGCTCTTGCGCACCGGGGCGGCGATGGGGGCGGAGGAGGTGGGCGAGTTCGTGCGCGCCCTGTGCCCGGAGGCCTTCGCCGAGCAGCGCAAGCTGGCCTCCAACGTTTCGGGGGAGCGCCGCACGCCGCCGCCCGTCGCGCGTCCAGGTTCGGGTTCGGGTTCTGGCACCGGCATGTATGGCGCTCCCGGAGAGGGTCCGGAGTCGGGCGCGGCCTTCCAGGCCACGGCGGTGCGGACGCCCGCCGAAGCGGCCGTGCGGCGGGACACCGGGCGCATCGAGCCGGCGGGCGCGGCGCGGGGACCGTCGGGGACGTTCGTCTCCGGGGGGGCGAGCCCGGCTCCGAGCACGCGGGGCTCCGGGGGCGTGGCCCGGACGGGTGACACGCTGGACGAGGCCGCGCTGGGCGCCACCGCGGTGCACCGGGTGTCGGATCTCCAGGCCGCCGCTGCCGAGGGTGGCTCTTCCGACAAGGTGCTGGAGAAGCCCGAGCGTCGCCGGCCGCTGGCGCAGATCGCCGTGGCCGCGCTGCTGCTGATTGGCGTGACCATGGGCCTCACCACGTATGTGATTCACGCGAACACGGAGTCCACGGCCGCGGTGTCGCCGCCGGTGGTCGCCCCGACGGAGCCGGTGGTGGCCGCGCCTGAACCGGCGCCGGTGGTGACGCCGCCCCCGGAAGTGACGCCGCCGCCCGACGTGGCGCCGGTCGTCGCGGAGAACGCGGCGCCGGACGCGGGCGCGGAGCCCCCCCAGGTGGAGGTTCCCAACACGCATCCGGAGGTGAAGGTGGCCTCGGTGTCGAAGACGCGGCGGACCCCGCGCATGGTGTCCGTGAACACGCTGGTGCTGCCCATCGACGAAACGCGGGGCGGCCAGCGCGTGGTGCACGTGGACGCGTGGCCCGGGCTCATCGCGGGCGCATCGTTGCAGGTGGTGGGACCGGCGACGCGGGGCTCCAACAAGCACCCGCTGCTGGGGCTGGCCCGCGTGGAGAGCATCCGTCCGAAGCGGGATCAGCTCACGCTGCAGCTGGATGAGGAAGCGGACGCCGCGAAGGGTGTGCGCTACGTGGTGCTGCCGGTGCGCGCGTCCACGCCCGTGGCCCCCGCGCCTGTCGCGGAGCCGGTGCCCGAGGAGAAGCCCGCCGCGCCGCGCAGGCTGCTGGGCTCCGCGACGACAGACGGACTGCTGGGCTTCGACGTCAAGCGGACGCTCACCATCCTCAACGAGGACACCATCACCTGGACCCGGTGCAGGATCGTCCTGGCCCGGCGGCAGCAGGCGACGATGGCGTCGCTCGCGGCCTATTCGAAGCACGAGGTGAAGACGACCGCGCCCTACTTCAAGGTGCAGGCCGACGCGCCCATGGTGGCCGACCGCGTGGTGCGCGTAATCTGCAACGAAGGTGAAGGGGAGTTCGCGCTGCGCAAGCAGTAGCGCGTGTCGGGGAGCGCCTGGAGGCCCGTGTCGCTCAGGGCCCCAGTCGCGCGGCGCCCACGGGGCACTCCGCGCGCAGGAAGCCCGCCACCTCCGCGTCGCCCCCCTTCGCGTTGCGCACCGCGCGGGACATGGACGTGCGGCACTGCCACGTGACATCGCGCGTGCCGTGGCAGCAGTGCCAGCCGGTCAGCGTGCGGTCCAGGTACTGGAGCATCTCCCGCCGCGTGGGCGTGACGATGCTCCACACCGCGCCCGCGAGCAGCGCCACCCCGACGAGCTGCGGCCCCAGGCCCCGGAACCAACCGCGAACCCCGCCCGGAATCACGACCGCGTGCACCCCCAGCCGTGCGTCCAGGGGCCGGTGTTGCAGCACCACCTGGAGCAGCAGCTCCAGCGGGGCGGTGAGGGCTCGCAGCAGCCCCGTGCCCAGGCCCGGCGTGCGTCCTCCGTCGCGCTCCAGCCGCAGGCCCAGGAAGTGGCGGCCCGGGGTGCGGCCCGTCAGCCCACCCACGGCGGACAGGACGCACCACGCCGCAGCCCCCGCGAGGCTCAGCGCGCCCGCCGTGGACAGCTGCTCCGCCGCGCGCACCGCGCCCCAGCCGACGAGGGCCGAACCCGTGAGGTCCAGCAGATCCGCCACCCACAGCCGGCCCTGATACCGGGCCTCGGTGGAAATGGTCTCCATGGAGAACAACGACCCGTCGCTCATCGGCCTCTCAGGTGTGCGAGCGGGGTCAGAGCCCAATCCGCCCGCGCGCGGCCCCGTGCTCCTACTACAGGTCCAGCACCAGCCGCTTGGAACGTGCACGGGAGACGCAGACCAGCATGCGGGCATCCCCGGCGGGCTCCGCCTGGAAGAACGTGTCGCGGTGTTCGGGGGTGCCCTCGCACACGCGGGTGACGCAGGTGCCGCAGGAGCCGGCCTCGCAGTCGCTGTCCACCTTCACGCCGTGGGTGCGCAGCACGTTGAGCACGCTCTTCCCGGCCGGGATGCGAAGCACTTGTCCGGTGCTGCGCAGGGCCACCTCGAAGTCCTCGTCCGGCGTCGCGTGGGTGGCGGCGGTGCCCTCGGCGGTGAAGGCCTCGAAGTGGACCTTCTCCCAGGGCCACTTGTGCAGGAGGGCCGCCTCGCGTACGGCCCGCATCAGGCCGGAGGGACCGCAGCAGTACAGCCGCGTGCCCGGCCCGCGCGTGGCCAGGAGCGCGCGCACATCCAGGCCCTTCGCCGGGTCGCCCCCGTCGTGGTGCAGGTGCACGCGGCCGGCGAAGGACGGTGAGGACAGCAGCTCCCGGAAGGCGGTCCGGTTCGCGTCGCGAGCGCAGTAGTGCAGCACCCACTCCGCGCCGGTGCGCTCCAGCAGGCGCGCCATGGACAGCAGCGGGGTGATGCCGATGCCGCCCGCGATGAGCACGTAGCTGCGGGCATAGAGCAGGGGGAAGTCGTTGACGGGCCCGCTCACGGTGAGCACGTCGCCCACGTGGACGTGGTCGTGCATGGCGCGCGAGCCGCCGCGCCCGTTCGCATCGCGTTGCACGGCGATGACGTAGCGGTGCGTTTCGCCGGGGTCGTTGCACAGCGAGTACTGCCGCAGGCCGCCGAGCGTGGGCACCTGGACGTCCAGGTGGGCTCCGGCCTCGAAGTCGGGCAGGGGCTGGCCGGTCTCGGAGACCAGCTCATAGGACTGGATGCCCTCGGCTTCGGGGGTGATGCGCGCCACCCGCAAGCGCAGCGTCTTCGTCGTCACGGTATGCCCCTGTTCCCGACCCGCCAGACCGGTGTGGCTGCCAGCGTCGGGCACGGTGGCCATGTGCCCGGGGCCCGAGCAGTGGACGTGGGGACGGCGCGGCTGACGTCTTGCGGACACCCGCCGCCTGCCTGCCCGCCCACCGTCCGGACGCCGGGGGCGGGCAGGCAGGCGGCGGGTGTCCGCAA
>SECN01000559.1 GCA_004173515.1 Myxococcaceae bacterium | reverse complement strand
TTCCTCACGCCCACGCTCATCGCGGGGGACAAGAGCCTGGTGAACGTGGTGGCGCACGAGCTGGCGCACTCGTGGACGGGCAACCTGGTGACGAACGCGTCCGCGGAGCACTTCTGGCTCAACGAGGGCTTCACCGTCTTCGCCGAGCGCCGCATCCTGGAGGCGCTGGCCGGGCCGGAGGTCGCGGCGCTGCACGCGGCGCTGGGACGCAGGTCGCTGGACGAAGCGCTGCACCACTTCCGCGCGCACCCGCAGCTGACGTCCCTGCGCACGCACCTTGCGGGCGTGGATCCGGACGAGGCCTTCTCCCAGATTCCGTATGAGAAGGGCTACCTGCTCCTGCGCGCGCTGGAGGACGCGGTGGGCCGTCCGGCCTTCGACGGCTTCCTGCGCCGCTACCTGGCGACGTACCGCTTCCAGGCGCTCACCACGGAGGAGTTCATCCTCTTCACGGAGAAGGAGCTGCCGGGCGCGCTGGCGAAGGTGGACGCGGACGCGTACCTGAACCGCCCCGGCGTTCCGCCGAGCGCGCCGCGTCCCCACTCCGCGCGGCTGGAGGCGCTGGAGGCGCTGCGCGGACAGGTGCCGTCGCAGGAGGCGGTGAAGGACTGGACGCCCACCGAGTGGCAGCTCTTCCTGGAGTCGATGCCGCCGGACACGTCGCTGGACGTCTTCCGGGAACTCGACGCGCGCTACGCGCTGACGAAGAGCCGCAACTCGGAGGTGCTGGTGGCGTGGCTGGTGGCGGCGCTGCGGGCGGGCTTCGAGCCGGCGCTCCCCCGTGCCGAGGAGTTCCTCGGCGAGGTGGGCCGGATGAAGTACCTCAAGCCGCTCTACAGCGTGCTCGCCTCATCGCGCGACTACCGCAAGGCAGCGCGCGCCGCGTTCGAGAAGAACGGGGCGCGCTATCACCCCATCGCGCGGCAGGGCGTGGAGCTCATCCTCGCCCGCGCGTGAGGCGCGTGACTACTTGCGCGCGGCTTCCAGGCGCTTCTTGGACAGCGCCAGGTACTCCGGGTTCATGTCGATGCCCACGTAGCGGTGGCCGTGCTTCAGGGCGGCCACGCCGGTGGTGCCGCTGCCGTTGAAGGGATCCAACACCAGCGAGTTCTCCGGGCAGCTGGCCTCCAGGATGCGCTCCAGCAGGGCCACCGGCTTCTGGGTGGGGTGGCTGCCGAAGGCCTTCTCCTCGCCGCGCGGGGCCGTCTGCGTCCACATGCGGCCGGCGCCGTCGGCGGTGAGCTCCTCGTCACCGTTGCGCGGCAGGGCCCAGACGTCGCGCATCTGCTTGCCGCCGTTCTCCGCCTTCATGCGCTGGTAGTTGAAGACGTGCTGGAGCTTGCCGCCCGTCTTCGGCGAGGCCCAGATGAGCAGCTCCGTGGAGTGCGTGAAGTAGCGGCACGCCAGGTTGGGGCTCGCGTTGGGCTTGTACCAGGTGACGGTGTTGAGCAGCTTGTAGCCCAGCTTCTGCATGGCGAAGCCGGCGTTGAAGATGACGTGCTGGGTGCCGCTGACCCACAGCGTGCCGGAGGGGCGCAGCAGGCGCTGGCAGGCGGCGAGCCACTTCGTCGTGAAGGCGTGGTCCTCCTCCACCCCTCGGGAGACGTCCCACTGGCCCTTGGCCACGGAGACGCGCTTGCCGTTCTTGCAGGTGGTGCCGCCGTTGGACAGGAAGTAGGGCGGGTCCGCGAAGATGAGATCGAAGGACTGCTCCGGCAGCTGCGCCATCAACTCCAGGCTGTCGCCCTGGAGGAGCGTGTAGTCCTCCCCGCGCTTCGCGTAGACGCTGTCATTGAGGGAGCGTCGAACAACCTTCAGGCTAGGGGCAGCAGCTTCCGCGAACATCTCGCCTCCGTCTTCGGACACACGTCTTCGGGACGGGGCGGACTGTGCGGTCAGTCTGCTGCTACGTCGAATTTCTGGCCTGTAGCACCCTGAAACTTGACGTGGCACCAGCTCCAGAAACACCGCGAGCAGGGCGGGAGCGCCTCTGTCTTTCGAGGCCCTCCACGACCTGCTCGTGGGCACTGCGGATGTCTTGAGCGGAAGCGGCTGACTACGCCTTCTTCTCGGGCTCGGCGACTTCGGTCGTCTTCGCGCCGGTCTTGATGCTGGGCGCGTTGTTCGCGTAGCGCTTCTTGAAGCGGTCGATGCGGCCCGCCGTGTCCATCAGCTTGTACTTGCCGGTGAAGAACGGGTGGCAGTTCGAGCACACTTCCACGCTGAACGAGCCGCGGGTCGACTTCGTCTCGATGACGTTGCCGCAGGCGCAGGTGACGCGAGAGGGCGGGTAGACGGGGTGCATGTCGGGCTTCATGGTGCTTCTCTCCAGTGCGCCTTGCCCCCACCCCTGACGGGTGGGAGGTCCAGCGTTGTAGTTGGGTCGGGGCTTATAACGGCCAACCCGCCCTTTCTCAAGGACGGTGGTTTTCTGTTTTGAAAAGAAAAAGCCACGCAAGCAGCACATACAAAATGAGCGACGGCAACGTCACAGCAACATTGACGATGCCTTCATTTGACGAGTCGTACTGTGGGAAATATATTAACGCCGAAAGAGTATGGGAGAGTGATTCGAGGATGTCCCGTATAAAAAATAGACCTATTACTTTAAGTATAAGGTTGAATAGACTGCTTGATCCCATAAAGTGCGCATAAAGATAAGGTTATTGAACAAAAAATTCTATCATACCCGCTTCAGGCGCGATGCTCAGGCTTTTTGCTTTTTTTAGCCGCTTCAATTCGTCGTCAACGTGCAACAACCCGGCAGGTGTTGCGATAGAAATTTTCTTGCCCTTGATGATAACCGGTACAAACTCTTTTTCAATACCCTGTATCTTGTTCATTATGTATTCGGCCAGCTCCTGGCGCTGGCTTTCCGGAATCATAATCAACTCAAATTCGCCATCTCCCGGATCGGCATTAGGCGAAATCCTGAGATTCGGACCAATAGAAGGCGTGTTCATTACCTCTATAAGAATATAGTGATCGGTATATGGTTCGCCGTCGATGATTACAGTGTAAGGCTGCGCCGGATACTCCAACACTATCTTATGAAGTTCCTTAAGTGCCAGGGCCAGGTTTTCTTCAGGAGTGGCCTCTTCGCGCTCGGGTATTTCTTCCATCCTGCTCATCAGCGTCGGAAATATTCCGAAGCCAAAACTTTCAAGGAACAGCATGTCTTTTCGCCGCCCTTTAATTCTTCCAACATCAAATCTTTTCAGCTTACGCTTGTGAATGTTTTTGACAACATCATCAAGGTGTCCCACGATACCCAGCGATTTGGCGATGTTGTTGGCAGTACCCATTGGCAACAAAAGAATAGGCTTCCGCTCTTTTTTCTTCTGCGCATCAATCATTTTTACTACGGTCTTTCTAACGGTGCCGTCACCCCCAGCAACTATTATGAAATCAAATCCTTCCTCCAACTTCTGCCATCCCTCCTCCTTCGTAGATGAATATCCACACTCAACGCCGTGTGATTCTAAAAGGGCTACCAATGTTTTTTTATCATGCTCCTGTTTACCAGCGTTAGGGTTGTGGAGTATCTTGGCATTCTTCATATCCGCTGTATAGTAATAAAAGTGTACCAGCACCCACTCTGTGGCATGATAATGTTATCCGCACAGATATGAAAATCCTTATAGCCAATGATGACGGTATCTATAGCCCGGGGATAATGGCACTGGCCAAAATTGCGTCCCGTTTCGGTGAAGTACGGGTGTTTGCCCCGGACGTTGAACAATCATCCATGGGTCATGCTATTACACACTCCAGGCCACTTACGGTTAAGTCTTCTCCTATCACTTTCGAAGGAATGGAAGCCTATCGAATCAATGGTACCCCTGCCGATTGTGTCGCCATGGGTTCCTTTCTGTGGGAGAATCCTGATGTGGTACTCTCGGGTGTAAATATGGGTCCTAACCTCGGCAACGCGATGTGGCATTCCGGAACGCTGGCAGCCGCCAAGCAGGCTGTGTTGCTGGGCATTAGGGGAATAGCTTTAAGTACTCCCACTCATGGCGGGGAGCCAGATTTCGACTTGCTCGATCCATTTATAGAAGACACACTCAGCCTGCTGCTAA
>SECN01000558.1 GCA_004173515.1 Myxococcaceae bacterium | reverse complement strand
CGCGCCGATGGCGATGGGCAGGTAGCGCTTCGGCGCGCGGGCCCCGTCCTCCTGGGGCACGACCCAGTCGGTGGGAACGGGCGCGGGCACCTGGGTGGTGGGGCGGCGCGCTTCCGCGTCGCTGACGGAGGCGCCGGCCTTGGGGGCGGACTCCTCGGTGGGCGCGAGCGCGGTGGGGTTGGTGCGGGTGGCCCGGAGGGTGCGGCGCAGGCGCGACAGGTGCTGGCGCAGGACGTCCGCGGAGTTGGGGCGCGTCTCCGGGTCCTTGGTGAGCATCTGCAGGATGAAGGCGTCCACGGCGGGCGGCAGGTCGGAGACGAACTCCGACGGCCGAGGCGGGCGCGCCTCCACGTGCTTCATGAGCAGGTCCACGGGCGAGCTGCCGATGAAGGGCAGCCGGCCGGTGATGATCTCGAAGGTGACGACGCCCATGGCGTACAGGTCCGTCATGGGGTCTGCGCGGTGCGGCCGGTGGGGCCTTCGCCGCGCTTGGCGAGCCCGAAGTCCAGCAGCTTCACGTAGCGCGTGCCGTCCGGCTGGCGCACCAGGAAGATGTTGCTGGGCTTCAGGTCTCGGTGCACCACGCCCGCGCCGTGCGCGGCGCCCAGGGCGGCGAGCACCTCCTCCAGCAGCGCGAGCGCCTCACCGACGGGGATGCGGCCCTTCTCCGCGAGGATGGCGTCCAGCGGCTGACCGTCCAGGTACTCCATGACGATGTACTGACGCCCGTCAGGGAGCTGGCCGAAGCCGAAGATGTCGATGATGCCGCGGTGGCGGATGGCGTTGACAGCGCGCGCTTCCGCCAGGAGGCGGGCCACCTGTTCGGAGGAGTGCGCCAGTTCCGGGCGCAGCACCTTCACCGCGACGCGCTTGCCGATGAGGGGCTGGATGCCGTCGTAGACGAGTCCCATGCCGCCCACGCCGATGCGCGAGCGCAGCTCGTACTCGCCCAGCTTCAGGCCGATGAGGGGGTCGGTGATGGCGGTCGCTTCGGTGCCCTGGTGCTCCACGATGACCTTCGGTTCCGGCGGAGTCGGTTGGAACGACGACAGCACGACGGTGCCATCGCGAGGGCACACCGCCGTGTCGGACGGAACGGTGAAGCCACAGGTTTCGCAGATCAGCTCGGAAGACATCTCCACCACGAGGGAGCGTAACAGGTGAAATCCCGGGAAGCGAAGCAGGGGCCGGGAGCACGGAGGGCGAGCGGACAGGCACTCGCCCTGGGGTGCCGCTTTCACGCCCGCTGCTGTTGAGCAGCGGGCGATGCGGGTGCGTCAGGGCGTCGTTCCACCTTCGGGGATGGTGCAGCCGACAACCACACGAGAAAGACCCGGTGCACCTTCGCGCCCTGCCTCGCTTTGACCGCCCGCACCACCTGGACGCGCGGGAAGGGAAAGGGTGCCTGCGTCAAGGGTGATGCCTGCGTTCTCGCACCACACATTGACCGTGGGGCCTCCCGCGCCACCACCACCCCAGCCGCCCGGGCCGCCTCGGCCTCCCGCTCCGCCAACCCCTCCGTTTCCTCCGAAGGTCGTGGTCCGGTAACCCCCGTCCGTGGGGGTGAATCCGATGGAGGTGCCCTGTCCCCGCGCGCCACCCGTGCCGCCGTCCCCACCCATGCCGCCCATGGCTCCGGCGCCGCCAGATCCGCCACCCATCGCGGTGAGCTGGTTGCTACCTTCCACGACGACGTTCGAGTCGATGAGCAACAGGGCGATGGATGCACCGCCTCCCATGCCTCCGCCTCCGCCTTCGCCGCTGCAACCCCCAGCGCCTCCGCCACCTCCCGCGCCCGAGCCTGCCGAATCCAGGTTGCGCACCTGGATGTCCGCGCAGCCACCACCACTGCCACCACCGCCGCCCCCTGCTCCCGGAGCGCCACTCCGGCCCTGTTCCCCATGTTGAAGGGCATTGGCCACCCAGGTGCCAGCATCCAGTTGGAGCTGGCCCAGCTCCGCGATCCCGGGTTGCCCCCCCGTACCTGCATCCCCATCCGCACCCTTGTCCCCGGCGAAGCCCGGGAGGCCGGTACAGGAGCAGGTCTCCGTGGTGGTGTTGCACTGCAGGGCGGCTCCCGCTCCGCCATCGCCCCCCGCGCCTCCCCGGGCCATGGGGTTGCCGCGGAAGCCTGGGGTGCCACCTCCGCGGCTGATTCCGTTGCCACTTCTTCCGCCACTCAGGTCGCCACTGGTCGCGCAGGAACCGGTGCCACCGAGAACGCTATCGCCTCCCGAAGTGCTGTTGTTCGTGGCGGAATTGCCGTCTTCACCCTTGCCTCCGGCGGTGCCGGGTCGGCCGAACGCGCCAGCCTGGCCTTCGGCTCCCAATCCCGCTTCCAGGACGACCTGTCGCAGCCGCACTTCAGGCGTCCCGAGGATCCGGAGCGCGATGGAGGGCTCGCCCGCGTCGGTCGCATTCCCGGACGCGATTCGCAGCCCCTCCAGCAGCACTCCACCATCCGTCACGCCACGCACCGTGAATGCGAGCGGACCGCCCTCGAAGCTCGTGCTGCCGCCACCGTCCTTGAAGCGCTCCCAATAGGGTCTTCCATGGCCCTGCCACGTGTAGCCACCGTAGAGCGACACGGGCAAGTCCACCACGGTCGCCGCCTCGTTGTACGTGCCGGTGCCCAGGTACACGATCGTGCGTCCTGTGCCGCCGTCGCGAATCAACTGCAGCGCCCGTTCCAGGGTCTTCACGGGCTGGGTCTGCGAGCCGTTGTTCTCGTCGTTGCCGTCCGACGGATCCACGAAGAAGCCCGCGCTTGCCACGCCATCCACACCGTCGCAGTCCAGGTCCTGGCCTGTCAGGTCGGGGTAGTCCACACCTGCGTCAACCAGGGGACCACAGTCAGGATTATCCACGGGTCCACTGTCCCTGCCCCCATCCCCATCGCCCCCATCTCCACCGTCCGCCGTGCCCCCGTCCGGTTCGCAGCGGCCCTCGCTCACGCACCGCTCATAGGCCGCGTCGAAGTCCTGGCAACCGCCCACGCTGAGCACCGCACCGAACACCGCGCCCAGCGCTCCGACCTTCCAGATGTTCCGCATGGTTCTCCCCGAACTCACTGCCACGTCCCGGCGACGCTCAATCCGCCACCCTGGGGCGTGAGCGTCACGGACGGCTGAACGGATGCCTGCTGCGTCGGCAGGAAGTACAGCAGCGCGCCCGTCACCACCGCGGCCGCGCCCACGCCAATGCCCACCACGCCAATCGTCTGCGAACGCTTGCCGGAATCCCGCGCCGCATCCGCTTCGGCCAGCGTGGGGAACTCGTTCTTGTCCAGGTCGGTGAACTCGCCGCGCGACTGCACCAGGAACACCGTGCCCACGCCCGCGAGCACCACGCCGCCCGCCGCCGGCACCCACGCCCACTTGCGCCGCCCCGGCGTCTCCACCTTGGGTGCATCGCTCAGGCCCAGGTCCACCCGCGTGGGCGGCTCCACACCCGGCGAAACGCCCGGCGTCACCGGCTGCTTGTCCCCCGGCGTCACCGTGGGCTGCTGCACCACCACGGTCGGCGGCGGCGCCACCGGCTCCGGACGCAGCACCCGCAGCGTGCGCGGCACCACCACGTCCAGGGATTGCGTGAGGGCCTCCATCACCTGGTCCTTCTTCACCTCCGGGACCGAGTGTTCGACGAGCGGCGCGCCGTCCTGGGCCGTGTACACGCGCACGCCGGCCTTGTACGCGTTGAGGTAGGGCACCACCTCCGTCACCATCACCACGTCCGTCTTCGCCGCCGTGCCCAGCGACGCGATGCAGGACGGCTGCGTGCGGTTGCAGCGCATCATCGCGGCGCGCTTCTTCTTCGGAAGCGTGCGCGTCACATCCTCCACGCGGACCACCTCCAGGCCCCGGGCCTTGAGCTGTTCGGCGACGTGCTCCTGGGCGGTCCCGATGAGGTAGCGGGGCGTGCCACGCGCCACGTCCGTCGGCGCCAGCAACACGGTGAGGGGCTTGGCGGAGGAGGTGGTCGCGGGCGCCTGGGCGACCACCAGGGTGAGCGCGGCGATGAAGGGGATCAACACGGGGCCACTTTCTCCCCGAGCCGACCGCGTCGCAAGGTCCGGATGGGTGGAAGACTCGGGGTGGGACAGGGCCCCACCCACCCGGGGATGACCCGGGTGTCCGGCGTCGGGCGTCCCACTCGGATGCATCACGTCACCCCGGAGCGGGAGACCTGCAGGGTCCCCGCCGCGCCAGGAGGGACGGTCCTACCGGCGCGGACGTTCGGGCGCCGGGCGGATCTGCGTCTTCTCCGACGTGTTCATCTCCGTGCTCTGGCCCCGTTCATCGTCGTCGTCCTCGTCGTCGGGCGGGGGCGGCGGCCCCGGCGCGCGTCGCGGGGGCGCGGCGGCGGTGCGCATGTTGTTGGACGCGGACGGGACGGACCTCGCGGGCGCCGGCGGCGGACGTCGCGGCGGCGGGGTGGTGTGCCGGGGCGGCGGAATCTGCTCCGCGAGCAGGTCGTCGGCCGGGGCCGCCGCCCCCGCCCGACGACGAGGACGACGACGATGAACGGGGCCAGAGCACGGAGATGAACACGTCGGAG
>SECN01000112.1 GCA_004173515.1 Myxococcaceae bacterium | reverse complement strand
AGCAGGGCCATGAAGGGGGTGGCGCCCTCCGCCTGGCTGAAGGCCTTGAGTGCGTCGGACGTCGAGCGCGACAGCTTCACGGGCGTGGTGGCGCCCCGGAAGGATTGGACGGCGGGACGCGGCAGGTCGGTGGGCAGCTCCAGGGCGGCGGGAGCTCTTTCCAGATGCTGCTTCCACCAGCCGATCTGCGCGTCCAACACGGGGCCCTGGAGCCACGAGCGCTGCCAGAGCGCGTAGTCGGCGTATTGCACCGGCAGCTCGGGCAGGGGCGAGGGCCTGCCCGTGGAGAAGGCCTCGTAGAGGGCGGCCATCTCGCGCACCAGCACGTCCATGGACCAGCCGTCGGAGACGACGTGGTGCATGTCGAGCAGCAGCACGTGCTCACCCGCTTCCAGCCGCAGCAACGAGGCGCGCAGCAGCGGCCCCCGGGCCAGGTCGAAGGGCTCGCGCCCGTCCTGTCCGGCCAGGCGCCTCACCTCAGACTCCCGGTCCTCGTGGGAGGACAGGTCCGTCACCGGCAGCGTGAAGGGGGTGGGCGGAGCGATGACCTGGGTCGGCTGGCCGTGGGTGTCGGGGAAGCAGGTGCGCAGGGACTCGTGGCGGCGGACGAGTTCGGAGAAGGCGTCCTGGAGGCAGCGGATGTCGAGCGAGCCCGTCAGCCGGAGGGCCGCGGGGATGTTGTAGGCGGCGTTGCCCGGCTCCAACTGCTGGAGGAACCACAGGCGCTGCTGGGCGAAGGACAGCGGCAGCGAGTCCGTCCTGGGTGCCCGGACGAGCGGGGGCAGCGCGCGGCCCTGGCCCAGGTGGAGCGAGGCCTTCAACCGGGCGGCGAGCGCGGAGAGGGTGGGGAACTCGAAGAGGGTGCGCAGGGGCAGCTCCACCTGCAGGGCGGAGCGGAGGCGCGAGACGAGGCGCGTGGCCAGCAGCGAGTGGCCTCCCAACGCGAAGAAGTCGTCGTGCACACCGACGTGCTCCAAGCGCAGCAGCTCCTTCCAGAGCGCGGACAGCTTCTCCTCCCACGGCGTGCGCGGGCGGTCCGCCGTGTCCGGGCTGCGCGTCACCTGGGGCGGGGGCAGGGCGCGCCGGTCCACCTTGCCGTTGGGCAGCAGCGGCAGGCCCGAAAGGACCACCACGGATTGCGGCACCATGAAGGCGGGCACGCGCTGCGCGAGCCACCCCTTCAGCTCCGCCAGCTCGAGCGTCTGGCCCGCGCGGGGCACGGCATAGGCCACCAGCTGCGTGTCCCCGGGCACGTCCTCGCGCACCACCACCAGCCCCTCATGCAGCCCGGGGTGGCGGAGCAGGGCGGCTTCGATCTCGCCGGGCTCGATGCGGTAGCCACGCACCTTCACCTGCGCGTCACCGCGGCCACGGTATTCGAGCGTTCCGTCGGCGCGCCAGCGCGCCAGGTCTCCGGAACGGTACAGGCGCTGACCGGGCTCGGACGCGAACGGATCCGGCACGAAGCGCTCGGCCGTCAGCGCCGGCTGGTCCAGATAGCCGCGCGCCACGCCCTCTCCGCCCACGTACAGCTCGCCCGTCACGCCCACGGGGACGGGTCGCCGCTCCGCGTCCAGCACGTAGGTGCTCACGTTGAGCACCGGCCGGCCGATGCCCACCTCGCGGCCCTCCGGCTGCGCGTGCGCCGTCAGGTCGAGCGACGTGGCGACCGCCATCACCTCGGTGGTGCCGTAGGTGTTGATCAGCGGCACGGCCGTGCCCACGCGCTGCATCCACTGCGCCACGCGCTCCGGTACCGCGCGCTCACCGCCGATGATCAGCCAGCGCAGGCCCCGAGGCAGCCGTCCGTGCCCCTCCTCCAGGCTGGCCACCAGCTCGTGCCAGAACGCGGTGGGCAGGTTGAGCTGGGTGATGCCCCGGGCCTCGCACCACGCGAGGAACGCCTCGGGCGCTTCCACCTGTCCGGACGGACGCAACACCAGCGTGCCGCCCTGGGTGAGGCAGGTATAGAGTTCCTCCCCGCTGGTGTCCCAGCTGATGGAGGCGAACTGCAGCAGGCGCTCTCCCGGCGACATCGGTGAATAGCGCGAGGCGGCCCGGCTGTAGTTCGCCAGCGCGCGGTGCGACATCACCACGCCCTTGGGCTGACCCATGGAGCCCGAGGTGTAGAGGACGTAGGCCGCCGCTTCGCGGGGCAGATCGACGCGGGGCGCCTCCGCGCTACACGCGGCGATGGCCTCCCGCGCCTCGTCCAGACACACCACCTCCACGGGGGCGCCGGACAGCGTCGCGCGCGTCGGCGCATGCACCAGCAGCAGGCGGATGCCGCTGGTCTCCACCATGTGCGCCAGCCGCTCCGCGGGATACGCGCTGTCCAGCGGCACGTAGGCGGCGCCCGCGTGGAGGATGCCCAGCAGCGCCACCACCAGGTCCGGGGAGCGCTCCAGACAAAGCCCCACCCGCGCTTCGGGACCGATGCCGCGCTTCCGCAGGAAGTGCGCGAGCCGGTGGGCCCGCTCCACCAGCTGCGCGTACGTGAGCGTGCCTCCGTCGGCGGCCACCACCGCGAGGGCCTCGGGCGCGCGGACCGCCTGGGCCTCGATGAGCGCGTGGACGCGGGTGTCGCCCGCCGCCTGCTCGCGCGTCGCGTTCCACTCCAACACCACTCGCCGCCGCTCCTCGTCGGACATCAGGGGCAGCACCTTCACGGGGGCGTCCGGCGCCCGCACGGCGCCCTCCAGCAGGACCCGCAGGTGTCCCAGCAGGCGCTCCACGGTGGACGCGTCGAAGAGGTCCGCGTTGTAGAGGGCCTCCAGCCACACCCCGTCGGGCGCGCGGCCGAGCGTCACCGTCAGGTCCAGCTCCGTGGTGGCGGGAACGGTCTCCAGTGCCTCCACGCGCAGGCCTGGCAGGGTCAGCCGCGCCAGGGGGGCGTCGAGCTGGTTGAAGAGCACCTGGAAGAGCGGCGCGCGGCGCGTGTCACGCCCGGCGCCGAGCGCCTCGCCCAGCGCCTCGAAGGGCACGTGCGGATGGGCGATCCCCTCCAGCACCGTGTGGCGGGTGCGCGCGAGCAGCTCGCGGAAGGTGGGATCGCCGGACAGGTTGGCGCGCAGGACGAGGGGTTCGAAGAAGAGGCCCACCACGGCCTCGGTGCCCGCCTGTCCCCGGTTAGCGAAGGGCGACCCGACCAGGAAGTCTTCCCGGCCGCTGTGGCGCGCCAGCAGCACCTCGAGGCCGGCCAGCACGCCCATGAACAGGGTCCCCGACTCCTGGCGGGCTAGCGCCTCCAGCCCCTCCACCAGCGTGGGGGGCAGCCGCAGCTTGCGCAGCCCGGCGCTTCCGGTGGCCGCGCGGCGAGGCCTGTCCAGGGGCAGCTCCAGCGACAGCGACGCACCCGCCAGCTGCTGACGCCACCAGTCGCGCCGCGACTCCAGCTCCGCGCCCTGGAACGTGGCGCGCTGCCAGACGGCGTAGTCGGCGTACTGGAGGGCCAGCTCGGCCATCACCGGCGTCCTGCCCAGGCGCGAGGCGTCGTAGAGCCCACCCAGCTCGCGCACCAGCACCCCCGCGGACCCGCCGTCGGCGATGATGTGGTGCAGCGTCACCAGCAACACGTGCTCCCGCGCGTCCAGCCGCAGCAGGGTGTGGCGCAGCAGTGGACCCCGCGAGAGGTCGAACGGGCGGTGCGCGTCCTCGCGCAGCAGCCTTCGCACCTCGGCCTCGCGCTCGGCGGCGGGCAGTGCCTCCAGGTTGATGGGCGTGAGAGTGAAGGCGCTGGGGGGCAGGACGGTCTGGAAGGGTTCGCCCGCCTCCGAGTGGAAGACCGTCCGCAGCACGTCGTGGCGGCGGATCAGCTCACCGAGGCTGTTCTCCAGCGCCGTGACGTCGAGCTCCCCCGTGAGCCTCAGCGCGGCGGACAGGTGGTAGGCGAGGCCGCCCGGCTCAAGCTGATCCAGCAGCCACATCCGCTGCTGGGCGAGGGTCAGCGGCGCGGGGCCGCGCTCCGTGCGGCGGGGGATGATGACGCGGGCCTTCTTCTCGTGCCAGAGCGCCAACAGCCTGTCGGCGGTGATGGCCAGCGTCGGGTGCCGCCACAGGAAGGCCGCGGGCAGCGCGAGCTCCAGCTCGGCCTCGAGCCGCCCCTGCAACTCGAGGAACATCAGCGAGTCGAGGCCCAGCTCCGCCAGGGGGGCGTGGCGGTCGAGGCCCGAGGCCTCGATGTGCACGGCGCGGGCGATCCGTTCGCGCAGGTAGCCCTCCAGCAGGGGGAGCTGCTCCTGTGGGGCCGCGGCGCGCAACAGCTCCGTGATGGGGACCTCCCCGCGCTCCGCGGCTTCTGGCTGCTCGGAGACGACCGAGCGGCCCACGGCCTCCAGGGTCCCGGCCATGTAGCCGGCGCGACATGCCTGGCGCTGGATCTTCCCGCTGGACGTCTTGGGGATGGAGCGGGGCTCGAGCAACACCACCGCGTGGAGGTGGACCGCGTGCTCCTCGGCCACCTTCTTGCGCAGGGCGTCGGCCACTTCCTCCGGGGTGGCGCCGCGCAGGTCCACCTCCACGGCCACGCCCAGCCGCTCTTCACCGTCCGCCTCCACGGAGAACGCGGCGATGCAGCCCTGGCGCACCGCCTTGTGGGCGGACTCCAAAGACAGCTCGATGTCCTGCGGGTAGAAGTTGCGGCCCCGGAGGATGATGAGGTCCTTCAGCCGGCTGGCGATGTACAGCCGCGCGTCGGAGAGAAAGCCCAGATCGCCCGTGCGCAGGAACGGCCCCGAGCCATCCTTCAGCCGCGCCCCGAAGGTGCGCGCGGACTCCTCCGGGCGGTTCCAGTAGCCCTGGGCCACGCTCGGACCGCGGAGCCAGATTTCGCCCACCGTGTCGTCCGCGCAGGCAACCCCCGTCGCCGGGTGCACGATGACCATGTGCTGCTCCAGCGGCGGCTGGCCCGAGGACACCATCACCCGTGCGTCCCGCGTGCCCTCCGGCACGGCGGCGACCCTTCCTTCCTCCAGCGACCGGGGGTCCACCGCCAAGGGGACGAACGCCTCGCCCTTGCGTCCGCTGGAGGCGATGAGCGTGGCTTCGGCCAGGCCGTAACAGGGGTAGAAGGCCTCGCGCCTGAAGCCACAGGGCGCGAAGGTGCGCGCGAAGTGCTCCAGCGTCTCCTGGCGGATGGGTTCGGCGCCGTTGAAGGCCAGGTCCCAGCGGCTCAGGTCCAGCTCGGCGCGCTCGGCCTCCGTCATCTTCCGAGCCGCCAGGGCGTAGGCGAAGTTGGGGCCGCCGCTGGTGGTGCCCCGGAAGTGCGAGACCGCCTGCAGCCAGCGCGCGGGCCGTTGCAGGAAGGCGATGGGCGACATCATCGTGCACGCGAAGCCCACGTAGAGCGGCTGGATGACGTTGCCGATGAGCCCCATGTCGTGGAACAGCGGCAGCCAGCCGACGCCCACCGACTCCGGCGTGTGGCCGAACCCCTGCGCGATGAAGCGCTCGTTGTGCAGCACGTTGGCGTGGGTGAGCATCACGCCCTTGGGCGTGCCCGTGGAGCCGGACGTGTACTGGAGGAAGGCCAGCGTCTCTCCACGCACGTCCGGTGGCGTCCAGGACAGGGCGGCGTCCGCGGGCGCGGCGTCGGTGGCGATCCACTTCAACGCCGCCATTTCGGGCGCCAGCTCCTGGAGCGCCCCGGACATCTCCAGGATGAACGAGGAGGTCAGCACGAAGCCCGCTTCGCAGTCGCGCGCGATCACCCGCAGCCGGGGCAGGGTGCGCTCCAGCCGCATCGGGTCCGGCGGATAGGCGGGGACGGCCACCACGCCGCCGTAGAGGCAGCCCATGAAGGCGGCGATGAACTCCAGCCCCGGAGCAAACAGCAGCAGCGCCCGCTGACCCCGGCCTCCCGCCGCCTGCAGGGCCGCGCCAATGGCTCGCGCGCGCGCATCGAGCCGGGCGTAGCTCCACTCCTCGCTCCCGCCGTCCAGGTCGCCCGTCTCCAGGAAGCGGAACAGCAGCTGCTCGCCCTGCGCCTCCACGCGCATGCGCAGCAGATCCACGAGGTTGTCGCACGGAGGATGAAGAAGCGCAGTCCGGTTCAAGGTGCTCCCTGGCGCCCGATAGCAGTCGGAGATGGGGAAATTGGAGATGTCGCCGGGTCGCGTCAGGTCGTGCCCTCAAAGCGGGGCGCCGATCTCCACGTGACCAACAGGCCAGACGCATTGACTGTATGCCATTGCATCCCTCGGTCCTCGCGCGCCACGAGCACCCTCGCGGCGCCCGTCGTTCGCGGCGGTGGAGGACCCTCGCGCAAGCACCAGGATGGCAGGCGCACCCATGACCGGCGCTGGGAATGCCAGGATCTTCTTTTCATTGAGAGGAGGGCGAAGCGCGTGGATCCGTGAGGGCAACAGCCACATTCAACCTAGGTCATTTTCTCCAGGATTGCACGATTAGGAGGGATCGCTATCCTGGGGGGTTGATCATGACCGTGCGTCTGCTTGCCTGGTGCACGGCATGGCCGACGTAGCTCGGAGAGGGCAATGGCAGCAGGGAAGAGACTGGCGGTACCCCCGGGGCCCCGGGGCATCTGGCCGGTCGGCAGTTGGTTTGAGGAGCAGGCCGATTCCATCGGAATGTTCCTGCGCTATTTCAACCGGTATGGGGACATCGTCCGGTTCCGGCTGGGTTCAACCCCCATCTATCTGGTGAATCATCCCCGGTATGTGAAGCACGTGCTGGCGGACAACGCGGCGAACTACCCGAGGGACGCGGGCGAGAGGAGGGGCACGGGGGGCCTGTTCACGCTCTCGGGAGAGACATGGAAGCGGCACCGGCGGTTGATGAGCCCGGGCTTCCAGCGCCCGCGGATGGAGGCGCTGGTTCCGCTGATGGTGCGCAGCACGCAGCGGACCTTCGATCACTGGTGGGAGGAGCGGGTCCGCACGGGGCAGCCCGTCAACCTGACGGAGGCGCTGTCCCGGGTGACGGTTTCGCACATGGCCCAGGCGGTGTACTCCGAGGACGCGAGCGAGGAGGTGTTCGCCGCGACCCGCCAGGTGTTGGACTTCAACAACGACCGTCGGCCGCCCTTGTCGGCGTTGTTCTTCCAGATCTTGTCATTCCTGGATCGACGCAAGCCCCGACGGCAGGCGGCGATGGGCGTGCTCAAGGCCCTGGGCCTCCAGCAGGTGGCCCGGAGGCGGGAGGCAGGCGCGGGTGGGCAGGACATGCTCTCCGCGATGATGGAGGCTCGCGACGAGAAGGGGGTGGGCCTGAGCGAGGAGGAACTGGGGGCTGAGTTCTTCACCCTCTTCTTCGCCGGGCACGAGGCGACCACCTCCGCGCTGGTGTGGACGTGGGTTGAGATGGCCCGTCACCCGGAAGTCGAGGAGCAGGTGCGAGGCGAGGTGGCGCGGGTCCTGGGGGACAGGCCCCCGACGGTGGAGGACCTGCCGAAGCTGGGCTACCTCACCCAGGTGTTCCAGGAGGCGATGCGCCTGCATCCTCCGGCGCCGGTGCTGGGACGGACGGCGCTCGCCTCGGACCGGATGTCTGACTTTGATGTGCCGGCGGGGACGGGCGTCGTCGCGGTGCCCTACGTGCTGCACCGGCATCCGGAGTTCTGGGAGGAACCGGAGCGCTTCTGGCCGGAGCGCTTCTCCCGGGAGAAGGAGCAGAGCATCCCGCGCTTCCTCTATGTGCCCTTCGGAGTGGGCCAGCGGATGTGCATGGGGAACAACCTGGCGCTGATGGAGGCCACGCTGAGCTTGGCGATGATGGTGCAGCGCTACCGGGTGTCGTTGGTTCCGGGGGTTCCCATCGTGCCGAAGGTCGGCGCCACCTATCATGTGAAGGGCGGGCTGAAGGTGATCCTCACGCCCGCGCGCCAGGTCGCGATCAGGGTGTGGCCACATGGGACGCCCTCGTGAGGGATGCGACCTGGGAGGTGCACGGGGCGTGCGTGGTAGAAAGCCGCGCATGGCCCGCATTCCCCTGGCACAGCGCGAGCGAGTGTTTCCCTTCCCCTTGCCCCTTCCCCTCCGGGTGGGTGCCCTCAAGGGCCCCGTGCAGGTGACGCTGGTGCTGCGCCCCGGCGTGCCCCTGCCGACGGTGGAGCAACTGTGCGCTGCTCCTCCGCGCCGCCGGCTCACCCACGAGGAGTTCGAGGCGAAGTACGGCACGGCGAAGAAAGACCTGTCCACCGTGGAGCGCTTCGCGAAGGCCGCCCGTCTGCGCCTGCTCTCCGTACAGCGCGACCGGGGCATCGTGCGGCTGGAAGGCTCGCCCGCCGCGATCCGCAAGGCCTTCGGCGTGGACCTCAAGCGCTATCAGATGGGCAAGCTGTCGTTCATGGCGCACTCGAAGGCCCTCGTGCTGCCGCGCGCCCTGCGTGGCGTCGTGGAGTCGGTGTTCGGCCTGGACACGCGTCCGCGGGTCAACCACAGCGCGGCGTCACTGCCCATCCCCGTGGATCCGTCGGCCCAATCCGGGCTGCGCTCGTACCCGGCCGCGGAGGTGGCGCGCCTCTACAACTATCCCCCGACGCAAGGGGCCGGCCAGTGCGTGGGCATCATCGAGCTGACGGGCGGCTACCGGCCCTCGGACCTGGACGACTACCTCGCCTGGATGGGCGTGACGCGCGAGGCGCCGGTGCTGGTGGGCCCCAACAAGCCGACCCTCAGCGTCAGCTCCAACGCGGAGGTCACCCTGGACGTGGAGCTGGTGTCCTCGGTGTGCCCGCAGGCGCGCGTCGTCGTCTACAACGCGGGCTCCAAGGACTACTCGCTGGCGGACTACCACCGCGTCTTCGCCATGGCGATCAGCGACCGGACCAACCTGCCTTCCGTGCTGACCAGCAGCTGGTCCTTCTACGAAGGCTCCCTCATCCAGGCCGGGGAGGAGGCCGCCTTCGAGCGGCTCTTCGTGGAGGCGGCGCTCTTGGGCATCACCGTGTGCGCGGCCTCCGGGGACCTGGGCTCGCAGGTGCCCGTGCAGGGCGGCTCGCCCACGGACGCCATCACTATGGCGGCCCCCAGCTATCCCGCCGCGAGCGCGCTGGTGCTGGGCTGCGGCGGCACGACGCTCCAGTCCGACGGCGACCGCATCGTCCACGAGCAGGTGTGGAACCGCCTGGGCGAGGCCATGTCCATGGGCGCCCTGGGCTTCACCGTGTCGGCCGGCGCGAGCGCGGGCGGGGTGAGCACGATGAACGCGCTGCCTTCCTATCAGCAGGGCATGAACGTGCCCGTGCAGGTGAACACGTCCTGGAAGGGCGGCGTGTTCCAGCTCACGTCGAGGACACCTGGCCGAGGCGTGCCCGACGTCGCGGCCAACGCCGACCTGCACACCGGCTATCAAATCGTCTTCAGGGGGCAGCGGGGTGTCGCCGCGGGCACCAGCGCCGCCGCGCCCATGTGGGCTGGGCTCCTCATCCGCATCAACGAGGCCCTGGGGACGCGCGTGGGCTTCCTCAACCCCCACCTGTACGCGCTGGTCAACCAGGGCGAGCCGGTCGTCCGCCGCATCACCCAGGGCGGCAACGGCGCGTACTTCGCCAGCGAGGGCGCGGTGTGGAATGCCTGCACCGGCCTGGGTTCGCCGGACGGAGCGGCGCTGCTCGCGGGCCTGCAAAAGCTCCAGGGCTCCACGGTCTGAAAGCTGGCCGTCAGGGCACCTCGTCGCTGATGCCCAGCTTCTTCCAGAGGGCCTGGTCGCGCGCGTCCAGCCGGGCCTGCTGCTGCGGCGTGAGCGTCTGCTTGCCCCGGCCCACGCCTCCCTTGAAGACGAAGCCCTGGCCCGGCTCCAGCACCTCGTGCCGCGACAGCCGGGGATCGAACCGGGCGTCGTGCTGCTTCATGTAGTCGAAGCCCGTCTTCTCCATCAGCAGGGGCAGGTCCTCCTCCTGGACGGGCACGCCCAGGAAGGCGCCGATGCGGCGCAGGCACGCCTCCCGGTCGGTGACGAGCTCCGCGTAGCGCACGTGCAGCACGTTCGGATCCGCGCGGTGCGGCCACCACGAGGCCAGGTGCTTGCCCCACTCGTTGGCGGTCAGCGAGCGCTGGACGTAGCGGTCGAAGTCGATGCGCTGTCCCTGCACCAGGGCGTCGTGCTGGTAGCGCGACAGCAGGCTGTCCGAGGAGCTGCGCGTGACGTAGATGACGCGGCAGTCGGCGGGGGGCCTGAGCACGCCGCGCAGCAGGTGGCTCTTCAGGATGCGCGGCTCGGGCATCGCGTCCAGGAGCCGCTCCGCGTGCGGGATGAGCGCCATCATGTCCACGAAGGGCGCCACCTGGTTGATGTGCTGGAACTCCCCCCGGCCCCGCGTCACCAACTGGTAGACGATCTGCTGCATCCACGTCGTCCCCGCCTTGGGCGCGGTGACGATGTAGATGTCCGTGGGCCGGGGCTTGAGCCACACGGCGCGCAGCCGCGTCCAGCGAACGGCGTCGAACAGCACCTGGTGGACGCCCTTGAGCGCGGTGAGGAACGTCGCCAGGGCGTTCAACACCGCTCTCAGCACGGGACGGGACGTGGCGGGAGGGGAAGCCATGGGCGGCGATACTACGTGCCGCCTCGTGCCTCGCGTTACTCCAGGATCCGCTCCATGCGCAGGAAGGGCCGCTCGGCGGGAATGTTCCGGCCGCGGCAGACCTCCAGGAACTTGTTCGATTCGATCATCTGGGGCGCCGTCTCGTCGTACTGGAGCACCATGACGTGGCGCAGCCAGGGCTCCTGGCCCATGGCGTAGACGAAGGACTCGCGCGGCTTGAGGTGGTTGAGGATCTCCGTGGCGCGCGCGGAGTCGGACCCGTTGAGCCGGCGCGACTGGTCCATCTTGCGCGGCAGGGGATTGCTGAGCAGCGGGCCGTACATCCAGCTCATCGGGCCGCCCTCGCACTCCATGCCCAGGTAGAGCGCGTCCAGAGGGCCCACCAGCTCCTGGAGGTGTTCGTACATCCGGGGCTCCAGCGCGTTGGAGTCCGCGGCCATCAGCATCGCGCGGCCGCCCAGCTTCACCAGGTGCGCTGTCTTGGCCTGCACGGACAGGTCGCTGTGCTCGCCGATGAAGGGGATGCCCATCAGCGAACCGCCGGGGATGCGGATCTCCTGCAGGTCGTCGATTTCGACGACGTTGCGGAAGCCCGTCTTCTCCAGCATCAGGCGCAGCGACGGATCCGCCAGCGAGAACGCGTTGGCGCGGGGCACGACGATGGTCCCGATGCGGTGACGCAACTGGATGAGTGTCTCCATCATCAGGTGGTCGGCGTGGCCGTGGGTGATGAGGACGTAGTCGATCTTCTCCGGCAGGTCCGCGTGGGTGAAGCGCGGCTGCTCGGTGGGGAACTCGTAGCTGATGACGGGGTCGGTGAGCACGGACACCTCGCGCGTCTCCATCAGCACGCACGCGTGACCGAAGTAGCGCACGCGCACGCCCGGGCCGGTGTAGGGCTCCGGCTTGCGGGGGGCCGCGTCCGTGAAGAGGTCCGCGAACGCGTCCGCCGCGGAGGACGGCACGCCCAGCATCTCCGCGACCTGACCGGGGTTGCCCGGCGTGTGGCGCATGCGGAAGAGGGCGTCCAGGCCCTCGTGACGGAAGGGCACCTGGAGCCACAGCGGCGTGTCACCTTCCAGCCGGGGCGTGCTGAAGACGTACTTGCGCGCGTCCCCGGTGACGCGCATCAGCGACACGCTCTGGGAGGATTCCTTGTACAGGCTGCTGCGGTAGAGCAGCGGCTCCATGATGCGGGCGTTGGCCCGGTGGGCCAGGTCGTACGTGAGCTCCACGTAGCCCCGGAGCATGTCCGGCACCTTCGCGTAGAGCGGCTCCAGCGACTCGCCCTTGGAGCTGGCCAAGAGCTGCTCCAGGTCCGCCAGCGCCTTGGTGTAGGCCAGGAAGTCCGCGTGGTCGCGGGTGGTGCGATCCAGCAGCGCCTTCACGTCCGCCACGCGCGACACGGGGTGGTTGATGAAGGGGCCGCCCATCAGCGCCGGGTTCTGGAGCGCGGCCACGTGCACGTCCGGATTGGCCACGAACGACTGCATCAGCTTCAGATGCAGGCGCGAGACGAACAGCGGCGCCGTCGCGGGCGACAGCAGGTACCACCAGACGTACCACTGGTTGAACAGTGGCTCGATGGCGACATCGGGCTTCAAGTACATGGGGCGCTCGAGCATGAGGTCTCGCGGGGTGCCGTCCGGGGCTTCCTGACCCGGAGCGGATGGGATGTTGCTGCCAGTGAAGGGGAGCAGGCATCCGGCTTCCTCCGGAGGCGCTCGCGTCCCGCCAATGTTGATGATTCCCTCGGTGACTTCAAGGCGGGAACACCCCACCGGGGACAACGACTCCGCTGATTCCCTGTTTCACGTTGGCGATTTCTACCACCTGTTTCCGGGGAACGCAGGGCTGTCTTTGAGTTCGCAGACAGATTCCGGGAGAAAAGCAAGAAGGACTGGCATCACATTTCTCGCTCGGTTTGTTTGCGGATACAATTCGACCCCTTGTGCGTGGGTCGGACCCCCCCGGTTCAGGTCCAGCACCGCCAACCATCCAGAGGAAGTCCACCATGCTTTTGGCGAGCCACAGGCCGGCCCATGCGACCTTGCTGGAGCTCATCGACGAGAGGGCTCGGCAGGGGGGGGAGCGGCGGCTCTACACCTTCGTGGAGGAGGGTGAGGAGACGGTGCTGAGCTTCGCGGGGCTGCGTGAGCGGGCCCGGGGGATTGGCGCCCTGTTGCAGGCGCATGGCGGGGCCGGGGAGCGGGTGGTGCTGCTGTATCCGCCCGGCCTGGATTACGTGGCGGGGTTCTTCGGGTGCCTGGCCGCGGGGGCGGTGGCGGTGCCCGCGTATCCGCCGGATCCGTCGCGGCTGGAGCGCACGCTGCCCCGGCTGCGGGCCATCATCCAGGACGCGCGCGCGACGGTGGTGTTGACGACGTCGTTCGTGCTGTCGATGGCGGAGTTCCTCTTCGAGCAGGCTCCGGAGCTGCGGGGCGTGAAGTGGCTGGCCACGGACGAACTGCCTGGCGACGCGGCGGGGGCCTGGAAGGCGCCGGAGCTGAAGTCGGACTCGCTGGCGTTCCTCCAGTACACGTCCGGCTCCACGGGCACGCCCAAGGGCGTGATGCTCACGCACGGGAACCTCATCCACAACCTGGGGCTCATCCACCACGCTTTCGAGACGCGCACCGACAGCGTGGCCGTCATCTGGCTGCCGCCGTACCACGACATGGGGCTCATCGGCGGCATCATGCAGCCGCTGTTCGGGGGCTATCCCGCGGTGCTGATGTCGCCCTTGAGCTTCCTCAAGCGGCCCCTGGCGTGGATGGAGGCGGTGAGCCGCTACGGCGGCACCGTCAGCGGAGGCCCCAACTTCGCCTTCGACCTGTGCGTGCGCAAGAGCACGCCGGAGCAGCGGCAGGCGCTGGACTTGAGCCGCTGGGAGGTCGCCTTCACCGGCGCGGAGCCCATCCGGCCGGAGACGCTGGAGCGCTTCATGGAGGCCTTCGGCCCCAGCGGCTTCAAGCGCGAGGCGTTCTACCCCTGCTACGGGCTGGCGGAAGGGACGCTCATCGTCTCTGGAGGCCAGAAGTCGGCGCCGCCGCTGTCGATGACGGTGTCCGCCGGCGCGCTGGAGCAGCACCGCGCGGAGGAGGCCCGCGCGAGCGAGCCAGGGGCCCGGACGCTGGTGAGCTGCGGCCAGACGATCCTGGATCAGCGCATCGCCATCGTGGATCCGGAGACGCGCGAGCGGCGAGAGCCCGGGCGGGTGGGGGAGATCTGGGTGTCCGGCCCGAGCGTGGCCACGGGCTACTGGGGCCGGGAGGATTCGAGCCAGGACACGTTCCAGGCGCGCATCGCCCACGAGGATTCACTGCCGTACCTGCGCACGGGCGACCTGGGCTTCCTGCGGTCGGACGGTGAGCTGTACGTCACCGGCCGGCGCAAGGATTTGATCATCCTGCGCGGCAGGAACCACTACCCCCAGGACATGGAGGCGACGGTGGAGGTGGGCCACCCGGCGCTGCGGCCCGGGGGCGGCGCGGTGTTCTCCGTGGACGTGGCCGGCGAGGAGCGCGCGGTCGTCGTGCAGGAGATCGACGTGCGCAAGCTGGGCGGTCTGCGCCAGCAGTTCGAGGCGGCGGACGCGGCGATCGGCGTCATCCGGCAGCGGCTCTCGGAGCTGCACGAGGTGCAGGCGTACGCGGTGGTGCTCATCGAACCGGGGAGCCTGCCCAAGACGTCCAGCGGCAAGGTGCAGCGGCATGCGTGCCGCGCGGCGTTCCTCGGCGGGACGTTGCAGGAGGTGATGGCGTGGAAGGAGCCGCCGCCCGAGCCGCCCTCTGGCTCCGGTCCGGGCCCGTCGGGCTCCGCGCCTTCCGGTCCGGGTCCTGGCTTTGGCGCGTCTGGCCCGGTGCCCTCGGGTTCGGGTCCTGGCGCTGGCGTGTCAGGACAGGCGCTGTCCAGCGAAGCGCCGCGCGCGACGGCTGCGGTGCCGGTGACGAAGGCGGGCGCGGAGACGGTGGAGGCGCTGGAGGCGTGGCTGCGCGACGTGGTGGCGCGGCATCTGCGCGTGCGACGCGAGGAACTGGACCTCCAGGCGCCGGTGACGCGCTACGGGCTGGATTCGCTGTCGGCGGTGGAGCTGGCGGACGCGGTGGCGACCGGTACGGGCCTCACGGTGCCCATGGAGGTGATGCTCCAGGGGCCGAGCATCGCGTCCCTGGCGCGGCAGCTCGTGGCGCTCCGCGAAGCGCAGGGGCCGGGGCGATCCGCGCCGCGTCGGCTGGAGGCGACGGGGGACCGCGAGGCGTCCTTCTCCCAGGCGCGGCTGTGGTTCCTGGATCAGTACGCGCCGGGCGACGTGGCCTACAACCTGCCTGCGGCGGTGCGGCTGGAAGGGGCGCTCGACGTGGTGGCGCTGGAGGAGAGCCTCACGGCGCTCGCCGAGCGGCATGAAGCGCTGCGGACCACCTTCCGCGCGGAGGAAGGCCGTCCGCTCCAGGTCATCGCCCCGTCCGCGACGCTGCCATTGGAGCGCGTGTCTTTCGAGTCCCTGTCCGCATCGGAGGGGGAGTCCGCGGCGGCATTGCGGGTCCAGGAAGAGGCCCGCCGCCCGTTCGACCTGGCGCGGGGACCGTTGGTGCGCGCCACGCTTCTGACGCTGGCGCCGAGCACGCACGTGCTGGTGCTGGTGATGCACCACGCGGTGTCGGACGGCACGTCGATGGCGGTGCTCGTGCGCGAGCTGTCCGCGCTGTACGCGGCGCGGCGCGAGGGCCGTGCGTCGCCGCTGCCCGCGCTGCCGCTGCGCTACGCCGACTTCGCGGACTGGCAGCGCGAGGGGCTGGATGGCCCCGTGCTGGAGGCGCGGCTGAAATACTGGAAACAGCAGCTCACCGGTGCGCCCCGGTTGCTGGAGCTGCCCACGGACCGGCCCCGCGCCGTCGTCCGCGAGGTTCGGGGTGAGCGCCTGCCGGTGGTGTTGGACCGGGCGCTGACGGACGCGGTGAAGACGCTGGCGGTGCGTGAAGGCGTGACGCCCTTCATGGTGCTGCTCGCGAGCTTCCAGGCCGTCCTCGCGCGCCACGCGGGGCAGGACGACATCAGCGTGGGCACGGCCATCGCGGGGCGCGCTCGCGCGGAGTTCCAGGGGCTGGTGGGCTTCTTCGTCAACACGCTGGTGATGCGCACCCGGCTGTCCGGCGCGCCCACGTTCCAGCAGTTGCTGGGCCGGGTGAGGGACACGGCGCTGGGGGCGTACGCGCACCAGGACGTGCCGTTCGAGAAGCTGGTGGAGGCGCTCCAGCCCGCGCGCGAGCGGGCCCACACGCCGCTGTTCCAGGTCATGTTCATCTTGCAGGGGGCGCAGGTGGGGGCCCCGGTGCTGCCCGGCCTCCAATCGCGCCTGCTGGACGTCCATACCGGCACGGCGATGTTCGACCTGACGCTGTCGCTGGCCGAGTCCACGCGGGGCCTGGAGGGCTGGCTGGAGTACGCCAGCGACCTGTTTGACGCGGACACCGTGGCCCGGCTGGCCGGACACCTGCGCGTGCTGCTCCAGGCCGCAGTCGCGGATCCGTCGCGCCGGGTGGATGCGCTGCCGCTGCTGGACGCGGCGGAGGCGAAGCACCTGTCGACGCTGGCGCAAGGGCCCGTCACCGACTTCCCGTCGGAGGCCACCGTCGCGTCGCTGTTCGCGGCGCAGGTGCTCCGCACGCCTGACGCCGTGGCGCTCATCGTCGGGGACACGCGGCTGACGTACCGCGAGCTGCGACAGCGGGCGCGGGCCGTGGCGCGGGAGCTGCGCGCGCGGGGCGTGGGACCGGAGTCGGTGGTGGGCCTGTGCGTGGACCGCTCGGTGGAGCTGGCGGTGGGACTGCTCGGCATCCTGGAGGCGGGCGCGGCCTACCTGCCGCTGGATCCGGGCTACCCGGCGGAGCGGCTGGCGTCCATGTGGCAGGACTCGGGCGCGCGGGTGCTGGTGGGACCGCGTCACCTGGAGGGTGTGCTTCCGGTTCCGGAGGGGCAGCGGCTGGTGTTGGAGGCCGCCGCGGACTTCGGTGTTTCGCCAGCCGGGGACTTCCCGGACGCGGCGCCTCGGGAGTCGGACTCGGGGACGCTCGCGTACGTGCTCTACACCTCTGGTTCGACGGGGCGCCCCAAGGGCGTGCTGGTGCCGCACCGGACGGTGATGAACTTCTTCCGCGCGATGGACGCGCACGTGTCGCCGCGCTCGGGCACGTGGCTGGCGGTGACGAGCATCTCGTTCGACATCTCCGTGCTGGAGCTGCTCTGGACGTGGACGCGCGGCTTCCAGGTGGTGCTCGCGCCGGTGGGGCTGGAGCCTGTCGCGCTCGCCCAGACGCTGGAGCGCCACGCTGCCACGCACCTGCAATGCACGCCGTCGTATGCGCGCGCGCTCGTGGAGGAGCCCCGGGCGCTGGAGGCGCTCGGCGGGTTGGGGCAGTTGCTGGTGGGCGGTGAAGCACTTCCGGGTGCGCTCGCGGCACGCTTGCGGGCGCGGGTTCCAGTATTGCTCAACATGTACGGGCCCACCGAGACGACGGTGTGGTCCTCGACGCATCGCGTGGAGGCGGAGCGCTCTGGAACGGTGTCGTTGGGACGGCCGTTGGCGAACACCGGCCTGCACCTGTTGGACGCGCACCTGCGTCCGGTTCCGATGGGCGTGCCCGGTGAGTTGTTCATCGGGGGCGACGGCGTGGCGCGCGGCTACCTGGGCCGTCCGGACCTGACGGCGGAGCGCTTCGTGCCGGATGCGTTCGGCGGAGTGCCGGGCTTCCGCATCGAGCCGGGCGAGGTGGAGTCCGTCCTGGGGCAGCACGCGGGCGTCGCGGCCTCGGTGGTCGTCGCGCGCGAGGACGTGCCGGGCGACGCGCGGCTGGTGGCCTACGTGGTCGCGAAGCCGGGCCAGACGCTTTCGGAGTCCGCGCTGCGGGAGCACGCCCGGCGCCTGCTGCCGGAGTCGATGGTTCCGTCCTGCGTGATGGTGCTGGATGCGCTGCCGCTCACGCCGAACGGCAAGGTGGACCGCGCCGCGCTGCCCGCACCAGAGGCGCCGCGCGCGGAGCACGGCTTCGTGGCCCCGGGCACGCCCACGGAAGTGCTGCTCGCGGGACTGTGGAGTCAGTTGCTGCGCGTGGA
The DNA here is from genome assembly GCA_004173515.1 of Myxococcaceae bacterium. Lineage (GTDB taxonomy): Bacteria > Myxococcota > Myxococcia > Myxococcales > Myxococcaceae > Corallococcus. The sequence continues at coordinate 3,345 of SECN01000112.1, read as the reverse complement.
GTCGGTGGGGCTGCGCGACGACTTCTTCGCGCTCGGGGGCCATTCGCTGCTGGCCACGCGGCTGGCCTCCTCGGTCCGCGCCGCCTTCCAGGTCGAGCTTCCCGTGCGCGAGCTGTTCGACGCGTCCACGTTGGGAGCGCTGGCGGCGCGCATCGACGCCCTCCGCCTGGGAGCGGCCGGGGTGCTGGGACCCGCGCTGCACGCTGTCTCCCGCGAGGGCGCGCTCGTGCCGTCCTTCGCGCAGCAGCGCCTGTGGTTCCTGGAGCAACTGGAGCCGGGCAATCCCGCGTACCACATCCCCGTGGCCGTGGAGCTGGACGGGACGCTGGACGTGGCCGCGTTGGAGCGCGCGTTCGAGGCGCTGGTGCAACGGCACGAATCGCTGCGCACGACGCTGGTGGCGCCAGAAGGGCAGCCGTTCCAGGTCGTGGCCGCGCCGTCGCGCATGCCGCTCGTGGGGAGGGACTTGTCCGCGCTGGACGACGTTGGCGCGGAGGTGCGGCGCCTGATGGCGGAGGAGGCGCGCCGTCCCTTCGACCTGGCGCGCGGGCCGCTCCTGCGCCTCACGCTCCTGAAGTGCGCGCCCACGCGGCACGTGCTGCTGCTCACCATGCACCACGTCGTCTCCGACGGCGGCTCCATGCTGGTGATGGTGCGGGAGGTGGCCGCGCTCTACGAGGCCTTCGTGTCGGGGCACGCATCGCCGCTGCCGCCGCTGTCGCTCCAGCCCGCGGACCACGCGGCGTGGCAGCGGGCGTGGCTCCAGGGAGAGACGCTGGAGGTGCAGCTTTCGTGGTGGCGCTCGAAGCTCGAAGGCGCGCCGCACGTGCTCGCGCTGCCGACGGACCGTCCGCGTCCGGTGGTCCAGACGGCCTCCGGGGCGACCTTGCCGGTGCACCTGTCTCCCGGGTTGACGGACGCCGTGCGCGCGCTGGCCCGGCGCGAGGGCGTGACGCCCTTCATGGTGCTGCTGGCGGCGTGGCAGGTGTTGATGGCGCGCCACGCGGGGCAGGACGACGTGCTCGTGGGCTCGCCGGTCGCCGGGCGGGATCGCACGGAGCTGGACGGGCTCATCGGCCTGTTCGTGAACACGCTGGTGCTGCGCGCGCGGCTGGGTGGGAACCCGTCGTTCCGGGACCTGCTCCAGCAGGTGCGTGAGACGACGCTGGGCGCGTACGCGCATCAGGCGGTGCCGTTCGAGAAGCTGGTGGATGCGTTGCAGCCCCAGCGTGACCTGAGCCGGTCGCCGCTGTTCCAGGTGATGCTGGCGCTCCAGGAGGATCCGCTGCCGGAGCTGCGCCTGCCCGGGCTGTCGCTGCGGATGCTGGAGGAGGAAGGCGCGGGCGCGCAGTTCGACCTGAAGCTGTCGCTGACCGACGCGGCCTCAGGCTTCACGGGCACGCTGGAGTACAACACCGACCTCTTCGACGCGGCGACGGTGGCGCGGTGGGCGGAGCACCTGGACGTGCTCCTGACGGCCGCTGTGGCCCATCCGGAGACGCGGGTGAAGTCGCTGCCGCTGATGTCGGAGGCGGAGCGCCACTTGCTCCTGGTGGACTGGAATGCCACGCACCGCGACTACCCGACGGACGTCACGCTGCACGGGCTGGTGGAAGCCCAGGTCGCGCGCACGCCGGACGCGGTGGCGGTGGACTTCGAGGGCCTGCGGCTGACGTACCGGGAGCTGGAGGCGCGGGCCAATCAGCTCGCGCACCACCTGCGCGCTCTCGGCGTGGGGCCCGAGGTGCGCGTGGGCGTCTGCGCCGAGCGCTCGCTGGAGATGGTGGTCGCGCTCCTGGGCGTGCTCAAGGCGGGCGGCGCGTACGTGCCCATCGACCCGTCCGCGCCGGCCGAGCGCCTGTCGTATCAGGTGGAGGACTCGGCGGTGGCGGTGCTGCTCACGCAGCGGCATCTGGTGGACGGGCTCTCCGTGGGGAGCACGCCCGTGGTGTGCCTGGACTCGGATTGGGCGCGGGTGGAGCGGTCGTCCCCGGAGCCGGTGGCGTCGGGCGTCGGTCCCGGGCATCTGGCGTACGTCATCTACACGTCGGGCAGCACGGGTCGCCCGAAGGGCGCGATGAACACTCACGCGGGCATCTGCAACCGGCTGCTCTGGATGCAGGAGGCCTATGGGCTGGAGCCCCGGGACGTCGTGTTGCAGAAGACGCCCTTCAGCTTCGACGTGTCGGTGTGGGAGTTCTTCTGGCCGCTGATCACCGGAGCGCGGCTGGTGGTCGCGCGGCCCGGAGGTCACCAGGACGCCGCGTATCTGGTGGACGTGATGGCGCGCGAGGGCGTCACGACGCTGCACTTCGTGCCGTCGATGCTCCAGGTGTTCCTGGAGGAGCCAGGACTGGAGCGGTGCACGGCGCTGCGGCGCGTGGTGTGCAGCGGAGAAGCCCTGCCGCTGGAGCTGAAGGACCGCTGCCTGGAGCGGCTGGGCGTGCCGCTGCACAACCTCTACGGCCCCACGGAAGCCGCGGTGGACGTGACCTTCTGGGCCTGCGAGCGCGACGACGGACGGCGCAGCGTGCCCATCGGTCGGCCCGTGGCGAACACGCGGATCCTCATCCTGGACGAGGCCCTGGAGCCGGTGCCGGTGGGTCTGGCGGGCGAGCTGTACATCGGCGGTGTGCAGGTGGGCCGTGGCTATCTGGGGCGTCCGTCGCTGACGGCGGAGCGGTTCGTTCCCGATCCGCACGGGCCCGAAGGTACGCGGCTGTACCGCACGGGCGATCAGGCCCGCATCCTGGCCGACGGGAGCATCGAGTACCTGGGCCGCCTGGACTTCCAGGTGAAGGTGCGCGGCTTTCGCATCGAGCTGGGCGAGGTCGAGTCGGCGCTGGGCCAGTGCGAAGGCGTGCGCGAGGGCGTGGTGGTGGTGCGCGAGGACGCGCCGGGAATCAAGCGGCTGGTGGCGTACGTCGTGGGGCAGGCGGACGCGCGGGTGTCGGTGGAGGGACTGCGCGCGGAGCTGAAGGCAAGGCTGCCGGAGTACATGGTGCCCGCGGCCTTCGTCGTGCTGGACGCGCTGCCGTTGTCGTCGAACGGCAAGGTGGACCGCAAGGCCCTGCCCGCGCCGGAGGCGAGCCCGGAGGCCCACGAGTCCTACGAGGCACCGAGGACGCGAATCGAAGAGACGCTGGCGGGAGTGTGGGCGCGGGTGCTGGGCGTGGAGCGCGTGGGCGTGCGCGAGAACTTCTTCGCGTTGGGCGGCGACTCCATCTTGAGCATCCAGGTGGTGGCGAAGGCGGGGCAGGCGGGGCTGAAGGTGACGCCGAAGCAGTTGTTCCAGAACCCGACGGTGGAGCAGCTGGCGAAGGTGGTGGAGGCGGTGCGGGGGGT
>SECN01000111.1 GCA_004173515.1 Myxococcaceae bacterium | reverse complement strand
CGGCACCAGCGCGCACCTGGCCGCGTTCATGCGCGACGTGTACGCGGAGGAGCTGGAGGAGGAGCGCTTCGCGGCCGAGCCGACGATGATCTACTTCGACCCGCGCCTGATGGCCCGGCAGGGTGCCGCGCCCGCGAAGGCGACCGGGACGCCGCCGGCCCAGGGCAAGGCGCCCGCGAAGCCGACGCCGGAGCCCTCGGCGGTGAGCCAGTCGTCGACGAAGGCCGCGGCCACGCCAGAGGACTCCGGGGTGGCGCGTCCGCCGGAGCGGCCGGTGCGCACGAAGGAGAACTCCGGCCTGAGCCGCCCCGAGGCGCGGCCGGTGCGCACCAAGGAGAACACCGGCTTCAGCCACTCGGACACGCGCCCCCTGCGGGGTGACGAGGACGCGGCGCCGACGGGCGAGAAGCCGGCCGCGCCCGCGTCGGAAGGGCCCGTGGCGTTCAGGCCGACCGCGAAGCCCGTGCGCGCGCCGGAGGGTTCGCCCGGCAGCCGCTCCGCGGCGAAGGCGGTGCGGACTTCGGAGGACCCAGCCGACGGCCGCTCCGCGTCGAAGGCGGGGCGGGTCTCGGAGGAGGCCGTCGACAGCCGCGCCGCCACGAAGCCCGTGCGTGCGCTGGAAGGTGCCGCCGACAGTCGCTCCGCTTCGAAGTCGGTGCGCGCGCCGGAGGACTCCGTCGGGGGCAAGGCGCCCGCGAAGGGGGCCCGCACCACCGAGGGTTCCGTCTCCGGCGCCCGGCGTCCCGCGCGCGGCAACGGCCCGGATTCGGACAAGTAGGCCCCGGCCGGACAGCGCCGCGACTACAGGCTCGCCAGCGCCACGCGGTACAGCGCGCGGTAGCCCATGCGCGGGGCGATTTCAAAGCGCTCCGCGTTGAAGATGTCGCCCAGGAGCGCCTGCCCGTCCGGCGTGGCCTGCAACCCCAGCAGCGCCGACTCCAGCGACGCCACCAGCGGCGCGGGCAGCCCCATGGCCACCGGCACGCCGTCGTTGGGGGCCTCGTCCGTGTAGGCCAGCAGCTCGAAGCGCGAACCCATGCCCTTGCCCAGCACGTCCTCCACGCCCGTGGCGAACGTCAGCCCGGTGGAGGCCGGCGGACAGAACACGCTCGTCACGTCCGCCTTGCCCTCCAGCACCGCCTCCAACGCGCCCTGGTACGAGCCCGTGAACTGCTGCGACACGAACGCCCGCGACGGCTCCAGGCCCTGCGTCTTGAGGTACGCGCTGGGCAGCAGGTAGCCCGCCACCGAATCGCGGTCCACCCACGCCGCCTTGGCGCCCTTGAGCTTCTCCAGCGTCAGCCCGGAGCCCGCCCGCCCCACCAGCGCGGAGCGGTAGCTGGACATGCCCCGGCGCACCCCGCGCACCAGCACCCGCACGCCCATGGCCTCCATGCGCGCGCACACGAAGGGCGGCGCCCAGGCGGCATCCGCCCGCCCGGACAGCAGGTCCTTGGCGAGCGTCTCGTAGCTGGTGGCGACCCCCACCTCCACGAGCTTGCCCAGCGCACGCTGGAGGAAGGACGCGAGCCGTTCCGCGCGCTCGCGCGCCGTCTCACTGCCCAGCGACGGCGGCAGGCCGAAACGGAAGGAGTGCCGTGGACCGGAGGGGACGTGCGGGGTCATGCCACTCCCTGCTTACCCCTGCTGGTCCAACCGCGCCACTTCATCGTCCGCCAGACCGAACGTCGCCTGGAGCAGATCCAGGATGCGCTGCTCCGCGTTACTGATCCTCCCGGTCGCGTGGGCGATCTTCGTGGCCAGTTGGTACGCCTTCATCCGCTGCGAGTGCGTGGCCAGCCCGTGCGCCAGCACGTGCAGTCGCTGCGGCAGGCCGTCGGACGCCAGCGCCGCCACCGACTCGCTGACGAAGCCCTGCGCCCGCTCCGGGCTCACGTTCTGGAACAGCGGATCCGCCGCGAAGCTCTCCACCATCGCCCGGGCCTCCGCCTCCTTCAGCTGGCCGTCCGCCGCCAGCACCAGCACCATCACCTCCGCGAACAGCCGCTCCAGGGGCTCGCCCAGGGCCTCGGACAGGCTGCCGCCCTGCTCGATGACGTCGATGATCTGCGCCACCTCGTCCTCGGAGATGCCCAGCGCCGCCTGGAACGTCTTCAGGAGCCCCAGCTCCGAGCGCGTGGCCCGCTGATCCGCCAGCGCCACCGCCGCCGCCAGCCCGAACGCCAGCATCCGGTTCTTGTGGTCCGGCAGCCGCCGCCGCAGCGACGCCAGCACCTCTTCCAGGTTGCGCGCCTCCGACAGCCGCACCGCGCTGGACTCCACCAGGAGGTTGAGTTCGCCCGCCTGCGTGCCCTCGAACTCCGGGCGCTCCAGCACGCGCGCCAGCAGCGTCTGCATCTCGCGCTGGGACACGCTGCCGTCGGCCATCGCGGCCAGCAGCATCGCCTCCACCAGCGCCGCGTTGCGCTCCTTGCGCGTCTTTATTGCCTGGTCTCGAGCCATGGACTGGCGCTCCCTTGCGTGTCGTCGGTGGGGGGGGGGACCACGGGCCCGGCTTCAGTCGCGTTCAGCGGGTCCGGGTTCAGGGTCTTGTCCAACAGGTGCGTGGGCCGCACGTTCGACATCGCGTTGAGCAGGCTCTGGCGGACGTTGGGGATCTCCTTGCCCAAATCCTCCACCAGCCTCTGCATCCGCTTGCGCTGCAGGTTCTCCTGCGAACCGCACAGGTCGCAGGGGATGATGGGAAACGCCTTCGCCTGCGCGAACTGGATGATCTCCTTCTCCGGCGCGTAGCACAGCGGCCGGATGACCACGTTGCGCCCGTCGTCGCTCTTCAAGAGCGGCGGCATCGCCTTCAGGCTCCCGGCGAAGAACATGTTCAGCAGCATCGTGTGGATGAGGTCGTCGCGGTGGTGCCCCAGGGCGATCTTGTTGCAGCCCAGGTGCACGGCGGCGTTGTAGAGGATGCCCCGGCGCAGCCGCGAGCAGACCGAGCACTGCGTCTTGCCCGGCGGCGTCTTCTCCAGGACGATGCTGTAGGTGTCCTCCTTCAGCATCTTGTAGGCGTACCCCTCGCGCTGGAAGTAGCCCTCCAGCACGTGACCGGGGAATCCCGGGTGTCCCTGGTCGAGGTTGACCGCGAGGAGGTCGAACTTCACGGGGGCCCGCCGCTGCAGCTCGCGCAGCAGGTGGAGCATCGTGTAGGAGTCCTTGCCCCCCGACACGCCCACCATGATGCGGTCCCCGGCCTCGATGAGGCGGAAGTCCGCGATGGCTCGACCCATGTGGCCGAGCAGGCTCTTTTCCAGACGTTGGGCGTCGTTCATCGGCGGGGCCATCCTAGCGGCGGTTCGGGAAAAAACACGTCAAAGGGGCGGGCCGGTCCGCTAGCCTGCTCTCCGCGATGCCGACCTTCCCTCAAGGTGCCCTGGATGTGGTGGACGCAGCCGGCGCGGAGGCGGCCACCCGCGTGCTCGAATCCGCGCCCGAACTGGCCGTGGACCTGGAGGCGGACGCGATGCACGCCTTCCGCGCCCGGCTGTGCTTCCTCCAGTTGGGCACCGACGCGGACATCTTCCTCTTCGACACGCTCCAGCCGGGCGTGGACCCTCGCCTGCTCGTCCCCCTGATGGCGGATCCGGAGCGGACCAAGTTCTTCCACGCGGCGCAGGGCGACCTGCAGTTCCTCGCGGAGGCGGGCGTGCGCGTGCGCGGCCTCTTCGACACGCACCGCGCGGTGACGCTGCTGGGCTGGCCCAAGGTGGGCCTGGCGGACCTGGCCCGGGAGAAGCTGGGCATCGAGCTGCCCAAGGAGCACCAGCAGTCCGACTTCGCCCTGCGTCCCCTGCCCCCGGGCATGCGCGACTACATCGCCAACGACGTGCGCTACCTGTGCGAGCTGGGCCGCCAGGTGCGCGACGCGTGCCGCGAGGCGGACATCCTGGAAGAGGTGCTGCTGGACTGCGCGCGCATGTGCGACGAGGCCGCGGCCCGCCCGGAGACGGGCGCCGAGTACAAGCCCAAGCTGTCGCGCAGCGGCCTGTCCGCGGAGAAGTACGCGCTGGCGCACGCCATCGCGCAGGGGCTGCACAAGCAGCGGCTGGAGTGGGCGGAGAAGGACAACGTGCCCATGGGCCGGATGCTGTCCAACATGGCCATCACGGACCTGGCGCTGAAGCAGCCCAGCACCCACAAGGACCTGGGGCGCGCGGCCGGCGTGCGCGGCGCCGTGGTGCGAGCGCACGGCGACGCCATCCTCGGCCTCATCCGTGAGCAGCAGGAGAAGGCCGCCCGGGGCGAGCTGGACCTGGACCGCGAGCCCAAGGGTCCGCGCGACCCCCACCGGCGCAAGCGCGAGGACGCGCTCAAGGCCTTCCGCATCGAGCAGGCCACGGCGCGCAAGGTGACGCCCAGCGTGATCCTCACCAACCCGCTGATGGACGCGCTCGCCTCGCAGCCGCCCGCGAACACGGAGGCGCTGTCGCAGCTTCCGTACTTCGGGGAGAAGCGGCTCAAGCTCTACGGCGACAAGCTCGTCGCGCTGCTGGCGCCCTTCCCAGTGCTGGGAAGCTGACGTTTCCCGGCACGAAAAGGCCTGCCCCCGCGAATCGCGCGAAACCCCTGGGCATCTGCTGCGGCGCCGCTGTCCAGGGGCTCCGTAAGCGGGTGTTCAGGCCCCATCTGGACCTCCAGTGCAGGTTGCCGGGACAGCAGGCATGCGTACCTTTGTCGCCTCACCCAGGGAGGGCGTGGTCATGTTGGGAGCCAGGACAGGTGGGGCGCGGACAGAGGTTTCCCGGTGCATCGCCGCGAGCCTGCAGTGCCAGACCTCCTGCGAGGCCGGCATGGCGCGCCTGAAGGCCCAGGGCCTCCCGGCGGACGCGGACGCCGTGCGCCTGCTGCGCCAGTGCGCGGAGCTGTGCGAGCTCAACGTCCGGGCCCTCCAGAAGGAGAGCCGGCTGTCGCGACGCACCGCGAGCCTGTGCTTCGAGCTGGGCAGCCAGGTGGCTCGCGCCGCGTGGCTGGAGGCGGAGGACCCGGCCTCCAACGCGCTCGCCCGGGACGCGCTGCACCTGGCGCGCGCGTGCCGTCCGCTGGTGTTCGCCTCCTGAAGGAGGGTCCATGGGCGGATGCGCCCGTCGGGCCTCTTCGCTCCGAACCGGTCCGACTGTCGGACAGGTTTGGACGCATCGCCCGCGTGGACCCCTTTAGAGGGAGAGGCCGTACAGCGCGCCGTACTTGGCGCGCAGGTACGCGAGGAAGTCGCGGTCCGTCAGCCCCTGCCCGGTGACAGCGTGCACGCGCTCCTCGGCGGGCAGCCGGAAGCCGTGCGAGTGCACCTGGGCGCGCAGCCATCCCCTCAAGGACGACGTGTCCCCGCGGGCGAGGTGCGCGTCCAGCTCCGGCAGCGCGCGCACGGCCGCCGCGTGCAGGGACGCGGCGTACAGGTTGCCCAGCGCGTACGTCGGGAAGTAGCCCAGCTCTCCCCAGGCCCAGTGGATGTCCTGCAACACGCCCTGCGTGTCGTCCGGAGGCGTGAGGCCCAGATAGCGCCGCATGCGCTCGTTCCACGCGGACGGCAGCTCCGACACGGGCAGCTCGTCGCGCAGGAGCGCCAGCTCCAGCTCGTAGCGCAGGACGATGTGCAGGTTGTACGTCACCTCGTCCGCCTCCACGCGGATGAGGGACGGCGCCACGTGGTTGATGCCCGCGTGGAAGCCGTCCAGGTCCACGTCCTCGAGCTCGCGCGGGAAGGCCTCCTTCAGCGCGGGGAAGTGGTGCGCCCAGAAGGCGCGGCCCCGGCCCACCAGGTTCTCCCACAGGCGGGACTGGGACTCGTGCAGGCCCATGGAGGGCACCGACGCCAGCGGCGTGCGCATCAGCTCCGGGGCGAAGCCCTGTTCGTACAGGCCGTGGCCCGCCTCGTGGAGCGTGCCGAAGAGCGCGGACATGGGGTGCACCGCGTCCAGCCGCGTGGTGAGCCGCACGTCGTGCGCGCTCTGGCTGTTGGTGAAGGGGTGGATGCTCACGTCCTGGCGGCCCGCCTCCAGGTCGAAGCCCACCGCCTCCAACAGCCGCATCGTGAAGCGCCACTGCGTGGCGGTGTCGTAGGCGCGCCCGTCCAGGAACGCGGGCGCGGGCCGCCGTGCTTGAGCGATGGCGGCCACCATGGGGATGAGCGCGTCGCGCAGCGCGGTGAGCACCGGCGTGAGGCGCTGGACGCGCATGCCGGGCTCGAAGCCTTCGAGCAGCGCGTCGTAACGCTCGCCGTCGTGGCCCTGCGCGTCCGCCTGTTCGCGCCGCAGCGCCAGCAGCGCCTCCAGCGCGGGCTGGAAGCGGGCGAAGCTTTTCGCCTCGCGGGCCTCGCGCCAGGCCTGGATGCCGGCGCCCTGCGCTTCGGCCAGCGCGGTGACCAGCCGGGCGGGCAGCCGCACCGCGCGCTCCCGGTCGTGGGTGAGCACGCGCACCATGGCCCGCTCGTCGGGCGTCAGGGCCTGGGAGGAAGGGCCCGGCTCGCTGGCGCGGGCCAGCGCTTCGCCCAGGCGTGGGTCCACCAGCCGCTCGTGGTGGAGGGCCTGGAGGGTGGAGAGTTGCTGTGCGCGGGCCGTGGCGGCCTTGGCGGGCAGGTACACCTCCCGGTCCCAGGAGGCCAGGTTGATGACGCCGTTCAAGTCACACAACTCGTGCATCCGGGTTCGCAGCCAGGTGTCCATGGCTGTGTTTCTAACGCGCTTCCAGGGTATGAGGACGCCGCGATGGCCAACATCCTCCAATTCTTCATGGCACCCGACGATGAGGTCGCCTTCTTCCGTTTCCTGGAGCGTCACGTGCTGGAGGTCTACCCCCGGCGCGTTCCCGCGGACTGGAAGCCCTTCCGCGCCAGCATGGAAAACGTCCCCCACCTGCCGGAGGAGGACCTGTACCTCGTGGCCAGCGACATCGGCCCCGCGCTGGTGGACAAGGTGAAGCGCGGGCCGGACAAGGGCTCGTGGCGCATCGACGAGGTGCGCTCGCCCGTCATCTTCATCGGGCGCTCGCGCCTCAACGAAGAGGGCGAGCTGCTCAGCGGCCAGATGTGGGTGGAGCTGGAGGTGACGTCCCAGACGGGCCGGCGCGACGCCGCCCCGGACAAGTTCCGCCGCCTCTATCTGGAGGTCGAGGAGTTCATCAAGAAGACCTTCCGCCGCGGCGACCCGAAGGACTTCTTCGTCGGGCCCAAGGCCGCGCGCCTCTTCAAGCAGGACGGCCTCGTGCTGCGCGACTCCGCCTTCCGGGGCGGCACCGTGGTGCCCCACAAGTAGCCGTCGGGCGGAGGGAGGCGCACCGGGCGCCTCCCTCGCGTGGAGGCTTAGCTGGCCTGCGTCGTGGCGCGGATCATCGGCGCCTCGGTCACGAACTTCAGCTCCGGGTGCTTCTCCTCGGCGTGCTGGAGCGCCCAGTCGTCGCGGAAGAGCACCAGGGGCAGCCCGTCCCGGTCCTCCACCGTCTGCCGGTTGCCCTCCCAGTCGAACGAGCGCGGATCGAAGTTCTGTCCCACCACCCAGCGCGCGTGGCTGAAGGGCAGCCGGTCCAACGCGATGCGCGCGCCGTACTCGTGCTCCAGGCGGTACTGCAACACCTCGAACTGGAGCGCGCCCACCACGCCGACGATGGGGTCCTTCATGCCCATGCTCGGCTGCTGGAAGATCTGCACCGTGCCCTCTTCGGACAGCTGCTCCAGGCCCTTCTCCATCTGCTTGCGGCGCAGCGGATCTCGCGAACGCACGACGGCGAAGAACTCCGGGCTGAAGCGCGGCACGCCCTCGAAGGCCACGTCCGTGGCGCCCTCGGCCAGCGTGTCACCGATGCGGTACTGCCCCGGGTCGAACAGGCCGATGACGTCCCCCGGCCACGCATCCTCGATGGAGGTGCGCTCGGCGGCCATGAACTGGCTGGGCTTGGCGAGCCGCACCTCCTTGCCCAGGCGCGAGTGGAACGCGTTCATGCCCTTGACGTAGCGGCCGCTCACCACGCGCATGAACGCGATGCGGTCGCGGTGCGCGGGGTCCATGTTCGCTTGGATCTTGAAGACGAAGCCCGCGAACTTGGGGTTCGTCGGCTCGCGCTCACCCGTGGTGGTGAGGCGCGCGGAGGGCGCGGGCGCCAGGTCCAGGAACGCGTCCAGGAAGGGCCGCACGCCGAAGTTCGTCATCGCGCTGCCGAAGAACATGGGCGTCAGCTGCCCGGAGTCCGACTTCTCGCGGGTGAACGCGTCCCCGCCGATGTCGAGCAGCTCGATGTCCTCGTTGAGCTTCGCCAGCTCCGACTCGGAGAGGAAGTTGAGGATGTCCGGCGAGTCGATGGACACCGAGCGCTCCGAGACCTCCGACTCGCCGTGCGAGCCTTCGGCGGAGAACACGTGCACCACGCGCGCCTGCCGGTCGTAGACGCCCCGGAACTCCGGCCCCATGCCGATGGGCCAGTTCATCGGGTAGGAGCGGATGCCCAGCACCTGCTCCAGCTCGTTCATCAGCTCCAGCGGTTCGCGGCCGTAGCGGTCCAACTTGTTGACGAAGGTGAAGATGGGGATGCCACGCATGCGGCAGACCTTGAAGAGCTTCTTGGTCTGCGGCTCGACGCCCTTGGCCGCGTCGATGAGCATCACCGCGGCGTCCGCGGCGGACAGCGTGCGGTAGGTGTCCTCGGAGAAGTCCTGGTGGCCCGGGGTGTCCAGCAGGTTCACCGCGTGGTCGCGGTAGGTGAACTGGAGCACCGACGACGTGACGGAGATGCCGCGCTCCTTCTCCAGCTCCATCCAGTCACTGGTCGCGTGCCGCCGCGCCCGCTTGGCCTTGACGCTGCCGGCCAGGTGGATGGCGCCGCCGTAGAGCAGCAGCTTCTCCGTCAGGGTTGTCTTTCCCGCGTCGGGGTGGGAGATGATGGCGAAGGTACGTCGCCGTGCGACCTCCCGCTCTAGCTCGTTGGCCATGATCCGAGGCCAACTATCACGGGCGGTCTTTCCTTGCAGCTTGCAAGCAGCGCCTGGAGGTCCGGCCGGGCTCCGGCCCTCCCAGAGACCCCTTCGCCGCCCCCTCTTGCGTCCCAGGAGCCAAAGCCATGCAGCGCACCCTCCATGCCACCGGTACCCCCTGGGAGCCCCGCGTGGGCTACTCGAGGGCGGTCCGCGTGGGCCCCTTCGTCTCCGTCTCCGGCACCACCGCCACGGATGCCGCCGGCCAGCTCGTGGGTGAAGGGGACGCGTACCGGCAGGCGGCCCAGGCGCTCGCCAACATCCGCTCGGCGCTGGAGGCGGTGGGCGCGCGGATGGAGGACGTGGTGCGCACGCGCATGTACGTCACCGACATCTCCCGCTGGGAAGAGGTGGGACGCGCGCACGGGGAATGCTTCCGGGACATCCGCCCCGCCACGTCGATGGTGGAGGTGAAGGCCCTCATCGACGCGAGGATGCTGGTGGAGATCGAAGCGGACGCCGTGGTGGCCTCCGCGCTCACCTGAGGGCGCGGGCCGGGAAGACCGGCCCGTGCGCGCGGACCTGGATGCGCCGGGCCGAGCGCAGGGGTCCGCGCACACGGAACCGGAGGGGCCGATGCGAACGCACCGGCCCCAATGTCCCGGGATGAAGCCGACCTCAGAACTCCGCGCTGACGTCACCCGGCACGTCATCCGGCGCGCCGGGGTTGCCGGGCTCGGGGGTCAGGTCGTCGCCAGTGCCCTCGGGGGGCGCCACGTCGCCGCGCAGCTCCGGCCCCCGGCAATCCTGGACGGTGCCCACGCGGCTGCCGGACACCTCCGTGCAGGACTCCACGCGGCCGCCGTCCGTGCACTGGAAGAGGACGCGGAACTGCTCCTTCTCCTGCGCGTCCCAGCACGCGCTGCCGACGTAGTACGTGTTCGCCGCGATGTCGCCGCCCCAGGCGCGCAGGTCCGCGCGGCCGCCGAGCCCCGGGATGTGGCGCACGGAGGTGAGCACCTTCTCCTTCGCGGCGGTGGCGGTGCTGCCCAGGTTGTACGCGCCCAGCACGCGCACACGGGTGGCGCCGGTGGCCTGGAGCTTGTGGCCCACGAAGGCGCCGGTGACGGCCTCGTGCTGCGCGATGTTCGGGGTGAAGTTCGCCAGCCGGTACGCCAGCGACTTGCTGCCCTGGCCGAAGTGCGCGAACGACATCATCAGCTTGCCCTGGCCCGTGAAGGACGGCGACACCGCTTTCAGGTTGTCCAGGGAGAGGACCAGCGTGCCCCGGCCCCGGTGCGCCTCGCCGCCGCGCTTGAGCGCCCCCGCGGCGACGAGCTTGTAGACGGTGTCGTCCGTGCTGCCCAGCGGACGGGCCTCCAGCTTCCACTGGTAGCGCTGGGCCAGGCCCTTGCGCACGGTGAGCTTGAAGGTCGCGTTGGCGCGGTCCTGCGGGCCGTACACCAGCACGTCGCCGGGCTGCGCGGCGGCCGTCTTCTTCACCAGGTCCGCGACGGGCACGAGCGCCTGCCGGAGCGCGTCGTTGAGCGCCTTCACCTCCATGCGCGCGCCCTCCAGCATCGCGGCGCCCTGACCGTCGAGCGCGGCCTCCGTCTCGCGCAGGTCCTGCGCGATGAGCGCCGCGCCGTCCTGCTCAAGCGCGTCGGCGTTGATCTCCAGCGAGGTGCCCTCGAAGTCCGGCAGGGACTCCAGCGCCTCCTGATCATCCACCCCGCCGCACGCCGTCGACAGCACCAGGGCCGCACCCACCGCCAACGTCTTGTTCCAGCGCATCGTCATCTCCAGGTCGAAAGGTTCGCGTGACTGCCAGTTGCTCCTTCCAACCCGACGGGCGTACGTCGGTTGCGGGCGGGGAATTCTTTCCCGCACCGGGCATGTGCGCGGGTGTCGTCCCGGGGGTGGACGTCCTCCGTGGCAGGGCCTACCTTGCAGGTATCATGGGCGTCGAATGGAAGAACAACGTCGACATCGCGGACGCGCTGGAGCGGGTCGCGGACCTGCTGGACACGCAGGACGCGATGCCCTACCGCGTGGGCGCGTACCGCAAGGCGGCGGCCACCATCGCGACGTGGCCGGACTCCGTCGCGCAGGTGCTCGCCTCCGCAGGCGAAGCGGGCCTGCGGGAGCTGCCCGGCGTGGGCAAGAGCATCGCGGCGGCCGTCGCGGAGCTGGTGCGCACGGGGCGGATGGACCTGCTCGAACGGCTGGAGGGACAAAGCTCGCCCGAGGGCCTGCTCGCCAGCGTGCCCGGCATCGGTCCGGAGCTGGCGAAGCGCCTCCATGAAGCCCTGGATATCACCACCCTGGAGGCGCTGGAGTTGGCCGCGCATGACGGTCGCCTGGAGCGCGTGGAGGGCTTCGGGCCCCGGCGCGCGGAGCAGGTGCGCGAGGTGCTGGCGGCGCGACTGGAGCGCAACCGGCGCGACCGCGAGCAGGCGCGGTCGCATGGCCGCGAGGACAAGCCCCAGCCTCCAGTGGAGCTGCTGTTGAAGGTGGATGCGGACTACCGCCGGAGGTCGGCGGATGGGGAGCTGCGCCGCATCGCCCCCAAGCGCTTCAACCCTTCGGGTGAGGCGTGGCTGCCGGTGCTGCGCGAGCGCGTGGACGGCTGGAACGTACGCGCCCTGTTCTCCAACACGGCGCTGGCGCACCAGCAGAAGACCACGCACGACTGGGTGGTCCTCTACTACGACCAGGACGAGATCCGGGGGCAGTGCACCGTGGTCACGGCCCACGGTGGCGCGATGAATGGACGGCGCGTCATCAAGGGCCGCGAGGACGAATGCCTCGCGCACTACCACCGCGACGAGGCGGAGCACGAAGCCCCGCACGCGGGTGCCTGAAGCCATGAAGGGCGGGCGATTCCGCCCCTCGCGGCGTGTGTCTCAAGGCGTGGGTGAATACACATCCGCGCTGACGCGAGCACCGCTGCTGCCACTGCCACCCGCGACCAGCACCCGGCCGGAAGGCAGCACCGCCAGGTCGTGGTGCGTGTTGCGCGAGGACAGGATGCCCGCCGGGGTCCACGCATCCGTGGCGACGTCGTAGACCTCCGCGGAGTCGAGCACACCCAGACCCGAGCCGCCCTCCCCCGTCACCACCAGCACGCGTCCGGTGGACAGCTTCACGGCGTGCGCCAGGTAGCGCGGCGTGCCCAGCGACGACACGCTCTTCCACGTCCCGAGCACCACGTCATAGACCTCCGCTGAGCGCAGCGCGCCGTCCGAACCCCAGCCGCCCGCCACCAGCACGCGGCTGCCATCGCCCAGCGGCACGGCGACGTGGCCGTAGCGCGCCGTCGCGAGGGCCCCCGTGGCCCTCCAGCTTCCCGTGGCCGGGTTGTACAGCTCCGCGGTGGCGGTGATGGTCGCGCCGTCGGTGGAGATGCCGCCCATCACCAACACCTCGCCCGAAGAAAGCGGCACCGCCGCATGGAACGAGCGCGAGTGGGCCATGGCGCCCGTGGAGCTCCAGGTGCCAGCGGCCGGGTCGAACAGCTCCGCGCTCGCGAGGTTGGAGCCCGTGCCCGTGCCCGAAGCGCCGCCCGTCACCAGCACCTTCCCCGAGCCCGCGAGCAGCGTCGCGGTGTGACGTGCCCGGCGCATGCCCAGGTCCGCCACCGGCGTCCACGTGCCGGTGTCGGGCGCGTACACCTCCGAGGCGGACAGCCACGTGGACGCGTCCCGCTGCCCACCGGTGACGAGCACCCGGCCATTGCCCAGCACCGTCGCGGAGTGCAGGAAGCGCGCGGTGGCGAGGCTCGCGGTGCCCTGCCACGAATCCGTCGTCTCGTTGTACAGCGCGGCGCTCGCGAGCGCTCCGCCTCCAGCAGCGGAGCCGCCCGCGACCAGCACGGCGCCCGTGTCCAACCGGGTGGCGGTGAGCTGCGCTCGCGCGGCGGCGAGGTTGGCGGCCGGGCGCCACGGCAGGGCGGACGGCCGGTAGCGTTCAGCGGAGGCATTGAGGACACCTGCCTGGGCCACCCCGCCCACGACGAGCACCTCGCCCGAGGGCAGCAACGTGGCGGAGTGGCTGATACGGCGTGTGGCCATCCACGCCGTCCCGGTCCAGGTGCCCGTGGCCGGGTCGAAGAGCGAGGCGCTCTCCAGGTAGGGCTGACCGCCGTTGGAGCCGCCCACGACGAGCACCTGTCCGGAGGTGAGGAGCGTGGCGGTGTGGAAGGCCAGGAGCGACGGCAGGTTCCCCCGGGGCGTCCAGAGGCCGGTGGCCGGGTCGTACAGCTCCGTGGTGGCGGTGGCGAGGCTGCCCGCGAAACCGCCCGTCACCAGCACCTGTCCGGACAACAGCAACGTCGCGGTGTGGCCCGTGCGCTGGATGCCCAGGGGCGCGGCCGGCAGCCACGTCCCGGTCGCCGGCTCATAGAACTCCGCCGACGCGAGCACGTTGCCATTGGCGCTGTCGCGGCCCCCGCTGACGAGCACCCGCCCGTTGGGAAGCAACGTCGCGGTATGGCCCACGCGGGACGCGATCATCCGGCCCGTGGTGAGCCAGGTGTTCGTCGCGGGGTCGAAGAGGAGCGCGGTGGCCAGCGCGTTGCCCGCGCCACTGTCTCCCCCGGCGATGAGCACCCGCCCGTTGGGCAGCAACGTCGCGGTGTGCAGGGAGCGCGGCAGGTCCAGACCGCCCGCGGAGGCCCAGGTGTTGGTGTCGGGGTCGAACACCTCCGAGCCTGCGGCGCCCAGCGAGGAGGTGCCGCCGCCCACCACGAGCACGCGGCCGGAAGACAGCAGCGTCGCGGTGTGGCGCTGGCGGGGGGTCGCCATCGCGCCCAGGGAGAACCAGCGGCCGGTGCGCGGATCATGCAGCTCCGTGGCGGACGTGCTCCCGCCGGTGACCAGCACATAGCCATTGCGCAGCAGGGTGGCGGTGGAGTCCACGCGCACCGAAGCCATGGTTCCAGCGGTGCTCCACGCCGAGGTATCGACAAGTTCGGCGGAGCGGGTGACGAATGACTGCTCATCAGGAGAACAAGCCGAGGCGCACGCAAGCGCGAGCGCGGCCATCAGGCCGTTGAAACGGAGACGCATCATCTGAGGGGTGATCCTTCACTGCACTGCGGGGGGACATGGCTTTCGCCATGGGGGGGCGGCCCCTTAACCCAATTCAAAGGAAGACACCACCAGTGAATCCCTTTCAGTTCCCGCCCGGCGGTCCTAGCTGCTCGCGGATGTGTAGTGGCGGATGGACAGCAACCACACCCGCCGCGCCACCCACGCGAACACCACCGAGCCCGCCACCGCGCCCACAAGCCACGTCCACGGCAGCCGCCCCAGCATCGCGAGCGCGGGGAACGTGGTCATCAGGGCCAGCGGGATGACGAAGGTGAACACCATCGCCAGCGCGCCCCGGAACACGGAGGACGGCCACCGGGCCGCGTCGAAGATGGACGTGAACAGGTACGTGAGGTTGTCCACCTTCACCACGAAGAACGCCGCGCTCACCACGAGGATCCACAGCGAATAGAGCAGCAGCACGCTCGTGCCCAGCAGCACCAGCGACGCCAGCAGCCCCGGGAACGACGGCCAGCGTCCCAGCGACACGAACGCGTAGGTGAACAGCCCGATGCCGGACAGCACGTTCATCGCGCGCCACGGCAGGAAGCGCTGCGTGGACACCAGGAACTGCGCGTCCGCGGGCTTGAGCAACACGAAGTCCAACGTGCCCTTGCGGATGTGCTCCACCACGCCCGTGAGGCTGGGGCTGATGGCGCCTTCCAGGACACCCTGGAGCAGCGTGAACCAGCCCACCACCAGCAGGGACTCGTGGAAGCTCCACCCCTCCAGGCTCGGCCGGTCGCCGAAGACGACGAACAGCGGCGCCAGCGCCGTGAACGTCCACGCCACCGACGACAGGCCCTCCGCCAGGAAGTCCGCGCGGTATTGCAGCGCCAGCAGGCCCGACGCCTTGAGCTGCACGCCCAGCAGTCGCAGGTATCGCTTCAGCTTCACGCCCTATCCTCCGAACGCCGCGAAGCGCGCCAGGCCCCGCCGCCACACGAGCGTCGCCACCACGCCCAGCCCCGCCACCCACGCCCACTGCTTCGCGAGCAACCCCAGCGCCTCCCCCGTCGCGTGCGCCCCCGTCATCAGCTCCACCGGCAGGCCCATCTGGTAGCGGAAGGGCAGCAGGTCGATGAACGTGCGCAGCCCCGCCGGGAAGAACTCCACCGGGAACATGTAGCCGGAGCACACGAAGAACAGCACCATGTAGATGTCCATCAGCTTCTGGCTGGACTCCATGTACAGGCTCAGCGTGCCCAGCAGCACGTTCAGGTAGAACGTGATGAGCCACCCGCCCACCAGCGACACGAGGAACATCCCCCAGCCTCCCGGGGACGCGGGCACCGCCCGGGCGCCCACCACATAGAGGCTCACGGCCAGGACGGGCGCGACCACCAGCAGCCGCAGCGGGATGCCCGCCAGCACGTCCGTCGCGTACGCGAGCAGCGGGGAGATGGGCCGCAAGAGCCGCATCGCCAGCGTGCCCTGCTTCACCTCGTAGCTGAGCATCCACGCCACCCAGCAGCTGGTGATCTGCCGCACGCAGAAGGCCGCGAGGAAGTAGCCGACGAACTCCCCCTGCCCGAAGCGGCCCACCGGCGCCGTGCGCGCCACCGCCGACCACAGCGCCAGCATGATGAGCGGCATCGTGGTGGCGAACACCCAGACGATCATCTCCGCGCGGAAGGCCACCGCCTCCGCGAAGCCGATGCGCAAGAGCGTGGGCAGCGCCTTGAGCGACGTGCGCAGGCTCATGCGGACACCGTCTCCCGGGCGGCCTCCGCCCGGCGGGCCTTGCCCTCCTGGAACAGCTCGCTCATCACCTCTTCCAGCGGCGCGTTCTCCACCGTCAGGTCCGTCACCGGCAGGCTCGACAGCGCCTGACCCACGGTGGCGCTCACCGCGTCCTGCTGCACCTGGAGCACCGCCGTACCCGCCTCGTGCGACACCACCCGCCCCAGCGAGGCCAGCACGGCCGCGTCCACCGGGCGGGCCAGCCGCAGCACCACGCGCTTCTCCGGGCGCACGCGCTGCACCAGCGCGTCCAGGCTGCCGTCGTAGGACAGCTGCCCCTTGTCGATGACGATGACGCGCGGGCACAGCGCCGCCACGTCGTCCATGTAGTGGCTGGTCAGGATGAGGGTCGCGCCCGTGGTCTCGTTGTAGGCCTTGATGAAGTTGCGCATCGTGACCTGCATGGACACGTCCAGGCCGATGGTGGGCTCGTCCAGGAAGAGCACCCGGGGGCGGTGGATGAGGGCCGCGGCCAGCTCGCACTTCATCCGCTCGCCCAGGCTGAGCTGGCGGACGGGCTTCTGGATGAGGTCCTCCAGCTCCAGCAGCGACACCAGTTCGTCCAGCGTCTGCTTGTACTGGAGGCGGGGCACGTCGTAGATGGCGCGGTTGAGTTCGAACGTCTCCGCGGCGGGCAGGTCCCAGAGCAGCTGCTGCTTCTGCCCCATCACCAGCATGATCTTCTTGAGGAACGCCTCTTCGCGCACCTTCGGGACGTGGCCGTCCACGGTGACTTCACCCTCGGAGGGGTGGAGCAGGCCCGCCAGCACCTTGAGCGTCGTCGTCTTGCCCGCGCCGTTCGGGCCCAGGAAGCCCACCCGCTCGCCGGGTTTGATATCGAAGGAGATGCCGTCCACCGCCTTGACGGACGTGTAGCTGCGGTGGACGAGCGAGCGCAGGGCCGCCTTCAGGCCGGGCGGGCGCTTGTGAACCTGATAGTGCTTGCGCAATCCGCGGACGGAAATCATGGCGGGACGGGTTTAACGCGGTCGCCTCCGGGTGGCGACCCCAGAAGTAAAGGCACGGATGAGCAACGCATACAGCAAGGACTTGGAGCGGTGGCTGCCGCGGCTCATCGCCGTGTGGCGCGCGTCGCGGGGCAAGGGCGACGGTCCGGAGGGGCGCCTCACGCCGCAGGAGGTCAAGGAGGTGGGCGCGGGCGTGAAGCAGTTGTCGCTCGGTCTCACGCGCGAGCGGCAGTTGGCCGGGGCGCGGTACATGGACGACCCGCGCCTGTTGGGCGCCTACCTGCTCTTCTACTGGCCGGTCTCCTACGCCCAGGCGCGGCAGGTGCTGGGGGAATTGCCCAACCGCCCCCGCCACGTGCTGGACCTGGGCAGCGGACCGGGCCCGGTCGCCTTCGCGGCGATGGACGCGGGCGCCAGTGAAGTCACGGCGGCGGACCGCAGCAAGCCGGCCCTGGCGCTGGCGCTCAAGCTGGCCACCGAGGCGGGCGAGGCGCTGGCCACGCGCGAGTGGGATCCGCTGAAGAAGAACGCCACCCTGCCGGACGGCCAGTACGACCTGGTGACGATGGGGCACGTGGTCAACGAGCTGTACGGCGCCAACGACGACGCGCTCAAGCCGCGCGCGGCGCTGCTGGAGGCGGTGCTCGCGAAGGTGAAGAAGGGCGGCAGCCTGCTGGTGATGGAGCCCGCGCTGCGCGAGACGAGCCGCAACCTGCTCAAGGTGCGCGACCTGCTGGTGGAGCGCGGCTACG
>SECN01000557.1 GCA_004173515.1 Myxococcaceae bacterium | reverse complement strand
CCCCCTCACCGTTCCGCCCCCTGCCCTTCCTCCCAGAAGCCCACACCGAGCGGTCTCCTGGACAACGGTTGCAGAAGCTGCGCCGCGCCGCATTGGAGGCCCGCGAGGCGTTCGTGCGCGAGGGCCCGGTGGCTGCCGTGGCGACGTGCGACCTCGTCACCTTCCCCTACCCCACGTTGTTCGCCTTCAGCGGGGCGGCGCTGTCCCCGGCGCCCTACGTGATGATGACCAACCGCATGCAGGTGGTGCAGTTCGCGGAGGCCGGCACTGGCCAGCGCCGCACGCTGCTGTTCAACCCCACCGACTACGAGCGGGGCTACGCGGCGCCCTTCTACCGCGCGCTGCGGGAGCGCTACGGCGCGTTCCTGTCCGACAAGGTGATGACCACCCGCCACGGCACGGTGCAGGGCCACCTGGAGGCGCTGGGGCTGACGCCGTCGGACGTGGACTACGTGGCCTTCGACCACCTGCACATCCAGGACCTGCGCGGCTGGCTGGGCGGCGCGGGCGCCCCGGCCGTCTTCCCGCGCGCGAAGCTGCTGGTGCAGCACCGCGAACGAAGTCTTCGTGGTGAGCGAGAACGGCGTGAGCACGGAGAGCTACACGCCCCTGCTGTCGCGCATCGCGGGCGTGCGCCGCTTCGCGGAGCAGATGGGCTGGGAGGTGGTCCTCAACGGCAACACGCGCGAGGACTCACTGGGCCAGTACGCGTCCATGGTGGTGGAGAAGCTCTTCGCGGGCCCCTCCGCCGCGGATGCGGCGTTCGTGAACTTCCATCCCTCGTCGCTGCTCACGGCCCACCTGCTGGCCCCCGGCCTGGGCCCCACCGTGGTGCTGCCCGCCCCGCACACGGGCGAGCTGCATCCCACGCCCGCCGTCCGGCGCGCGGCCTGAGCCCTCAGCCTCCGGCGCGGCAGCGGCCCGCGTTGAGGAACGGCAGCGCCCAGGGCTCCTCGCCCTGGTCCGGGTGGGTGGCGACGAAGAAGACGTGGCTTCCGGAGCGCACGAACCCCCGGGGGTTGGAGCCCAGCGCGCCAGGAGCGATGTCGCGCAGGGACTCCACCCGGCCCGGTGTGCCGTCCGAGTACCAGGCCTCGCGGCCCCGCGCGGCCGTCGTCGCGGACAAGAAGAGCCAGCCGTCCGTCGCCGCCAGCGCCGTGGGGGTGCTTCCCACCGGACCGGGCTCCAGGTCCTGCACCAGCTCCGTGCCCTGCGACGTGCCGTCCGTGCGCCACAGCTCGCGGCCGTGCACGCCGTCATCCGCCGCGAAGTACAGCCGCCCGTCCATCACCGTCAGCCCCGACGGCAGCGAGCTGGCCGGCCCCGGGTTCACGTCCTTCACCCGCCGGGTGCCCGTGAGCGTGCCGTCGCTCCTCCACAGCTCCCCGCCGAAGAGCAGGTCGCCGGGCTCGCCGAAGAAGCCCTCCGCGCCGGCCGTGAAGTACACGGCGTTGCCCAGCGGCGTGAGCTCCGACGGGTAGTCCCCCGCGAAGTGCCGCAGCGGGAAGGTGAAGAGGGGCACGCCCCAGGACACCCAGAGGTCCGCTTCCCCCAGGCCCAGGTCCACGAGGAAGAAGAGCCGGTCCCGGCCCACCGGCGTCAGCGCGAAGAGCACCGTCTGCGCGGGGCCCCGGAAGAACACCTTCGCGGTGCTGGGCTGCCCCCCCGTCACCCACAGCGTCACGGACGTGTCCCCGTACGCCACCAGCGCCAGCCGCCCGTTCCACTCCGTCAGGTCGTCCAGGTAGAGCGACGCGGGCCCGGGCGCGAACTCCTGCTCGAGCTGCGTGCCCCCAGCCGTGCCGTCCGAGCTCCACAGCTCCCGGCCACGCGCGCCGTCATCCGCCGTGAAGTACAGCCGCCCGCCCACCACCGTCAGGTTGTCCGGCGCGCTGCCCGCCGCTCCCGGACGGAGGTCCGTCACCATCACCGTCCCCTGCGACGTGCCATCCGAGCGCCACAGCTCCGGACCATGCGCCCCGTCGTCCGCGACGAAGAAGAGCCGTCCCCCCACCCGCGTGAGGAAGCGCGGCGTGCTGCCCGCGGCACCGGGCCGCACGTCCTTCACCCGCCGCGAGTCCCGATCCTCCCCGTCCGTCACCCACAGCTCGCGCCCGGAGCCGCCGTCATCCGCGGAGAAGAAGAGCTGCCTTCCCACCGCCACCAGCGCCTCCGGACGCGACCCCTCCATGCCCGGGCGAAGATCCCCCACCGACAGCGGCGAGCGTCCACAGGGCTGGGCTCCACCGCTCCCCAGGGAAGCCTCCTGCACCGTCAGCGACGCGTCCCCTTGCGACCGCGCTTCCCACTCCGCCTCCGGACCGCACCCCACCCCGAACCCACCGGAGAGCAGCAGCACGAGGACCCGCACGCCACGCCACGCCTCCATCACACACGCCTCCTCAGGGCAGTGCGATCCGACCGCGGACCCCCGCACCTGTACTGTAAATTGATATTTTCAGTGGAATGAGCCAGCGCCCCAGACGCCGGCATCGTTCAGGAGTGTCGTGAGGTGGTCGGCGTGGATCGCCCGGTGACGGCCAGCGAACGCGCGACCCGTCAGGCGGGCGACGTCCGCGACTTCGTACGGGAAAAGGACTTGCGCGGATTTTCAGAGGATTTCGTGTCCTCGGAAGCACCGCGTCTCGCCCCCGGAGGCGGGGGCGTGTTCAGCGCGGCTCAGGGCGAGGAGCGCAGGACCTTGAGGGACTCGCGGAAGAGCACCTGGAAGGTGGCATCCGGGCCCAGCTTTTCGGTGACGACGTCCGCGGCCTTCTCCGCCTGGGGCTGCTTGTAGCCCAGGTTGAGCAGGGCGGAGATGAGGTCGGCCTTGGTGCCGGAAGGCGCGGCGGGCGCGGGGGCGACGGTGCCGCGCGCCACGGCCTCCGCGTGGATGTTCTTCACCTTGTCCTTGAGCTCCAGGACGAGCCGTTCGGCGGTCTTCTTGCCCACGCCGTGAATCTTGGCGAGCCGGTTCACCTCGCCGCGCGCGAGCGCCGCGATGAGCTCACCCACCTCCATGCCGGACAGCACGCCCAGGGCCATGCGCGGACCGATGCGCGACACGCTGTTGAGCAGCAGGAAGAGCTCCTCCTCCGGCACGGAGAGGAAGCCGAACAGGTCGAAGGCGTCCTCGCGCACCACGGTGCGGATGCGCACGTCCACCGGCTGGCCCTCCGCAGGCATCTTCCCCAGCGCGATGGTGGAGAGGTTCACGCGGTAGCCCACGCCCTGCACGTCGATGACGGCGTCCTCGGCGCCCTTCTCCAACACGTTGCCACGCAGACGGGCGATCATCGGGCCTCCGGGCGCTTGTACGCGGACGACAGCCGGTCCGCGAGCACCGACGCGGCCCCCTTGCGCTTGCCGTTCGCGGGCGCCGACGCGCGGGGCATGCCCACGCGGAAATGGTTGAGGTGGCACAGCGCCACGGCGAGCGCGTCGCTGGCATCCGCGCGCTCCAACGTCGCTTCATCCACGCCCAGGAGCGTGCGCACCATGCGCGCCACGGCGTCCTTGCCGCCCGCGCCACTGGCGCCCACGGACTTCTTCACGCTCGCGGGGGCGTACTCGTGCACGGAGAGGCCCGCCTGCGCCGCCGCCAGCAGCGCCACGCCGCGCGCATGGCCCAGCACCAGGGCGCTGCGCGCGTTGCGGTGCGTGAAGAGCCCCTCCACCGCCACGGACTCCGGCTGGTAGCGCGCGAGCGCGGCGCACAGCGCGGCGTGCAGTTCCTTCAGCCGCTCGGCCAGGGGCGCGCCTTCCGGCACCTTGATGACGCCGTGGCCCAGATGCACGAGCTTGCCCTTCTTCTCCTCCACCACCCCGAAGCCCATGAAGCGGCTGCCAGGGTCCACGCCGAGCACTCGCACCGACCCGTTCCTTTCCCACGCGCCCGAAGCGGGGCCTTACGCGGACAGCGACTGCATCAGGGACTCGTCGATTTCAAAGTTCGCGTGCACGTGCTGCACGTCGTCGTTGTCCTCGAGCGCGTCCATCAGCTTCAACATGCGCTTCGCGTTGTCGCCTTCCACCTTCACGGTGTTCTGCGGCACGAAGGTCCACTTCTGCTCGCCCAGGGACAGGCCCGCGGCCTCCAGCTTCGAGCCCACCGCGTGCAGATCCGCGGGCAGGGTGCGCACCTCGAAGCCGTCCGGGCCCTGGTCGACCACGTCCTCCGCGCCCGCTTCCAAAGCCTGCTCCATCACCTGGTCCTCGCTGGGACCGGGCTTCACCACGATGACGCCCTTCTTGTGGAACATCCAGCCCACCGCGCCCTCGGCGCCCAGGTTCCCGCCGTGGTTGCTCAGGAGGTTGCGCACGTCGCTGGCGGAGCGGTTCCGGTTGTCGGTGAGGCACTCGATGATGAGCGCGACGCCGCCAGGGCCGTAGCCCTCGTACGTCACCTCCTCGTACGACGCGCCTTCCAGCTCGCCGGTGCCCTTCTTGATGGCGCGGTCGATGGAGTCGCGGGGGATGTTCGCCTCGCGCGCCTGCCCCATGGACACGCGCAGCCGGGCGTTGCCGGCAGGGTCACCGCCGCCCAGGCGCGCGGCGACGGTCAGCTCCTTGATGAGCTTGGAGTAGAGCTTGCCCTTGGTCGCACCCATCGCGGCCTTCTGGCGCTTGATCTTCGACCATCGGTTGTGACCGGACATGGCGGCGGCTTCGGCTCACTTCGGC
>SECN01000556.1 GCA_004173515.1 Myxococcaceae bacterium | reverse complement strand
TCCACCCGAGGAGGTCGTGCTGGAGATGGCGGTGGGCCTGCTGCCCATCGCCGGAGAAGCGGTGGATTTGAAGGGCGTGGTGCTCGGGGAGAGCCTCCTGGGCTACCCGCTGACGGGCGCAGAGCGGTTGCTGTGCGCGGTGAGCGTGGCGCTGCCGGTGGTGTCGGGGCGCCTGGTGTCCGAGGGCGCGCAGGGCGTGGAGCGCGTGGCGCTGTTGACGGGCCGGAGCCTGCACGAGGTGCAGGTGCTGCAGCGGGTGGTGCAGCACCTGTCACCGCAAGAAGCGCAGGAGATCCGTCGGGTGCTGCGAGCCGCGGCGCGCGGTGATGCGGTGTCGGCGGAGGACGTGGCGAAGCTGCAAGCCGTGGCGAAGCGGATGCAAGCCCCGTTGGCCGAGGCGGGCCGCGTGCTGGCCCAGGGCAGGCGCGTGGCATTGGTGGGCTCGCGCGTGACGGCGGAAGGCACGCGGCTGGTGCCGGGCAGCGCGGAGCATCTGGCGCAGGCGTGGGTGGATTACCAATTCCGCCATCCGACGAAGTACCCCCGCATCCAGTACGCGGTGGATCCGGAGTGGGAGCGTCTCTACCAGACGGCCATCAAGAACAAGGGCGCGGGCGGTGAGTTCGAACGGGCCGTGCTCCAGAGCAAGAACTACCCGAAGAACACGAGCCTGTTGTTGCCTCCACCTGGAAGTTCAGCCCAGGGGTTCGTCCCTGATTCCGTGCTGGGACGTTCCCGCGATCTCGTCTGGGGCCAGCCCTGCAATTTCGTGGAGGTGAAGGGACGCGCGGAGTTGTCGCTCACGGGCAACCTGAAGGCCATGCTTGAATACATAGAAAAGCATGGTGGCTCCATCGAACTCTGGATCCGGTCCCCCAAGCACGCAGCGGGAGCGACCCATCTCTCCGCTCCGTTGCTCGAAAGACTTGATGCGCTCAGGCGTTTGGGACGTGCCGACGTCCGCCCTTTTCCTTGAAGGCAGGCCATGGCTTTGCGCTATCTGAAGACACGATTCTCCCTGCTCCCCGGGGCTCCCCGGACGAGCACCATCCGCGAACTGGCCCGTCGATTCTTCGCGGAAGACCGCTGGTTCCAACCGGTGCGTTTCGGGGGATTCGATATGGCTGAAAGGTTCGCGCCGGGGCCCTTCAACCCAGATGTCCTCGCGGCCTACTACGAAGAGTTCAAGAACTTCACCCTCGGGGCGAAGACGGATCGGGATTTCCTTCAGATCTCGCCAGAGCGCCACGGCAGGTACCCCTACGCGGGTTCCTTCACCTGGATGACGTCCGTCGTGGAGGCGAAGAAGCCCGGCTGGCGTGAGGCCCATCTGCGGCAGGTCGTTGAAATCATGCACCTGTTGGGTTCACCCCTCGTGCAGGCCGGGCTCAGGAATGACTTCGAGCGCAAGTGTGATCGCATCGTGCCGAACGAGGACGGCTTCGGCTCCACGCTGGTCTTCAACGTGCGCGACTACAGCGAGGGCCTGGATGGCCTCTTCTGGCGCAACATCTTCGGCGCCCCCTTCGTGAAGCATTTTGGCCCGCGCCTGGATGCGATTCCCCCCGAACAGCGACAAGCCCTGGACGGCGGCCTCGTGCTCGTCCAGCCCTACGAACTGCCCACCCAGGCCATGACCCCGGAGGGCGACGCCGCCGAAGCCCGGCTCATCGCCACGTTGGGCCCCGAATCCTTCTTCGACCTGCCCACGCTCACCAGACCCACGCGCGTGCCCGACGTCTCCTCACTGCCCCCCGCGTCCTGAACCGTCAGTCGAACATCGCGGCCAGTGCCTCACTCAGCGTCTCCACGCCCACCACCTGCATCTTCGTCTTCTCCAACCGCCGTGCGCTGCCGGCGGGCATCACCACCCGCTGGAAGCCCATCTTCGCGGCCTCCGCGAGCCGGGGCTCCACCTGGCCCACCGCGCGCACCTCTCCCGCGAGCCCCACCTCTCCCAGCACCAGCGTCTTCGGATCCAACGGGCGGTTCTGCAGGCTGCTCACCAGCGCCGCGCACACCGCCAGGTCGCACGCCGGTTCACTCAACTGCATGCCGCCCGCCACGTTGACGAACAGGTCGCAGCCCACCAGCGGAATCTCCTCCTTCTTCTCCAGCACCGCCGCCAGCAGCGCCACGCGGTTGCCGTCCACGCCAATGGCCGTGCGCCTCGCCGTGCCGTAGCCCGTGGGGGCCACCAGCGCCTGCACCTCCACCAGCAGGGGACGCGTGCCGTTGAGCGTGCTCGTCACCACGCTGCCGGACTTGCCCTGGGGCCGCTCGGAGAGGAACAGCGCGGACGGGTCCGCCACCTCCATCAGCCCCGCGCCCTTCATCTCGAAGACGCCGATCTCGTTGGTGCTGCCGAAGCGGTTCTTGTGCGCTCGCAACAGGCGGAACGGGTGGCCCCTTTCGCCCTCGAAGTAGAGGACCGTGTCCACCATGTGCTCCAGCACCCGGGGGCCCGCGATGGAGCCTTCCTTCGTCACGTGCCCCACCAGGAACGTGGGCACCCCGCTGCGCTTGGCGAACGCCATCAGCCGGCCCGCCACCTCGCGCACCTGCGTGATGCTGCCCGGCGCGTTGCCCAATTCCGGCAGGTACATGGTCTGGATGGAGTCCACCACCAGCGCCTGGGGCTTCATCGCCTCCGCCGCCGCCAGCACCCGGTCCGCGTCCGTCTCCGCGAACAGGTGGATGTTGTCGCTCTCCACCTTCAGGCGCTCGGCGCGCATCTTCGTCTGCCGCAGGCTCTCCTCACCCGACACGTAGAGCACCGGCCCGTGCCGCGCCAGCTTGTCCAGCGCCGCCAGCAGCAGCGTGGACTTGCCGATGCCCGGGTCTCCTCCCAGCAGCACCAACGAACCGCCCACCACGCCGCCGCCCAGCACGCGGTCGAACTCGGCGATGCCCGTGCGCCGGCGCACCTCCGTCTCCCCCGTCACGTCCTGGAGCTTCACCGGCCGCGAGGCCCCGCCCGACGCGCCCCACGCCGGGCGCTTGTCGTCCACCTTCGCCTCGGTCTCCTCCAGGAGCGAGCTCCAGGCGCCGCAGTCCGGACACTTCCCGAGCCACTTCGCCGTCTGGTAGCCGCAGGCCTGACAGGTGTAGTGCGTCTTCGCCTTCGCCATGGGTCGGGGTGTGTAGCCCAGACCCCTGACGTTTCCTCGTCCCGCGTGAATCCCCGGCAGGGGAGCAGGCAAGCTCACCTTCCAGGATCAGGTAGCGAGTTGCCCTACAGGGAGGGGCAACCCAGTTTCTGGTCCACGGGCGTCGCACAGAGCGGGCCCCCACACAGGGGAGGTTGTCATGGGGATTATCGCGTTTCTGGTGATTGGTCTGGTCGCGGGTCTGATTGCTCGAGCCATCATGCCGGGGAACCAGTCGATGGGGCTCATCGCCACCACGCTGCTCGGCATCGCCGGTTCCTTCGTCGGCGGCTTCGTCGGTTCGCTGTTCTCCAGTGACGGTCGCATGTTCGACCTGCATCCCACGGGCCTGCTGTTCTCCGTCCTGGGCGCACTGGTGGTGCTGTTCCTCGTGGGCCTCGCCGGCCGCGGTCGCCGCGTCCACGTCTAGCCACGCAGGGTCTTCCCCGCCGATGAGGTGGGAGACAGCACGAGGGACGTCCGTCACGCACGGACGTCCCTTCGTCTTTGCGGGCCCCCCCATTCGCATCGGGACGGGGCTCGTCAACCCCCTGGCGGGATGGCGTTGACAATGGGCTTTCGGCCACGCACCGTCGGGCTCCTGACGTCCCTGTCCGCAGGCGGCGCGCTACAAGACGGGCGTCAAGGCGGAGAAGTTGATGGCGGTGCCGGAGGTGCTGGCCGCCGCGACGCAGGCCCGTCAGGCGGGGGCCACGCGCTTCTGCATGGGCGCGGCGTGGCGCGAGGTGAAGGACGGTCCGCAATTCGACAGCGTGCTGGAGATGGTGCGCGGCGTCCGGGCCCTGGGCATGGAGGCGTGCGCCACGCTCGGCATGCTGTCCGCGAGCCAGGCGAAGCGCCTGCGCGAGGCGGGCCTGTCCGCGTACAACCACAACCTGGACACGTCGCCGGAGCACTACGGCGACATCATCTCCACCCGCACCTTCGATGACCGTCTGCGCACGCTCGACCGGGTGCGCGACGCGGGCATCTCCGTGTGCTGCGGCGGCATCATCGGCATGGGCGAGTCCGTGGATGATCGCTGCAACCTCTTGCGCACGCTGGCCAACCAGGAGGTCCACCCGGAGTCGGTGCCCATCAACGCGCTCGTCCCCGTGGAGGGCACGCCGCTGGCCGAACAGCACCGCGTCGAGACGGTGGACATGGTGCGCACCATCGCCACCGCCCGCCTGCTCATGCCCCAGGCCATGGTGCGCCTGTCCGCGGGTCGCATGCAGATGAACGAGGAGGCGCAGCTGCTCTGCATGCTGGCGGGCGCCAACTCGCTCTTCTTCGGGGAGAAGCTGCTCACCACCGGCAACCCCGAGTACACCCAGGACATGGCGCTCTTGGAGAAGGCGGGCATCCGCCCCCTGGAGCCCCGGCAGGACCGGTGAAGTCCCGAGCCCCGGTCGCGGATGGCTGGGCGCGCGAGGACCTGGAGGCCCTGTCCGCGAAGGGCCTTGCCCGCGTGCTCGAACCGCTCGACTCACCCCAGGGCGCCGAGGTGCGCCTGGGGGAGGAGCGGCTGATCAACTTCTCCTCCAACGACTACCTGGGCCTCGCGGCGTCGCCCGCCGTGCGCGCCGCCGCCGTGTCCGCGCTGGAGCGCTACGGCGTGGGCACGGGCGCGAGCCGGCTGGTGGTGGGGGACATGGTGCCGCACCAGCAACTGGAGGCGCGGCTTGCCCGCTTCGAGCGCGCGGAGGCGGTGCGCCTCTTCAACTCCGGCTACGCGGCGAACACCGGCATCCTCCCCGCGCTGGTGGGCCCCGGCGACGCCGTGTTCTCCGATGCCCTCAACCACGCGTCCCTGGTGGACGGCTGCCGGTTGTCGCGCGCGCGCGTCGTCGTCTTTCCGCATGCGGATGCGGGGGCCCTGGCCCGGGCGCTCGCGGACACGCCGGCCCGGCGCAAGCTGGTCGTCACCGACAGCGTCTTCTCCATGGATGGGGACGTGGCGCCCCTGCGCGAGCTTGTCGAAGCGTGCGAGGCTCACGGCGCCGCGCTGATGGTGGACGAGGCGCACGCCACCGGCGTCCTGGGCGCTAGGGGCGCGGGGCTGTGCGAGGCGCTGGGCCTGGAAGACCGCGTGGACCTGCGCATGGGCACGCTGAGCAAGGCGCTGGGCGGGCTGGGGGCGTACGTGGCCACCTCGCGCGCGGTGGCGGATCTGCTGGTGAGTCGCGCCCGGCCCTTCGTCTATTCCACCGCGCTGCCCGCGGCCCTGTGCGCCGCCGCCGCGTGCGCGGTGGATCTGGTGGAGCACGACCCGGCCTTGCGTGAGCGGTTGTGGGGACACATCCACCGTTTCACCGCGGGGCTGCGAGAGCTGGGACTGCCAGCGGAGGCGCGGAGCGCCATCTTCCCGGTCATCCTGGGCGAGCCGGCGCGGGCGATGGACGCGGCGAAGCGCCTGCGCGAGGCGGGGCTGCTGGTGAAGGCCATCCGCCCGCCCACCGTGCCCGAGGGCACCAGCCGGCTGCGCTTCTGTCTCTCCGCGGCCCATTCGACCGACCACATCGACCTGGCGCTGGAGGCGTTGCGCCGGGTGGGAGTCTCCCGTGAGCCGTCCTGATGAACCCCGCTTCTTCGTCACCGGCACGGACACCGGCGTGGGCAAGACGCAGGTGTCGTGCGCGCTGCTGTCGCTCATGCGGGACGCGGGCCTGTCCCCGCAGGGCTTCAAGCCCTACGAGAGTGGCTGTGCGTCCCTGAAGGCCCCGTCGGACGCGCTGGCGATGCGGGAGGCCGCGGGCAGCACGCTGCCGGTGGAAGCAGTGTGTCCGCACCGCTTCCGCGCGCCGCTGGCCCCGGGCATCGCGGCCCGGCGGTTGGGTCGGGAGCCGGACTGGCGGGTGACGCTCGACGCGTGGACGCGGCTGAAGGGGGGGGCGGTGGTGGTGGAGGGGGCAGGTGGACTGTTCGTCCCGGTGGATTCGAAGCGCGACGTGGTGGACCTGATCCAGACCTTCGGCCTGCCGGTGGTGCTGGTGGCGCGGGCGGGACTGGGCACGCTCAACCACGTGGCCTTGTCGCTGGAAGCGCTGGCGTCAAGGAAGCTGCCCGTGCGCGCGGTGGTGCTGTCGCGCGGGGTGCCGGGACGCGACCTGGCGGAGCGGGACAACCGACGCTACCTGGAGGCGCGACACGGGGTGGAGGTGCTGGGTCCCGTGCCCCATGTGGAGGACGCGCGCAGGCGCCATCTTGCGTTCCGGCGGGCGCTGGCGCCGCTGGTGCCCGAACGCGCGCGGGCCCGATAAATCGGCCTCCGCCGCGTTCGGCTTCCGGGCGCGTGCTACAGGTCGCGCAAGTTTTCGCGTGGTGGTGGCCGCGAAATGGACGTCCCGTTTGTTCCGCGCGAGAAAGCCGGCACGAATGGCGGACATCATCGACATCACGCTCCTCGCGGACGTCCGACGCTTCTTCCAGAAGCTCATCGAACAGC
>SECN01000110.1 GCA_004173515.1 Myxococcaceae bacterium | reverse complement strand
GACGGCGGCGAGGTCTGGTGCTCCCCCACGTCCACCACCATGCTGCTCGGCTACTGGAGCCGGAAGCTGGGCCGCGCGGACCTGGAGCACCCCGTGCCCACCGCCGCCGCCCACACCTACGACTGGGTCTACAAGGGCACCGGCAACTGGAGCTTCAACACCGCCTACGCCGCCAGCATGTCCCAGGGCGCGCTGCACGGACTCGTCGCCCGCTTCGACTCCTTCGCCCCCGTGGAGCGCCTCGTCGCCGCCGGCATCCCCGTGAGCATCAGCATCGCGTACGAACCCGGAGAGCTCACCGGAGGCGCCGCCCGCCGCACCGACGGCCACCTCATCGTCGTGAAGGGCTTCACCGCCGACGGCGACGTCGTCGTCAACGACCCTGCTTTCTCCTCCAACGAAACCACCGGCGCGACGTACCGGCGCGCCGAACTGTGGCGCGCCTGGCAGCACTCCCGGGGGGCCGCGTACGTGCTCTGGCCCGCCGGCACCGCCCTGCCCCCGCAGGGGATGGAACCGCTGCCCTAGCCTGCGTCCAGAGGCGGACACGGGGACGACGCATCGCGGCGCGCACTGTCCACTGGCCGGGGCGTCGGGCCCCCTGTCCCTTGACGTAGGGCCGTTCGTGGCAGTCCCGACACAACCTTTAACCTTCAGTCCGTCCAGCGCGTGTCGCCGGAGAAGATGCGCGACGAGCGCATCAAGTACCTGACCGACGAGAAGCGCATCAAGGCCATCACCGTGTGCTTCACCGACCTGGAAGGTCGGCTGCACATGCTGGACTACGACAAGAAGTTCCTGCTCAAGAGCGCGGACAACCTCACCTTCGACGGTTCGTCCATCCGCGGCTTCTCCGCGCAGGCGGAGAGCGACCTGCGCCTGAACATCGACTGGGGCGCGTTCTACTGGCTGCCGTCCGACATCTTCGGGCCCGGCAAGGTGCTGGCGTTCAGCGAAGTGCTGGAGCGCGACGGCACGCCGTACCACTCGGACATGCGCGGGCAGCTCAAGCGCGCCACCGACGCGCTGTTCCAGAAGGACGGCACCGTGTTCCACGCGGCGCCGGAGATCGAAGGCTTCCTCTTCAAGAGCCGTGACGCCGAGCGCCACTACCACGAAGAAGGCAAGTTCGAGTTCATCTCCATCGGCGGCTACTACCACGCGCTGCCGGGCGACGCGCTTCGCACCTTCATCGACAAGGCCGCCGAAGCGCAGCGCGCCATGGGCTTCCAGAACGAGAAGGACCACCCGGAGGTCGCGCCCAGCCAGTTCGAGATGAACTTCTCGTACAGCGAGGCGATCATCGCCGCGGATCAGATCCAGCTCTACAAGCTGCTGTGCCGTCAGGTGGCCGCGCAGCTGGGCCTCACCGCCAGCTTCCTGCCCAAGCCCGTCACCGGCGTGAACGGCAACGGCATGCACATCAACATGTCGCTGTCGAAGAACAACAAGAACCTGTTCCACGACAAGGCGGGCCAGGACGGGCTGTCGCAGATGGGGTGGGAGTTCATCGATCGCATCCTCACCAACGCGAACGACATCTGCCTGGTGCTCAACTCCAGCGTGAACTCGTACCGCCGGTTGGATCCGCACTACGAGGCGCCCAACCAGATCAAGGCCTCCGCGAACAACCGCGGCGCCATGGTGCGCATCCCGTTTGGCAATGAGCGAAGCGCGCGCGTCGAGTGCCGTTCGGTGGCGCCGGACGCCAACCCGTACATGGTGCTCTACACGCTGATGAAGACCGGCCTGGAGGGCCCGCAGCCGCAGGAGGACGCGGAGACCAAGCGCAGCCGCACGCGCTTCCTGCCGGACAACATCTACGACGCGATCCGCTTCTTCAAGGGCAGCCAGTTCGTCGCCCAGACGCTGGGTGAACAGGTGCAGAGCAAGTACGCGGAGCTGAAGATCGGCTCCGCGGACCGCTGCCCCAAGCAGCTGGGCACCCGCGTGAAGGAAGCGGAGATCCAGTTCCATCACGAGGTGACGAACCAGTACCTCTGGAACCTCTTCTAGAGGCTCCTAGAGTTCCCGGTAGCGCGCCTGGAGGAACAGGTAGGCGGCGTAGGCCACCAGGCCCGCCGCCACCACCCCCAGGAGCACGTCGCCCGCGGGTTGGCGGGCGACGACGGCCAGGGCCTCCGCCAGGCCCTTGGCCTCTCCCGGGTTCGCGTCCACGGCGGAGCGGACCAGGAAGATGCCGATGACGGAGAACACCACGCCGCGCGCGGCGATGCCGAAGCGCGACACCCGCTCCACCCAGTGACGCTGCTGGGCCGCGAGCCCGGTGAGCGTGAGCTTCTCCAGGAACTTCGCCTTCCACGCCGTGTGGAACTGCTTCACCGCGAAGCCGATGATGCCCAGGCCCACGAGCGCCACCAGGACGCGGCCGAAGGGCTGCTCCATCAGCGTCGCCGTCCAGCCCTGGGTCCCTTTGCTCCGGCCCTGGGAAGCGCCCAACACCGTCTTCAGGGCGAACAGGGCCAGCGACGCGTAGAGGGCGCCGCTGAAGAAGTACATGGCGCGCGTGGCGAGGCCCTTCGCGTCGGAGCCCTTGTCCTCCGTGTCCGCGAACGCCTGGGCGAAGCGCCAGACGACGTAGCCCAGCAGGCCCACCACCAGCACCGACAGCAGCACGATGCCGAAGGGCCCCCGGGCCACGGTGTTCACCGCGCCGTGGCTGTCCGTGGTGCGGCCGCCTTCGCCCGCCGCGAGCTTCAGCGCGAGCACCCCGATGATGGCGTAGACGGCGCCCTTCGCCGCGTAGCCCATCCGCCCCAGCTTCTTCGCCCAGGGGTGGTTCGCGGCCTCCTTCGCCCCACGCGACAGCCGCTCCATCCCCGGCCCGCGCATCACGTCCATCGTCGCCATGCGAACGCTCCTCCCGTCCCTGCGTCGGGACCGAGGACAGGGTGCGCATCCGAAGGCCCGTCCGGATGAAGGCCCCTCACGTCCCGTCTGGGTTCCGGACGGACGACAGTGGGCACGGCTGGCTGCCCGCTGTCACGTGGGGTGCGCGGACCGCGGGCGCGGCGGAAGGCCCCACGCCCCGCGCGCTACCAAACGGGGCAGGCCCTCAGCGCAGGGTCCGCACGGCCTGCACCACACGTGGCCACTCCTTGGAGCGCGGATCAATGAGCTCGAAGTGGCCCGCGCCCTTCAGCGGAACGAGGTGCACCGGATCCTTCTGCTGGACGCCCCGGGCGTGGAATCCCTCGCTCACCGAGAGGGGTACGGTGTCGTCCTCCGTGCCGTGCAGCAGCACCTGCGGCAGCTTCAGCGGTTGGAGCGCGGCGGGGGACGCGACGGCGTAGCGCTCTGGCACCTGCTCCGGCGTGCCTCCCATGAAGGTCTTCACGATGCCGTTGCCCAGGTCGAGCGCCGCGCCCCGCGCCAGGTCCACCACGCCCGCCAGGGACACCACGCCCTTCAGCTTGAGGGGGGCGTCGCGGTACAACGGCTGATGCGCGGTGAGGCGGTGGCGGGCGGCCAGCCACATCGCCAGATGGCCGCCGGCCGAGTGACCCATCGCCACCACGCGCGTCAGGTCCAGGCCCAGCGAGGGCGCGGCGTCCACCAGATGATCCGCCGCGGAGGCGACGTC
Organism: Myxococcaceae bacterium; assembly: GCA_004173515.1. Taxonomy (GTDB): domain Bacteria; phylum Myxococcota; class Myxococcia; order Myxococcales; family Myxococcaceae; genus Corallococcus. Next base: position 15,522 of record SECN01000110.1, on the reverse strand, counting down.
CTCCAGCGTGCCGGGGAAGCCTCCGCCTTCATGGCCCACGCGCCGGTACTCCACGCTCCACGTCGCGAAGCCGCGCTTGGCCAGGTCAGCGCACAGGTGGCCCGCGTGCTCCAGGCCGTACTCCGCGCGCCAGAAACCGCCGTGGACGAAGAGCACCACGGGGTGGGGGCCCTTGCCCTTGGGCTTGCGCAGCTCGGTGAACTGCTGCGGCGCCTCACCGTAGGCGATGCGTGCGTCGGGCGGCGGCTGCGGCGTTTCGAGGACCCACATGGAGCTCATGCATCCATCTTGGGAACGGGCGGCCCGCCGCCGCAAGCCGTGGCGCGTCCAGCAGGCGTCCCGGCGTGGGATGCGTGGCGACAGGTCCCTCCAGTACGCTGTGACTCCCATGGGGCCATCTTCGCGTGCATGAGAAGAACGAAGCGGAGCTGAAGCTCGCCCTGGCCGAGGGCCTGCTCTCGCGCGAGGACGTGGAGCCCCTGCGCGAGGAGGCCGCGCGACGCGATGTCTCCCCGCTCCAGGTCCTCGTGGAGCGCGGACGGCTCTCCGTGGATTCGCTCGTGGTGCTGCGCCGGGAGTTCGCGGCGGAGGCAGCCTCGGAAGAGGACGCAGCGGTCTCCGGGGCCGTGGCGGCGGAGCCCCCCGCCTCAGGCGAGCCGCGTCAGGACAGGGCCGACAGCGACCGGGAACAGCCCGCCCGGCCCCCCGTGTCTGCCAATGGCGCGAGACCCGACGACACGCTGCCTCCAGGCGGTGCGCCGGCCCCCAGCATGGACGGCCCCGCGTTCCCGGTGCCGTACTGGGAGCGCTACCGGCCCGTGCGCTTCCTGGGCCAGGGCGGCATGGGGCGCGTGTTCCTGGCGCACGACGTGCGGCTGCACCGCGACGTGGCGCTGAAGTTCGTGCGCGACGAGGACCCGGAGCTGTCGCGCCGCTTCGTCGCGGAAGCCCGCGCGCAGGCCCGGGTGGACCACGAGCGCGTCTGCCGCGTGTACGAGGTCGGTGAGGTCCAGGGCCGCGCGTACATCGCCATGCAGTACGTCGCGGGCCAGCCGCTGCATGCGCTGTCCGGTCTGCTGTCCGTGGAGCAGAAGGCGCTGGTGCTGCGCGACGCCGCGCTGGGCGTGCACGCGGCCCATCAGGTGGGGCTCGTCCACCGCGACCTCAAGCCCTCCAACATCCTGGTGGAGCGCGCGGAGGACGGCGCGCTGCGCCCCTACGTCATGGACTTCGGGCTGGCGCGCGACTGGACCGGGAGCGAAGGCTTCACCGCCACCGGCACGGTGATGGGCACGCCGCAGTACATGGCGCCCGAACAGGCCCGGGGCGAGGTCACCCGCCTGGACCGGCGCGCGGACCTCTACAGCCTGGGCGCCACGCTGTACCACCTGCTCACCGGACAGGCCCCCGTCCCCGGGGCCAACGGCCTGGAGGTGTTCAGCCGCATCGCCACCCACGAGCCCCGCCCGCCGCGCGAGCTGGCCCCCGAGGTTCCCGCCGACCTGGAAGCCATCGTCCTCAAGTGCCTGGAGAAGGACCGCTCGCGCCGCTACGACTCCGCGCGGGCGCTGGCGGACGACCTGGAGCGGTTCCTCGACGGCGAGCGCGTCCTCGCGCGCACCGGCCCGGCGTACCGCGTGCGCAAGTGGATGTCCCGCCACCGGCGCGCGGTCGCGGTGGCCAGCATCGTCGGACTCGCGGCGGTGGGCGCGGCGGGCCAGGGCGTGATGGCCCGGCGGGAGGTCGCCCGTCGCGAAGCCCTGACCCGGCGCTTCACCGAAGGCGTGGAGCGCATCGAGGCCCAGGCCCGCTACTCCGGGCAGGCGCCCCTGCACGACACGCGACCGGACCGCGAGGCCATGCGCTCCCGCATGCGCGACATCGAAGCCTCCATGCGCGAAGCCGGCGCCGTCGCGGACGGGCCGGGCCACTACGCGCTGGGGCGCGGGTTCCTCGCGCTGGGAGACGACGTGGCCGCGCTCCAGCACCTGGAGGCGGCCTGGGCGGCGGGGAACCATGAGCCCCGCGTGGCGTACGCGCTCGCGCGGGTGCTGGGGCATCGGTATCAGCGCGAGCGGCTGGAGGCGGACCGGATCCCGGACGCGCCTCAACGCGAGGCGAAGCGAAAAGAAGCGCAGTCCCACTCACGCGACCCCGCGCTCACGTTCCTGAAGCAGGGTCAGGGCGCGGAGGTGACCACGCCCGAATACGCGGACGCGCTCCGGGCCTTCTACGAGGACCGCTTCGACGAAGCCCTGAAGTCACTGGACGCGCTGGGCACGCGACTGCCGTGGTTCCACGAAGCCGCGCTGCTCCGGGGCGACATCCTGCTCACCCGCGCCGTGCGCCACGCCCTGGCGAGCGAGCGCGACGCGGCCCGGAGCGACCTGGAGGCCGGACGCCAGGCCTATGTGCGCGCGGCCGACATCGGGCGCAGCGTGTCCGCCGTGCACCGTGCGCGGGCGGAGCTGGAACAGGAGGCCCTGCTGCTCGAAATCTCCGGGAAGGGCGACGTGCAGCCCGCGTACACGCAAGGGATGGAGGCCGTGTCGCGCGCGTTGGTGGCGGCGCCGGACGAAGCGGACACCTGGGTGCTCGAAGCGCACCTCCACCGCCGGCTCGCCCAGGTGCGCGTCAGCAGCGGGGGCGACGTGGAGCCACTGCTCACCCGCACCCTGGACGCGGCGAAGGAGGCGCTGAAGCTCGCGCCCGACAAGGTGGAAGCGCGCCACGCGCTGGCCATGGGCTGGTGGCAGTGGGCCCGCTACCGGCAGGGCCGGGGAGAGGATCCGCGTGAACAACTCCAGGCCGCCGTGACCGCGTTCGAGTCCATTCCGGAGTCGGCGCGCGACTACGACTTCCACCTGGACCTGGGCCTCGTCTTCAAGGTGTGGGCGGACTCCGAGGATGGACGCGGCGGGGACTCGCTGCCCTTCCGGCGGAAGGCCATCGACGCGTACCGACGCGCCTTGCGCCTGGATGCGCAGCGGCCGGAGGCGTGGATCAACCTGGGCACCGCGTACGTGAACCGCGCGAACCATCCACGGGCTCCGTCTCCGGACAAGGACCTGGAGGAGGCCCGGACGGCGCTGGAGCACGCGAGCACCCTCGACCCGGGCCACGTCGTGCCGTGGTTCTACCTGGGGGAGGTGCACCGCACGCTCGCCCTGCGCCTGCGCGACCATGGTGGCGACGCGGGCCCCGGGCTCGCCCAAGCGCTGGAGTGCTACCGCAAGGGCGTCGCCATCAACCCGCGCCTGCCCCCGCTGCTCAATGGCGTGGGCACCGTGCTGCTCGATCAGGCGCGTGAGGCGTGGGACCGGGGCGATGCGCCGGAGCCGCTGCTGGAGGCGGCGGAGCAGGCCTTCACGCAGGCCATCACCACGGCCCCCACCGTGGGCTTCGCGCACAACAACCTGGGCGAGGTCCGCGCCTGGCGCGCCACCTGGAAGCTGGCGCGCGGCGAGGACCCCACCGCGAGCGCGAAGGAAGCGCAGGCCGCGCTCCAGAAGGCGACCACCCTGCTGCCCGACCTCGCGCAGCCGTGGGCCAACCTGGGACAGGTGCACCAGACGCTGGCCGCGTTCGCGCTGAAGCGCGGCGTGAATCCCGGGCCCGACACCACGCGCGCCACGGAGGCGCTGACGCGCGCGCTGAAGCTCAATCCCTCGCTCGCGATGACGTGGCGCTGGCTGGGAGAGACGCGAGCCGTCGACGCGCGCTGGGGCGCCTTGCGTGGACCGGGAAGCGAAGCGCGCTTCCAGGAGGCCGCGGACGCGTTCCAGAAGGCCGTGGACCTGGAGCCCGCGAACCTTGAGCAGCGACTGGCCTTCGGTGCCTTCCTTGGGCAATGGGCCACGGCGCGGGAGGCGCACGGGAAGGACGCGCGACAGCAACTCCAGCAGGCGCTGTCGCTCACCGAAGCGGTGCTCACCGCGCGCCCTGGGTGGAAGGACGCGAGCCGACTGCGCGAGGACCTGCACCGCGTCCTCGCGCACCGTCCACCGGATTAGTTCTCGCCGCGCCCCGTCACTTCCAGGGTGCCGTTGATGGTCTCCTTGATGCCCTGGGCCTCCGTGCAGCTCGAGCAGTCGCTCGTCGCGCAGGACCACAGCTTGTGGCTCCCCTGGGGATCCTGGCCGCGCAGCGTCCACGAAGCGCTCTGACACGCGGGCACCCGCAGCGGGTTCTGCGATCCCTCCTTGAAGAGCGACTCGCCCGCCACGCCGATGCACCGGTCCTGCTGCACCTGGGACGCGAAGACCACGGTCTGCCCGGCCTGCACCTGCACCGTCTTGGAGCTGAAGTGGACCTTGCCCTCCGCGTCCGCGGTGATGTTCACCACCACGTCACCCGCGCCACCCGAAGCGTTGGAGGTCGAGCAGGCCTCCACCCACGGACTGTCCTTCGACGCGAGCGGCGCGGTGTCGGTGGAACGGGGGGCCGTGGCGCAGGCCAGCAGCCCGGTGAGGCACAGGGGAAAGAGGACTCGGATTCGCATGCAGTGGGTCTCCAGGAAGACTGCGTGATGGCACATCCAGACCCTGCCGAATGGAAGGATATTCGAGCCATTGGCACTCGCTACAGGGCTTTGCCAAGTACGGGGGCTCACCTCACCCACCAGCGCCGCCGCTCGACCTGCCCCAAGGGCGCCCTCGGCAGCGACGGGGGGTCTGTTCACCTACCCCCGGCAGTGATGCGTCTCCTGTACGGGGGCCGCGCGGCGGACATGGCCTCAGGCTCTCGCCGCCCCTTATCTTTCTTCTACGTTATCCTGCCGCAATGACGACGGATTTCCCCACCTCTACATCTGCTGCAGACTCCAATCGCGGCGATGCGAAAACTGGTCTTGCAGCGGCCGCGAGCCCTGAACTTACGGGTGGAGCCGGGTTCACCTACGAAGACGGCGTGGCATCCGTATATGCGGCGGCCCTACTTTCTGAGACAACCGCGCCGGGTCTCCCAGCGAGGCAAGTAAAACGACTCTCTGTACAGCAAGGCCCACTTGGACACCCGCTGGACGACGTGATTGTCGAAGGCGAAGGTGCTGACTGTGTTCGAATGCGCCTCAGCCTACAGGTCAAACGCAAATTAGTTATCAGTGATGCCCCAAGCAACACCGATTTCAGAGATACTGTACTTCGCGCGCATGCGACAGTTGTGGGAACAGATTTCAAAGTCGGCCTCGACCGAGTAGGCGTCGTTACTGGCGAGATCACTGACGCAAGCAAGCGAAGCTTCGAAACGCTTTGCGACTGGGCGAGAGCAGACAACGACGTAACTGGATTCGTGAAGAAATTGCACACCGAGGGCGTCGCGGGTGAAAAACTCACTCACTTCATCTGTGTCCGCAATATTCTTTCAAGCAAACTCCCCGAAATGGAACTCAATGCAACCGCCCATCTTCTGCTCTCGCATTTCGTATTGATGCGGTTCGAGATGCTGCATGAAGGATCTGTGATAGAAGCACAAACCGTCTCCAGCCTTTCGAACCACCTTAGTCCAAACGATCGCATGCGTGCGGACGACCTATGGCGCCGATTGCTCGCATTGGTCAGATTGGCTGAGGGACAAGCGGCTGCATTCGACAGGAAGACGCTTGTTGCCAGACTGAACGGCACATTCCGGCTTGCCGGAGCCCCATCCATGAAGGCCGCGCTTTCCCAACTCAATGAGGAAGCGCGACTCGCTGTTGCTGAAATCGGAAATACTATCGCAGGAGTGAGCATTCCGCGGGAACGACTTATCCAAGGCACCCGCAAAGCATTGCTCCAACACCGCTTTGTCCAGATTGGTGGCTTACCTGGAACAGGGAAATCCGTTGTGCTTCGAACTCTTGTAGAAGAGAGGCTCGCAAGCGGGCCCGTGTTGTTTTTCAAAGCAGATCGATTGACTGGCGCGACTTGGTCCCAATACGCCACTGCTACTGGCCTAGGCGCCACGCCTCTGGAGGAGTTTCTTGTCGAGCATGCTGCTGTAGGTTCATCCACGGTGTTCGTTGACGGCATCGACCGAGTCGAATTGCATCATCGTGGGGTCTTGTTGGATATTTTCAACACAATATTGGAGTCGCCACTCCTCCAGGCATGGCGAGTGGTCGCTACGGCCAGAGATACCGGAATCGAGCCGCTGCGAACTTGGCTGCCGAGCAAGCTCTTAAATGAAGGAGCCCCAGCAATTGATGTAACAACATTCGATGACGCGGAAGCGATGCTGCTGGCTAAAGAGAAGCCGGACTTGGCGCCGCTCCTTTTCGGGTCGGAACAAGTCCAAGCTATTGTACGACGTCCATTTTTTGCAGGCATATTAAGCCAGCGCCATGCCGTCGAAATGAGTGTCCCTAGTTCGGAAATTGAACTTGCTACTGCTTGGTGGGCGGTAGGTGGATATGGCGCAGATGCAGTTCGGGCTGGATATCGACGTAACGCACTTGTGACCCTAGCACGGGCAGGCGCAGCGACATCGGGCAGACGAATTCCTATCCTGGGAATGGACTCTCAAGTACTGGTTGAGCTTGAGGCCGACGGAATCATCCGCCATGTCCGAGCCGGTCAAACAATACGCTTTACACACGACATATACTTTGAATGGTCTTTCCTGCAGTTGCTGGTTTCCCAAGGGGAGCATTGGCTGGACATAATCCGTCAGTTTGGTGAGCCTCCAGTTCTCGGCCGGGTTGTTGAATTGCTCTCTCAGTCTGAGCTCAAAGATGGAGAAGACTGGCAACGACACCTTGAGTTGCTTGAGGGGGCACTTGGCGCTCGTTCGCAATGGCTGCGGGCATGGGTGATCGGCCCCTTCGGATTGCCATCTTTCCTAAAACACGAGTCAGACTACAACAAAGCGATGCTTGCTGATGGCACTGGCCGGATTGCTCGACTTGCAGTCTGGTTCCAGGCGGAAAAAACTAAGGCAAATCCGGCAGTATTGGACGGCGAATCTTTTCCCGGACTTAGCTTTACCCAACGCATTCTTCTCGCTGATGCATGGGCCTTTCCGTCCGACATAAGTATGTGGAGGCGATTTTGCGATTGGCTTATCCAGCGAATTGACGATATTCCAATATCGACTCGACCTGACGTCGTGTCCGTCTTTGAGGTCTGGCAGAATCTTGCCGCCAATGTTGCGAATTCGGTATCCGGCCCTGTTGTCCGTCTTGCAGCATCCTGGCTTGCAGACATCGAGGCGCGTTTTGACAAGCATGATTTTGAGGAGAGAAGCAGCTGGTGGGCGCAACTCAAACAGGAGGAGATAGAGGATCTAGAGAAGCGGTTGATAATCATTATCTTAAGAGCAGGCCGAGCCTATGTACCTCTCGTGCTTGAATACTTGGCGCGGCTACAGACGATGGATTCTGTGCCTCGCTCCGCAGTTGAACAAATTCTGACACACGCACCGATCCTTAGCGAGACTTGCCCGGGTCAACTAGTCGACTTCGCGCTACATCTAATAAAGAAACCTCTCCCAGAGGAAGTCGCGCAGCGCTCGCCTACACTGACTTTCGAGTGCGATTCTCATAACTATGACCATGACTGGGACTCCCTATCTATTAATGACCAGCGTAGATTCTCCCCGTGTGCGCCCACACGAGAGCCATTTTCGTCGCTGTTTTCACTCGCCCCCGATGAGGCTCGGCGCCTTGTGCGCCAAATTGCTAATCATGCAATCACCGCTTGGCGCCAACTTCACCGGCTCAGCCACGTAAGCCATCGAACTCCCATTGCGTTGACGCTCAGCTTCCCGTGGGGGCTACAGAGCTTTTGGGGAGGGGCACAACAGTACCTATGGGCGCGTGGCACATGGGGGCCGGATGCCGTGGCCTCTGGGTTGATGGCCCTCGAAGCGTGGGCGTTCGAGGAAGTAGAGAAGGGCCGCCCAGTAGACGAGGTTCTCCGAGATTTGCTGGATGGGCACGAGAGCACTGCCGCACTTGGTGTCGCCGTAGGTATCGTGCTTCAGACAAAACATTATTCCGAAGTGACGCTTCCGCTGCTCACGAGTCAGAGACTGTGGACGTGGGACCTCGAACGAAGCGTGTCCGAGACGAATCGCACAGGAAATTTCCTCGGATTCCAGCCGAAAGATATGCGTCACTATCAGGCGGTAGTTGAAGGCGACAAGCGGCAGAGTCGCCGCTTGGATTTACGATGGCTGGCGTCGGTATGCGTCCTCAGTGGCGGCGACCTGGGGTCCAAGGCGTCCGAGGCGATAACGAAATTTACTGAAGACCTACCATTCAATTATGCCGAAGAACGAGAAAATTCTGAAATTACCCAACGACTCATGCGAACTGCTGAAATTTGGGCTGAGCTAGGAAGGAGCGCAAACTACCGAGCGACCCCCTCCGAAGATGGTTCGCACATGATTATCCAATTAGAAAATCCAAAAGCACAAGGGCCTGACATCGATGCTATCAACACGAGACAGGCAGAGATGGTACAGCACTTTTCGCTGCTCAATTGGGCGCGCGACTGCTTCAAAAATAAAACAGTTGGAAATAGGTTGCAGCTCGAACAAGCGGTAGGGAGCGCAAGGCACCTGGATGCACCAGAATTATTCAATAATCCACATGTGCATGTCGGTTCAAATAGCCAGCGACAGAGCGCCGTCGCTAGCGTGGCCGCCGTAGCGCTTTACTTAGACCGATATCTGCCGACGCCTGACCTTGAGTGGGCCACAGAGGTGTGCCTTCGAGCCTGGAGGACGCCGGAGGCACCGGACGAACTTTTCGTCAGCAGCTCAATCCTGATTGATCATCCCGTGCTCTATGCGAGCCGTGGACTCGCAGCGCTATTTCGTCGCGAGCCTCGGCGACGGGACGCGCTAGAGGCGCTGCTGAAGCTTGCGTCACATCCCTATGAACAGATTGCGACTGATACACTGGGAAATCTGTTGGCGCTGTGGAATCAATCTCAAGATGTTGCTTGGCTCGCGCTCGGCCTTGCTGTCTCTTTGTGCATTGTCGAGCGGCCACCACATGGCGCTACGCTGGAACAACACAAAGAACAGAAACAGCACCACCTTGAGAGTGCTGTCCAGGCTGCCTTGACTCAAAGCGAGGCGATTGAAAAACCAGCCGCGCCGCTGCCGTGCATGCCTTCTGCGTGGATTCCAGCACCCCAGGGGCAGCGCTCTAGACAAAGCCGCTACGGGCAGGTCGTGAATATTGACTGGATGCATCCGATGGTCGATATTGACTGTAATTTGCTTGCGAAGATTTTGACTGAAATTCCTATATCGGCCGCAATGAACGACAAACTGCGGAGAGACCTGTTTTTGTCATGGTGTAATGGTCTCGTTGAATGGACGATTGAGCGACTCTGCCCGTCGTGGTCGCGCCAGCCCGGTCAAAAACCATTTGAGGCGAATTTGAGCGAACTCTACACATGGAGACGCGCGCTCTATCAGTTCATCGGCAGAGTATCATTGCATCTTGCACCAGACGAGAGCGCTCGTCGCTTCGTTTCACCTGTGATGGGTGCGGACGACAAGACTTTTAGTTCACTCATGGCTCCATACGTTTCGCTCCTGACTTGCAACGTCATGGACGAGCCCGTGCTGCCGGTCGGTCCTCTTGCCCTCTTGAAGTTGATCGTTCCACGGATGCTCTCGCATGGAAGTTGGGTGCGGTCTGGCTGGAATAATGGTGAGATCTATGATGCCGACCTCACTCACATGGTCAAGGCCATGTTCTTTATTCATATTGAAGGGGCGTCGGAGGCCGCGCGCTTCGCAAACGGAAATTGGAAGGAAATCTCAAGCATCCTTCCAATTGTCGAGTCCATTCTTGTTGCGCAGGGACAAAACCCGACAGTAGTTTCGGCATTTCAAACCTTATGCGATCGCTCCTTTGAGCATTATCCATTGGATAGATTTGTCGTCCATCTCAACATGGTGCTTGGTCAAGGAGGAGGTACGCCTCTCGGGTGGCGTGGTACGGACCTGCCAGCGCGATTGGCGGGGCTGATTCAACGGTTCTCGGAAAAGACCCAGCCGCTGCCGAGAGAGATCGCGCGCTCCATGCTCCGTGCCTTGGATGCTCTCGTAGACATGGGCGAACGAAGAGCCGCCGCCATCCAGACCAGCGAAGTCTTCAAGAATGTTCGAACGACCAGCTTGGATGCCTGTATTTAATGACTTACCTCGGAATGACATGAGGATGGTGTTTTCGAAAGGGTTCGCGTGTTATGGCCCCGAATGAGACTAATGGGGGGCCCTGTTGAGGGTGAGGGCTGGAGCAGGGCGAGCAGGGATGCCGCTAGACGGAGGAGGACCAGGACGGTGCGCCACATCACCGGCAGCGGGACGACGGACAATCTGACCGCGCAGAACACATACGCATAGCGATGGTTTGTTCCCCAAGGCTCCATACTCGATTGATATGACGCGCGAGCAGGCTCGAGTTGCTTGGAATGAAATGAGGGTTCGGCACAGCGCACCTCCCATCCAGGGGCCCCCCGGGTCAATGGTGACTGGGCTGCGTGCAATCCGGGCATGTCTGCCGCAGCGCATCCGGTCGCCAGGAAGCTCCGGAAGGGGGCCTAGAACTTCGAGCCCGCTCGCCCGTTGAATGGGGCCATGACCTTCCACGTCCCGCGTGCCCTGCACGTGCTCCTGACCCTGGGGTTCGCCACCCCCCTCGTCCTGCTGGCGCCCCGCGTCCTCGCGGCCCGGGCCACCACCCGCTCCCTGGGCGGCGCGGACCGCTACGTGACCCATGTCACCACCGACAAGCCGCTCTACCGCCCCGGAGAGCAGGTGCTGGTACGGGGCCTGGTGCTGGAGGCCCTGAGCCGCAAGCCGTACGCGAGCCCGCTCCAGGCGCAGCTGGAGGTGCGAGGGCCCCGGGGGGACGTCGTCACCACCACCTCGCTGTCCACGGCGGACTCCGTCTGGGGATACGCCTGGCCCATTCCCGCGGGTCAGGCCGGCGGCGAGTACACCCTGCGCGTCACCTACCCGTGGACGGGCGCGGCCCCCGCGGAGCGGAAGTTCGACGTGCGCGCCTACCGGGCGCCCCGGCTCAAATCACAGATTGAGTTCCTCCGGGACGGCTACGGGCCGGGTGACACCGTCACCGCCACGCTGGACGTGAAGCGCGCGGAGGGCGGCGTGCCCCAGGGCGCGAAGGTGACGGCCACCGCGCTCGTCGACGGCGCCACCGCGGCGAAGGTGCCGTGCACGGTGGATGGCAAGGGGCGCTGCACGGTGAGCTTCCCGCTGCCCGCGGCCATGGAGCGCGGCGAGGGCACGCTGGCCTTCACCATCGAGGACGGGGGCGTGGTGGAGTCGGCGGCGAAGACGATTCCCATCCTCCTCCAGACGCTGGACCTGACCGTGTACCCGGAGGGCGGCGAGCTGGTGGCGGGGCTCACCTCGCGCGTCTACTTCGAGGCGCGCACGCCCGCGCGCAAGCCGGCGGACCTGACGGGCCGGGTGGTGGAGGTGGGCTCCGGCAAGGTGGTCGCCCGCATGCGCTCGGAGCACGAGGGCCGTGGCCGCTTCGAGCTGACCCCGCAGGAGGGGGTGCGGTACGCGCTGCGCATCGACTCTCCGTCCGGCATCCAGAAGAGCTTCCCGCTGCCGGAGGTGAAGCCGAGGGGCGCCGTCATCCGCGTGCGCGAGGACGTGGTGCCCGCGGGCAAGCTGGTGCAGCTCGCCGTGGGCCTGTCCGGCGTGGGCCGCGCGACGGTGACGCTGAGCCAGCGCGAGGTGCGCGTCGCCTCGGTGGTGCTCGGGGACTCGAAGGGCGGGCCGGTGACGTTGGATCCAGGCGAGGCGGACGGCGTGCTCGTCGCCACGGTGTGGGACCACGACGGGCGGCCGGTCGCGGAGCGGCTGGTGTTCCGCCAGCCCTCGAAGGAGGTGACGGTCGAGCTGAAGGCGGATCGCACGCGCTACGTGCCCGGCGGCCCGGTGCAGCTCACGGCCCGGACGACGCGCGACGGCAAGCCGGTCTCCGCGCTGGTGATGCTCACCGTCACGGATGACGCGGTGCTGGAGCTCCAGGAGAAGCGAGACCAGGCGCCGCAGCTCCCGGTCATGGTGCTGCTGGAGTCGGAGGTGAAGGAGCTGGCGGATGCGCAGCTCTACCTCGACGCGAAGAACCCGAAGTCGAAGCTGGCGGTGGACCTGCTCCTGGGGACGCAGGGCTGGCGGCGCTTCGCGCTGACCGACACGCAGGGCTTCCTCGCCCGGCATGGTGACGCGGCGATGCGCGTGCTCGCGGTGCGCTGGCCGCAGGAGCCCGTCCAGAGGCCCCGGCCGTCCACCCGAGGGGGCGGTCGGGTCGCCGACGGCGCTGGCATGAAAAGCGGGCTCGCGCGGCCTGGGATGGGGCTGGAAGCCATCGGCGAGGAAGACGCGGTCGCCGGCGAGGGAGCCGTGGGAGGTGCGGTCCTCGGCGTGGCCCAGGCCGGCCCGGTCGCGCCTCCCCCGGCCCGGGAGCCCCCGGCGCCCGTGGTCGCGGCTCCGGCGCCCATGGCCCCGGCGGCCCTCCAGGCCATCGCGGCCGAGGAGAAGATGGAGGAGGCAGAGGCTCCGATGATGGACAAGGCCCGGCGCGCGAAGCGGGACATGAACTTCGATGACAGGCGTGTCCTCAGGGGGCAGGCGGTCTACTTCCGCGAGTTCGCGCACACGGTGCGGCCCCACCGCAAGGCGGGGGACCGCGTCGACTTCGCGGAGACGCTCTTCTGGAACGCTGGCGTGCGCACGGATGCCCGCACCGGCGAGGCGAAGGTGTCCTTCGCGATGAGCGACTCGGTCACGACCTTCAAGGCGTTCGCGGGAGCGGTGGGCGCTGACGGCGCGCTCGGCTCGGCGGTGGCGGAGCTGGAGTCGGTGCAGCCGTTCTACGCGGAGCCCAAGCTGCCCCTGGAGGTGACGTCAGGGGACGTGGTGCGGCTGCCGGTCGCGATGGTGAACGGGACGGAAGGCAGGCTTTCGGGCGCGGGGGTGAAGGTGGAGCTGAAGGGCGACGTGAAGGTGACGGGCAGCGGCACGCAGGACCTGGCCTCGCAGGCGCGGGCCCGGCAGCTCTTCTCGCTGGAGATTGGCCAGGAGGCGAAGCCGGTGGACGTGAAGCTCACCGCGAGCGCGGGCGAGTACACGGACGTCGTCACCCGCACGCTGTCCATCAAGCCCCGGGGCTTCCCGGGCCGCGTGTCCTTCGGCGGGTTGCTGTCCTCGAAGGAGCCGGTGTCGCACCGGGTGGTGCTCCCGGAGAGCGTGGTGCCCGGCAGCGTGCGGACCTCCATCGCCGTGTACCCGGGCCCGCTGGCCAACATGACCGAGTCGCTGGCGCGCCTCATCCAGGAGCCCTCCGGCTGCTTCGAGCAGACCAGCTCCACGACGTACCCGATGACGATGGCGCAGCAGTACTTCCAGACGCACACCGGCGTGAACCCGGAGCTGGTGGCGAGCGCGAAGGACAAGCTGGAGCGCGGCTACCAGCGGCTGGTGGGCTACGAGACCTCCGAGAAGGGCTACGAGTGGTTCGGGCAGAACCCGGGCCATGAGGCGCTGACCGCGTTCGGCCTGCTGCACTTCACGGACATGATGCAGGTGCGCGAAGTGGACACCGCGATGCTGGAGCGCACGCGCGAGTGGCTCCTCCAGCAGCGGGACGGACAGGGTGGCTTCAATCGCAAGCGCCGCGCGCTGCATGTCTGGGTGGAGGACGCGGACACGTCGAACGCATACATCCTCTGGACGCTGCTGGAGAGCGCGGGCAATCCGGCCTCGCAGGCGAAGCAGTTGTCACAGGAGGTCGCCACGGTGAAGGCCGCGGCGGCGAAGAGCACCAACAGCTACGTGGTGGCGCTGGCGGCCAACGTGATGGCGCTCGCCGGTGACACCGCCGAGTCCCGGTCGCTGATGGGCCGGCTCGCGTCCCTGCAGGCCAAGGACGGCGTGGTGGGCGGCGCGACGCAGTCCATCGTGGGCAGCTCCGGGGAGACGCTGAACATCGAGACCACCGCGCTGGCGACGCTGGCGTGGATGCGCGACCCCTCCCACGTGGGCAACGTGGAGCGGGCGATGAAGTTCCTCGCGGAGTCCAGCGACGGTGGCCGCTACGGGGCGACGCAGAGCACGGTGCTCGCGCTGCGCGCCATCATCGCCTACGACAAGGCGCGCGCGTCGAAGCTCATCCCGGGCCTGGTGCGCGTCTACGTGGAGGGCCGTCCGGTGGGCGAGCCCATTCGCTTCGACGGCACCACGCAAGAGGCCCTCAAGCTGCCCGACGTGAGCGCGCTGCTCGGAGCGGGCGAGCGCCGCGTGGAGCTGCGGATGGAGGGCGGCGCGGAGCTGCCGTACTCGGTGGAGGTCACCTACAGCGCGCTGATGCCGGCCAGTTCGAAGGACACGCAGGTGACGCTGGAGGCGACGCTGGCGAATGCCGGGCGGGCTGGAGGTGCGGCACGACCAGCTCAAGGAGCTGGTGAAGCGGCAGGTGGTGGATGCCTACGAGGTGCTCGGGCGCGACGTCGTCCTGTACTGGCGCGGCATGGAGCCCAACAAGCGCATCACCGTACCGCTGTCCCTGGTGGCCGCGGTGCCCGGCACGTACACGGGGCCGGCCAGCCGCGCGTACCTGTACTACGCGGACGAGCACAAGACGTGGACCCAGGGCGTGAAGGTCTCCATCGCCCCGAAGCCGTAGGGGCGCAAGACGCGGGAAGTCCCGTGGAGGACGGGGGCGGGTGAAGCCGTGCCCCGGCCTCCCCGCTGTGATAATCCGCGCTTGCCGCAAGGCGACGACCTACACCTCCAGCCCGGAAGACTTCCATGGCAGGCAGCAGCCTGATTGCGCTCCTCGACGACATCGCGACCATCCTGGATGACGTCTCCATCCTGACGAAGGTGGCGGCGAAGAAGACGGCGGGCGTGCTCGGAGACGACCTGGCGCTCAACGCGCAGCAGGTGACGGGCGTGAAGGCGGACCGCGAGCTGCCGGTGGTGTGGGCGGTGGCGAAGGGTTCGCTGGTCAACAAGGCCATCCTGGTGCCGGCGGCGCTGGCCATCAGCGCGCTGGCGCCCTGGCTGGTGACCCCGCTGTTGATGGTGGGCGGCGCCTTCCTCTGCTTCGAAGGCTTCGAGAAGATCGCGCACAAGTTCCTGCACGCGAAGGAGGACGACAGCGCGCACGTCGCCGAGCTGCGCGAGGCGCTGGCGAATCCGAACGTGGACCTGGTGGCGCTGGAGAAGGACAAGATCAAG
Source organism: Myxococcaceae bacterium (assembly GCA_004173515.1). Lineage (GTDB taxonomy): Bacteria > Myxococcota > Myxococcia > Myxococcales > Myxococcaceae > Corallococcus. Next base: position 300 of record SECN01000110.1, on the reverse strand, counting down.
GGCGCGGTGCGCACCGACTTCATCCTCTCCGCGGAGATCATCGCCATCACGCTGGGCACCGTGGCGACGGCGGACTTCGCCACCCGCGTCTCGGTGATGGTGGGCATCGCCCTCATCATGACGGTGGGCGTGTACGGGCTCGTGGCGGGCATCGTGAAGCTGGACGACGCGGGGCTGTATTTGAGCCGCCAGGCCGGCGGCTTCCAGCGCGCCCTGGGCGCGGGCATCCTCCGCGCGGCGCCCCTGCTGATGAAGTTCCTCTCCGTGGCGGGCACGGCGGCCATGTTCCTGGTGGGCGGC
>SECN01000555.1 GCA_004173515.1 Myxococcaceae bacterium | reverse complement strand
GCTCCGCCCTTGCCCGCCATCGCGACGCCCAACTGACCGCCGTCGCCCCCCGTGCAACCCCCGATGAGGGGAACCAGTGCCGCAGTCCGTGCGATGCCCGCTCCACCCGGGTTGCCACCATTGTCGTAGCCCCGACCGCCCTCCTTGCCTGCCGTGCCGTTGCCGCCACCTCCTCCGCCGCCGCCCTTGCGGTTGGCGAACTGTCCGACCGAGCCGGACGCGCTGCCGCATTGCTGGTTGGCGCCCGCGCCGGGCAGCGTCCCGTTGCCATTGACGAGGATGGAATAGTCCAGGGTGGCATCTCCAAACACGGCCAGGATGAGGGGACGCGCGCCCACGAGCGTCAGCGAACCGCTCAGGTCCAGGGTGGACACCGGTAGAAGGACCGCATCCGGCGCTCCGGCGCCCTGGGTGAGCGTCTTGAACTTGAGCTGGGCGGAGTTCGGAACGGCATTGGCCGGATTCCACGCCAGCGTGTCGGTGTTGAGGGTCACGTTGCCGGTGGTCCTGAACCCCTGGATGTCCGCCGCTGCGACAGTGTTCGGATCGAAGTTGGACGTCGGATAGGGGAAGGGGCTGCACGCGCCGCTCGGCAGGCACACGCCCGGGGCTCCCGTCGAAGCGGTGCACACGGTGTTGAGTTTCGCGGGATCCGCTTCGTACCGGCAGTCCGCGCCGGGGGTGCAGGCCTGCGCGAGCCGCAGACACTGGGCCGGTGCCGCGCAGGTCGTGGGCGTGCCCACGCACGCTCCGTTCCCATCGCACCGGTCGGGCGTGGTGCACGTCAGCGCATCATCACAGGTCGCGGTGTCCGGCAGGAGCTTGTACTCACAGTTCCCCGTGGCCCGGCTGCACGTGCCGCTGCTCTCCCGGCACACGGCGGTGACCGCGGGGCACTGCCGTTCGGTGCCCGCGCAGGCCCCGGCGCTGCACGCATCCCCGAGCGTGCAGGGGTTTCCGTCGTCGCAAGCCGTCCCCTGCGGCAGCTCACCCGGCTCGCACAGGCCCGTGGTGGGCTTGCACGCCATGGGCGCTCCGCAGACATTGCTCGGCTGGGAGCACTGGATGGGAGTGCCGGGTACGCAGGCGGCTGCCCTTCCTTCCCCTTCGCAATGGTCTCCCTGGGTGCAGGCGTTGCCGTCGTCGCAGGGCATGGCGCGGCAACCCGACTCCTGGCACCCCACCAGCGTGTTGCAGTTGTAGTCCACCGTGTCGCCGCACGACTCCTTGACGCCGGGGTTGTAGGCCTTGTCATTGTCGTTGCAGTCGACGGCCTTGCCCCACGTGGCGCCCGCGAGGTGGCCGTCGCCATCCGCGTCCGTCGCCATGAGCTGGAGGTCCCACTGGGAGAACTTCTTCGGCGGCACGGGCACCGCCTGTTCGCTGGCGCGCCGCTCCACCTCTTCACCGGCACAGCGGCCCGCTTCGCTCTTCTCGAACGAGGACACCGTGATGCTCAGCGCCTGCTCCCACTCCGCCTTGCGGAGCACCGCGACCCGGAGCTCCCGCTCGGTGCGCTCCTGGAACTGGCTGGAGGGGATGTCCGTGCCTTCCTTGTGGCCCTGCGTGTCCCGCACCTCCACGCGCACGCAGGCCGGGGGATGGGACTCGCTGTACTTCACGGTGACGCGGAGCGCGCCCTCTTCAGGGGCCTTCTCGCCACAGGCGCCCAGCAGCAACACGCATCCCAGCAGGCAGAGCCGATACATGGAGCGCAGTGTACTCAACACTCCGCTCCGCTCCGAATGCCGCCCCGGAGGGTAGGGCGCGCGGAGGCGACGACAGGGAGCGAGGCTTCGAGGACCCCGACTCCCTGCGGTGCGGCCGTCAGCCCCGCAGTGCGACCACGGTCACGCCGTCTCCACCCTCATGGCCCTCGCCGGGGCGGAACATGCGGATGTAGGGCGACGCGGCCAGGTGGTCGCGGATGGCCTGCTTGAGCGCCCCGGTGCCGTGGCCGTGGATGATCAACGCGGCCTCCTCGCCCCGGCGCATGCCCTGGTCCAGGAAGGACTCCAACTGCGACAGCGCGTCGTCGGCGCGCATGCCGCGCACATCGCAGCGGAAGTTCGTGGCATCCACCTGCGCGGGCGCCGCGGAGGACGCGCGCTTGAGGGCCGCTTCGCCCTTCTGACGCTCCGGGAACTTCGCCTGCTGGGGCTTCTTGCCGCGCGAGCCGGACAGCTCCGTCGTCGCCACGCGCATCTTCAGCGCGCCGCCCGCGGACACCACCGCCTGGCCGTCCGTCAGCTCCAGGATCTCCACGTCCCGGCCCAGGCCGGAGTGGTGCACCCACGCGCCCACCTTGAGGTTCGCGGGGCCCGGCGCCTCCACCTGGAACAGCTCCGCCTTGGCCGCCGCCGCGCGCTTCAGCGCTTCGTCCGCGCGCTGCTGCAACTGCATGCGCGCCTCGGAGAGCGACTTCTCGTTCTGCTCGGAGCGCAGCTTCGTCAAGAGGTCGCGCACCTCCTGGGCGGCGTGCTCGCTGGCCGCGTGCACGTCCTCGTTGAACTGCATCATCCGGCCCTTGCGCTCGCGCTCGAAGGCGACCTTCTGCTTCTCCAGGTCCGCGCGCAGCGCCTCGGCCTCCTTCGCCGCGATGCGTGCCTTCTCCAGCTCCTCGTAGAGCTTGCGCCGTTCATCCTCGGCCGCCGCCAGCGCCTTGGTGAGCGGTCCGCCCGCGTTGAGCGAAAGCTCCCGCGCGCGCTCGCACACGCTCGAGGGCAGGCCCACGCGCGCCGCCATGTCGATGGCGGAGGACTGGCCGGCCGCGCCCATCTGCAACCGGTACGTGGGCGCCATCCGCTTGGAGTCGAAGCCCACGCGCGCGTTGAGGAAGCGCGGATCCATGTGCGCCAGCGCCTTGAGCTCCTCCAGGTGCGTGGTGACGAGCGCATACGCGCCCTTGCCCAGCAGCTCCTCCAGCACCGCGATGGCGATGGCCGCGCCCTCGCGCGGATCCGTGTCCGCGGCGATCTCGTCGATGAGCACCAGCGAGTCCTGGCCCACCTCCGCCAGGATGTCGCGCAGCAGGGTGACGTGGGCGCTGAACGTGGACAGGCCCTGCGTCAGGTCCTGCGCGTCGCCCACGGTGGAGTGCACGGAGCGGTACAGCGGCATCCGCGACCCTTCGGCCACCGGCACCGGCAGGCCCGCGCGCAGCATCAGCGCGCACAGCCCCACGCCCGTCAGCGTCACCGTCTTGCCGCCCGCGTTGGGGCCGGAGACCACCAGCGCCCGCGCGCCGCCCGTCAGCGCCACGTCGTTGGACACCACCTCCGTGCCCTTGAGCACGAGCCGAGGATGGCGCAGGCCGCGAAGCTGCAACTCCGTGACGTCCACGAAGGTGGGCGTCGTGGCGTCCAGGTCCGCGGAGAGGATGGCGATGGCCTCCACCTCGTCCAGCTCCGCCACCGCCTCCAGGCCCTCCAGGATGCGCGTGGACTCGCGGCCCACCAACTGGCTCAGCTCCTGGAGCACCCGGCGCTCCTCCTCGGAGACCTCCGACTGCGCGATGGCCAGGTCGTTGCCCAGGCCCACCATCGCCTGGGGCTCCATGAAGAGCGTCTGCCCCGTCTGGCTGGCGTTGTGGACGATGCCGTCCACCTCCGAGCGGTAGTTGGACACCACCGGCACCACGTACCGCCCGTTGCGCAGCGTGTAGTAGTTCTCCCGCAGCTTGGGGATGAACGACTCGTCGTGGAGCAGCTCGTCCAGCCGCGTCTTGATGCGCCGGTGCAGGCCGCGCGCCCTGTCGCGGGCTTCCTTCAGCTCTGGACTGGCGCGGTCGGAGATCTCACCGTCCGGTTCAAAACACTGGTCCAACCGGCGCGCCATCGCCTCCAGGAAGGGCAGGCGCCGGGAGATCTCCACCAGCCGGGGGACCTTCTCCCGGCGCTCATCCAGCGCTTCGCGCGTCCGGGCGAAGGCGAAGAGCAGCTGGGCCGCGTCGATGAGCTGACGGGGCTCCAGGATGCCGCCCTTCTCCGCGTGGCCCACGGCGGTGCGCAGGTCCGTCACGCCGCCCAGTGGGAGGGAGAACTGCTGCTGCGACAGGAAGCGGGCCTCTTCGACGAGGGCCAGCGCTTCGGTGACTTCCGCTTCGGTGTCGTGGAACGGGCGGGCAAGCACCCGCTCCCTTCCTGGCTCGGT
>SECN01000554.1 GCA_004173515.1 Myxococcaceae bacterium | reverse complement strand
TGCTGGCGCTGGACGACTCCCAGCCTGTGCCCCGCCCGCACCCACCTCCGCGCGGGGCACAGGCTGGGAGTCGTCCAGCGCCAGCAGCAGCAGGCTGCCCAGGAGGAACAGGGCGCCCGCGAGGAAGAAGGTGCCGCTCACCGACAGCGCGCGGATGACCGCGGAGGAGGCGAACAGCGCCGCCACGAACACCAGGTTCGAGGTGGCATCCAGCATGGCGAAGATGGTGGCGCGCTGCTTCGTGGGCGCGAAGTCCGCCACCATCGCGTTGGACACCGGCGCCGCGCTGCGCGACAGGAGCATCTTCAAAATCATCACCGCGGCGAGCGGCTTCGGATCATCCACGAGGGCCACCGCCGGCACCATCAGCGACGTGATGAGCGAGAGGCCCACCACGAATGGCTTTCTGCCATGGCGGTCTGACAAGGCTCCCAACACCGGCTGCACGAAGATGGGCAACAGCGAGCCCACCGTGTAGAGCAGCCCAATCTCCTGGAAGCCCAGCCCGCGCGAGCGCAGATACAAAGGCATCACCGGGTTGAGCAGGCCCGCGGCCACCATCCCCACCAACCCCGAGCCGAGCATCACCCGCAGGTTGCCCAGCCCCTTCGTCAACCCATACATCTCCCGGACCGCGCGCACGCCCTGGCGGATCATGCGGCCCCCGGCTTCGTCACATCCGCTGGGCCCGCGCGCGGCTCCAACCCCAGCACCTGCGACACCGCCCGCGTGAGTGTGGGGACCGGCCGCACGTCCAGCGCCGTCAGGCCTCCCGCATCGAATGCGCTGTCCGCCGGCACGTAGACCGCCACCCTTCCCGCCTGGGGAAACACCTGCTTCACGTAGGTCTGGGCCACGCCCAGCTTTCCCTGGAGGAACTCGCGCGGCGCGGGGGCGAGCCGCTCACCGTGCTCCTCCAGCGCCACCCCCGTGCCCAGGAAGGGCGACGGCAGCGGGCGGCCGCTCAAGAGCGCCACCCAGGCGACGAACAACGGCAACGACGCGCTCCGCCCATCCAACGTCAGGGCCCTGCCGCGCGGTGACACGTGCAGATCCGTCTCTTCCCATGGCAGCGCGTAGTGCGCCCGGCCCAGCGCCGCGAGGTGCTGGACGTGCCGCTGCCAGACGGGCGTGAAGACATGCCCCCGGGACGCGTCCAGCCACAGCCGTCCCCGGCCGGGGCTCACGGTGAGCTCCACGGACACGACGCGGAAGAGCGCGCATCCGCCGACCTCCGCCTGGGTGAAGAGCAGCAATGGGAGCGGGGCGGGCGACATGGCGGGGTGTCAGCGATTGAAAAAGACAACCGGGTGGAGGCGTACGGCCTCCACCCGGCTGAAATGGAACTACTCCGCCTGGGAGAGCGCGTCGTTGCGGATGATGACGGTCATGCCGCCCGAGCAGGTGCACTTGTCGGAAGCAGCGGCGACGCGAACGATCTGGGCCTGGTTGTACATGGTGATGCTCCTTCGTTGGGGTGTGGGGTCGTGGAACAGCGAGGTGTTGCTACTCCGCCTGCCGGACGGTGCCCGTCTCGAGGGTCATGCCCCCGGAACACGTGCACTTGTCGGACGCAGCGGCAACGCGGACGATCTGGGCCTGGATGTACATGGTGTGTTCCTCCAGCTTGGGTCGGTTGCTACGGAACGACAGGACGGAAGGGACTACTCCGCCACGGTCGTCGACGTGAACACCGTCATGCCGCCGGAGCAGGTGCACTTGTCGGACGACGCGGCGACGCGGACGATCTGGGCCTGGGTGTACATGGTGTTGCTCCTTGGTTGGATTTGCTGCGGAACGACTGCTGCGTGAAGCGCGGAGAAGTCTGTGCAGGGGGTCTGACATTCCCTGCCGTCCTCCTTCGCGCCCCACCCACCCGTGAAACACGTGTCTCACGGATGGATTCGCGGGCGTCCCGACGTCAGGACGCACACGAAACCTGGAGCCAGGGCATGGCGCGGCCCGACCCCTCCCAGGAGGGGGCTCCCCGAACGTGGTGGTGCCTCAGCGCCGCGTGAGGAGAAGACTCGCGGCGCCCATGATGTTTGTGTTCAACGCTTCAAGACTTCAGACGGAGGTGGAAGGCTCGCAGAGCCCCAGCTCCTGGAATTGCGCGACGGTGCGCTGGACGTCCTCGCGGATGGCGGGCTCCTGGTCCAGCGCGTCCAGGCCCCGGGCGAGGGATTGCACGGCGCCGTCGAGCGACGTGCCGCGCTGGCACAGCTCGAAGATGCGGGCGGCCGTCTCGTTCACGCGGAAGACCTCTCCGCCCTCCGTATCCATCAGGAAGAAGGCTCCGTCCTGCTGCTGGACGATGACGCCGGAAGTCGTGCGGGGCAGGCTCATGACAGTTCCCCTGGAGACCGCGAACCCTCGAGCGCTCCCCGGAAGCCCCTGGAGCCAGACTCAAGCCGCGTATTCATGATTCATGGTTCTAGATACCTTCACACCTGCTGTCAATGTCACACGGACTCTGGGTTTGGCGACCGCGGCGCGGGAATGTGACGTCTGGCGTATGGGAATGCAGCGGGGTTGCCGTGCCGCGTCGTACCCCAGGTGTGCGCTGGTGGGCGGTGCGACGAAGGGGAGGCTTCACCCGGAGTCCCAGGGGTGCCAACGTGGCGCGCGTGAGAGGCACTGAGCGGACGAACCGTCGGGTGGGGACGGTCACGGAGGAGCAGGAGGCGGAGTACCGCCTCCTGGACGACATGCCCCTGGGCGTGTTCGTCCTCCGCGACAGCGTGCTCGTGTACGCGAACGCCGCGCTGGCGCGGCTGGTGGGCGCGACACGGGAGGAACTGGTGGGCCAGCCGGTGACGGCGCTGCTGGAGGAGCCCCGGGCGGACTCGCCGGTGGACCGGCTGGCGCAGCGGCTGGGGACGACGCCGCTGGCGGGCACCTGCGAGGCCCTGCTGCGCACGGCGGGCGGCGGGACGCGTGTGGAATTGACGGTGCATCCGCATGCCAGGGATTGGGTGGTGCAGGCGCGCGATGTGACGTCCCGGGTGCGCCGCCGCACGGTGCTGCGAAAGCTGGCGGAGCTGGGCGGACAGGTGCGTGCGCTGCATGACGAGGACGCGGTGCGCGAGGAGGTGTTCCGCGGGCTGGAGGCGTTGGAGCTGGGCTTCGCGTGGTTGACGCCCCGGGGCGTGGGGGTGGAGCTGTCCATGGCGGGGCTGTCGCCCCGGATGGTGCCCCACGCGCCGGCGCTGGGCGGGCGGGTGCCGGTGGAGACGATGGGCGGCTGGGCCCCGGCGCTGGTGCGCACCTGGCGCGACGGGAACGCGTGGGTGGAGGACCTGGGCGTGGAGGCGTCGCGGTTCGTGCCGGAGTCGCGCATGGACGCGGTGCTGGCGGTGTTCCAGCGCGTGGAGCCGCACCGCGCGGTGGGCGTGCGCATCGACGTGGAGGGCGCGCCCCTGGCCATGCTGGTGCTGGCGGCGGACTGGCTGGGCGAGGAGGACATGGCCGCCGTGCGGCTGTTCGGGCAGCAGGTGTCCTCCGCGCTGGACGCGGCGCGCACCATCCAGCGGCTGAGCGTGCGCGCCACGGCGCTCACCGCGCTGGGGCGGCTGGCGTCCCAGGCGGCGTCCGCGCCGCACCCGAGGGCCTTCTTCGGCTCGGGCACGGAGGAGATCGCCGGCCTGCTGGCGTGCGACGCGGTGTGCCTGCTGCTGCCGGCGGACACGCGGCACCAGCCGGGCGAGCCGCTGGAGCTGGTGTACGCGCGCGGCCTGTCCGAGGACGCGGTGGCGCGGGTGCGCCGCGCGCGCATGGGGTCCTTGCCCCGGCCCAGTGGCATGAGCGACGCGGTGCAGGTGCTGGACGCGGAGGGCTGTCCCGCGCCCACGCGCGACGCGCTCCGGGCCCTGGCCTTCCAGACGCTGGTGACGGTGCCGCTGCGGGTGCGCTCGCGCGGCGTGGGCACGTTGAGCGTGCTCTTCCACGCGCGGCGGCGGCTCACCGCGCTGGAGCTGGAGACGCTCCAGGCCATGGGCACGCACTTCGCGGCGGCCATTGAATCCCACCGGCTCCTGGACGAGGTGCGCGGACGCGCGGAGGACCTGGCGCTGATGCACGAGGTGGGCAAGGCGCTGGCGGCCACGCTGGAGCTGGACCGGCTGCTGGCCACGGGCGTCACCAGCCTGGCGCG
>SECN01000553.1 GCA_004173515.1 Myxococcaceae bacterium | reverse complement strand
CCTTCCCGTCCGGCGTCACCCGCCAGACGTCCTTCTGTCCCGCCCGCTCGGAGAGGAAGACGATGGTGCCCGGAAGGGCCCGCCGCTCCGCCTCCGACAGGGACTGGGGGCCGGGGGCCGGGGTGGAAGCGCCGCCGCAGCGGCCCTCGCACCCCATGGCACCCAGCAACCCGAGCACGGCGCACCACGTCCGTGCCCGGAGGGGCCCCAAACGCGCCTTCCGTTCAAGGCCCCGTGCCTTCACGTCAGCGCACCCGGATGGCGTCGGCGATGACCACCGAGCCCGCGGCCTGCCAGCGGCTCAGCTGCACCTTGTTCCAGCCGGCGGTGAAGTTGTACGAGCCCAGCGTCACCCACTTGCCGCCGTTGATCTGCTGGTTCGCGGTCGCCGTGCCCAGGTTGGCGCCGGCCGCGTTGAAGGAGATGAACGCCGCGGAGGAGGAGCGGTTCGTGCCCGCCACCCACCAGCCGTCCACCGTGCGCGTCTGCGCGGTGGGCAGGTAGAACCAGAACGTCGCCGGCTCGGAGATGGCCTCCGTGGCCGCGAAGTAGTAGCCGCTGCCGTAGTAGCCGGCGCTGCTGCCCGCGGTCCACGCGCCCGTCAGCTCGAAGCGCGCCTTGGACGCGTCGTTGTTGGCGCTGTTGCTGTCGACGATGATCTCACCGGCCGGCGTCGCGGTGCCGCAGTAGCCGTTGATCTTGTTGATGTACGACGCCCACGGCCAGTTGGGACCCGGGTCCGTGCGCGTCGCCGGCTGCAGGCGGCCGTGCGCCACGATGTGGTAGCTGTCCTTCAGGATGGCGTTGTCGCGCGCGATGTCGCACGACAGCTTGGCGGACGTCTCGATGAGGCCCGACGAGAACGTCCCGCTGGCGAAGCCGCCGTGCTCGATGCCGATGGTGAAGTTGTTGGACGACGCGCCGTTCAGCCAGCACTCCTTGCTGCCGTTGAGGCTGCAGTCGTACGCAGCGCCGATGTGCCAGGCGCGGCTGGACTCACGCACGAGCTGCGTCACCTCGCTGCCGCTCTCGTTCACCACGTAGTGCGCGCTCACGCCGGAGGCGCTGTTGGCGAGCCAGCCCCAGCACCCGGCGTAGCCGCCCTCACAGGTGTGGATGATGATCATCGACGGGTCGCCACCGGCGCCCGCGGGCCGCGCGTTGTAGTTGGGCGACGGACGCCAGATGGACGCGCCGTAGTCCGGACCCGCCGCCATGGCCCGCACCTGCGGGCGGGCGAACTTCGCCTCCACCGTCACGGGCTCCAGGGACGCCGCCACGGAGCCGTCCGTGTTGAGCGCCACCGCGCCCTCGTTGATGACCGAGTACACGCCGTGGTGCACGTGCTCCGCCAGCGCTTCCGGGTGGCTGATGCCGCTCAGCCGCGCGGCCACCGGCGCCCACGCGCCCAAATCCCCGCGCTCCACGTTCGCCACCGTGGCGAACCGGGAGAGCAGCGCCGCGCCCGCGCGGATGTTCGCCGCCGCGTCCGTGCGCGCCGCGTCCACCAACACGCCGGCCAGCGCCGCGCCCTGCTCCAGGTCCGCGCCGCGCAGGGCCATCAGGCCGAACGCGGGCTGCTGGCCCGGGAACTCCTCCGTGCCGCGCACCATCTGCCAGCGCGTCTCCGTGTAGGAGACCGCCTTGAGCAGCTCCGCCGGGACGTTGAACTCCTGGGCGGCCTGCGCGAACAGCGGATCCAGCTCACGCGGCATCGCGCTGCCACCGGTGTCCGTCGGCTGCGACGGCGTCTCCGTCTCAGCGGGAGCGGGCGCCTCCGTGGGCTGCTGCGCCTGGGGACCACACGCGGACAACACCAGGGCGGCGGCGGCCGCCGCGAACGGATTGCGGAACGTTGACATGAGGGAACTCCAAAGTCGGGGGAGGGACTCCATGGCCCGCCCCCGCATTCCCACGGGAGAGGCCCACGTCCCTTCTACAGCACCATGCGTGCCAGCCCTCCCCAGCCCGTTACCTTCGTCCAGTTTTCTTCCTGAATCGGTACATCCATGCACCACCCGCGCGGATCCCACCGCGCAGTGCTTGACTGCAAACACCCGAAATCATGGAATTGCCTACATCCCTGGACCCAAAGCCCGGAGCCTGGCCGGAGGATGGAGCGTCCTTGTCTCACTGACGTGTTTCAGGACATTCGTGGCGTAACGTTTTGTTACATCGTTTCTTGTATCCGCTGTTATTTCAACCCCTGGCGGACCCGTGGGGCCGGCGTCCCGTCAGGGCGGCGCGCGCGAAGGTCCAACACGGGGGCGGGCCATCCGCTATGACGCCAGCATCATGCGGCTCTTCGGCATTGGCGACACGCACCTGCCCTCCACGCGGCAGAAGGACATGCACCGTTTCGGCTGGACGGACCATCCGCTCCCGCTGCAACGCGCGTGGGATGAGCGAGTGCGGCCGGAGGACGTGGTCATCGTCGCGGGCGACATCTCCTGGGCCACGCGGACGCATGAAGTGATGGACGACCTGGCGTGGCTGGACGCGCGGCCCGGGCGCAAGGTGCTGGTGCGCGGCAACCACGACTACTGGTGGGGCGACTCCGCGTCCAAGCTGCGCAAGCTGCTGGAGCCGTTCCGCACGCTGGAGGGCTTCCTCCACAACAACGCGGTGGTGATGGGCCCGTGGGTCATCGCCGGCACGCGGCTGTGGACCACGCCGGAAGCGCCGCCCATGCCCGGCGGGGAGATGGGCGACGAGCCGTCCGACGCGGGTTACCTGGAGCGCGAGACGCGCAGGCTCGCCGCATCCATGGAGGACGCGCGCAAGAAGGAGCAGGCCAGCCGCACGCCGCTCACGCGCATCGTCGCCGTGCACTTCCCGCCGGTGTACGCCAACGAGCGGCCCACCGCGTTCAGTGCCCCCATCGAAGCGTTCGCGCCGAAGGTCTGCGTCTACGGCCACCTGCACGCGGGCGGCATCAGCGCGGGCTTCACCGGGGAGCGGGGCGGCGTGAAGTACGTGCTCGCCTCGTGCGACGCCGCCGGCTTCACGCCCCTGCTGCTCGACGAGCGCTGACGGGGCCCGGGCGCGCGCCTGGCTGGGACCCACCCGACCCACCACGTCGGCATGGGGGCCCGACACAGGGCGTTGTGCCTGGGAATCCCAGCGGGGGGGAGAGGCGTTGCAGGTGCTTTGTCGACAGACGGGAGTGTCCCGTTAAGCTGGGGTTGGCTTCCTCACTACCTGGAAGCAAGGAGTTGGAAGTCATGCCGTCGGACAAGACCGAGCTCGCCGCCAGGATCGCCATCCTCCAGTCAGGGGATTCCGTCCGAGGGCTCATCTTCAAATCCGTGTTCAGCCTGGTGCAACAGCACGCGGGCGCGAACGGGATGGAGAAGATTCGCGTGGGGGAGCTGGACCACGACTACGCGGAGCTGCGCTCGTATCCGGCGCGGGAGCTGCTCACGTTGCTCTACTCCGTGGCCGACCTGCTGGAGGGTCAGATGGGGACGCCGGAGGCCGTGTTCCAGGCGTGCGGCGAGGTGAGCATCACGCGCTACTCCACCGGGCCGGGGATGCTCATCTTCGGCATCATCTCCCGAGGCGACCCACAGAAGCTCTTCGCGGGCGCGCAGATGGCCTACAGCGCGGCGGTGTCCTACGGAAACCGCGAGTACCTCACCACGGGGACCAAGTCCGGCACCCTGCGCATGCGCCGGGACATGATGCCGCCCGCGTACCACGTGGGTATCCTCACCGGTTCGCTCAAGGTCCTGGGGCTGACGGGCAACGTCACCGCGAAGCAGCAGGGCCTGGACCGCGTGGACTACGACATCCTGTGGAGCTGAGCGCGGTCCTCCCGCGCCCGTCGCTCCCCGCCCCGCGTCACTGACGGCTTCAGTCGACGCGGGTGAAGGTCACATCCAGCTGCGCGACGACGCGCTCGCCCACGGACGCGAAGCACTCGAACGTGTGGTCCGCGCCGCGCACCTTGGTGCGGCGGGAGCCGAACACCACCGTCTGCCCCGCGTAGGCCAGGCTGTCCGCGGACAGCTTCACGTCCTTCGCCACGAGGCGGTGTCGCACTGCTCCAGCGAACGGCCCAGCGTGGTCGCCATGCGCGTCATGCCGCCCGCGACGACGGCCACCGGCATCACCGGGTGCATCGCGAAGTGGCCCTTGCACAGCTCCGTCGTGACGACCAGCGACGAGCTCAGCGTGTCCCCGTCCATCTTCCAGTCCGAAAGCTCCAGCGGCTTGCTGTACGGGTTCTGGCGCAGCTTGGCCCACTCCTCCGGCGTGCGCTGCACGTTGTCCGCGGGGCGGGGGGCGGCGCGCATCTCCAGCTTCGCCTGACCGAACAGGCGGGTGAAGGCGGCGGCGGACAGCACGTTGTAGTCCACCTCCAGGCGGAACAGCGGCGTGCCGTCCGACGCGGAGAGCAGCGTGCGCGCCGTGCAGGTGCGCTTGCCCGTGTACTCCGCCTGCGCCAGGGCCCACAGCAGGTCCGTGGTGCGCTCCTGCGCCTGGGGCGCCAGCCACTGACCGCGCGCGGCGCTCGCCAGGTAGAAGTGCTGCCCGTCCTTGGGCGCCACCAGCGCGGAGGCGCAGGAGCCCAGGATGGCCAGGTGACGGCCCGCCTCGCCCAGCCCGATGGGCATCGCCTGCGCGTCGGGGTCCATCTGCACCGGCACCCGGGCGACCACCTCACCCGGCAGCACCGTCACGTCCTTGAGCGCGAAGTACGGATCACGCACGCAGATTCGCGGGTACAGCTCCTGCGCGCTCAGCACCGTGTAGGGCGCCGCCTCCGACAGAGGCATCAGCGGCCGGTCCATCCACGGAGCGACGGACTTCACGGCGGAAACCGAGGAGGACATGGAGGCAGGGGCGATGGCCTGGAGCATGGAAGGCTGACCTCGTTTCAGACGCCGGGTGTCGGGGGACACCTGGCCGCAGGGTAACCAAGTTCTCGTACGCCGGGACAGGATTATTTCTGCCCCGCGAAAAGATTCTCGATTGATCGGCCAAAGTGTTGCTGCCCTACCGTATTTTTTTATCCAAGCCGGAATTCAGGGACGTCGGCGGTGCAAGATGAAGCAGCCGAGCGCCTGCGTAAAGCCCCGGTTTGACCCCTCTGTCGACCACTGAAGGGTCCTTTCGACCCCAGGGCAACCCTGGGTTTCCCAATAATTTCGGGGGCTTGTACGTCGAAAGGGGCCGGGTTCCAAGAAATGACCCTGCGTGAAGAGCGAAAAGATTCTCTTTTCGCAGGGTGAAGTCCTTGTGCGTCAGGTTCCGGGCCGCCGGAAAAGGGCCGCCCGGGACGGACCTACAGCTCCACCTGGCTGCCCAGCTCCACCACGCGGTTGGGCGGAATCCGGAAGTAGGCGGTGGCGCTGCGGGCGTTGCGGCTCATCCAGGAGAAGAGGGCCTCGCGCCAGCCGGCCATGGCGCGCTTCTTGGTGGGGATGAGCGTTTCCCGTCCCAGGAAGAAGCTGGTGCCCATGAGCTGGAACTGGAGGCCCTTCTCCCGGCAGCGCTTGAGGATGTCCGGGATGCTGGGGTTCTCCATGAAGCCGTAGCGGGCGATGACGCGCACGAAGCCCTGCTCCAGGGGCTCCACCTCCACGCGCTCGGCGCCCACCACGTGGGGAATCTCCTCGGAGATGATGGTGAGCAGCACCACCTGGTCGTGCAGCACCTTGTTGTGCTTGAGGTTGTGCAGGAGCGCGGGCGGGGTGCCCTCCGGGTTGCCCGTCATGAAGATGGCGGTGCCGGGCACGCGCACCGGCGGGTGGTCCCCGAAGCTGTCCAGCAGGTCCTTGAGGCTGATGCTCGACGCGCGCAGCTTGGCCGCGAGGATGTCGCGCCC
>SECN01000552.1 GCA_004173515.1 Myxococcaceae bacterium | reverse complement strand
CGGTCGAAGAAGTACTGCTCGGGGTTGGCCGCGAAGTCCGTCGCGTCCCGGCTCACGAAGCGCTCATGCACCGCTTCGCGCTCCACGCCCTCCACCACCGTGCGCTCCTTCACCTTGCGCCGGTAGCGGTTGATGAAGGTGTTGGTGAGGATCTTGAAGAGCCAGGCCTTGATGTTCGTGCCGCGCTCGAACTTGTCGAAGAACCGGTAGGCCCGCATGCAGGTGTCCTGCACCAGGTCCTCGGCATCGCGCTCGTTCTTGGTCAACCGGAGGGCCGCCGAATAGAGCGGATCCAGGTGCGCCAGCGCCAGCTCTTCGAATTCCTGCTTCGTCCGGTTGGGTTGCCTGAAGTCCAGCATCATGCTCCCGCCTTCCAGGGGCCCGAAATGATTAGGGGAATGCGTCGCCTGCCTAACGGTCAATCTATGCACCGGAGCAGACGGGTCAACAACGCTTTCCCCTGCCGCGCCGCCCGCATGCCCGCTTCTGATGTGCGGAGACGCCCGACGGGATCATTTATTCCACAGGGTGGGAACCAGAGGGGACACCCGGACGGATTTCCCCCCTGGCAACCCGGCCAGAACACGTCTGGCCGGCTGCTGGGCAGGCAGGCCTACTTCTTGCCGCCGAGCGCGTCCATCAGGGGCACGTAGTCGTAGCCCATGTCCTTGGCGACGGCCTCGTAGGTGATGTGGCCGTTGTAGGTGTTGATGGCGCGCTGGAGGGCGCGGTCGGCCTTGATGGCCTCCACCAGGCCCAGGTCCGCGATCTTCCGCGAGTACGGGCGCGTGGTGTTGGTGAGCGCGAACGTGGACGTCTGCGGCACGGCGCCGGGCATGTTGGCCACGCAGTAGTGGACGACGTCGCTCACGGTGAACGTGGGGTTGTCGTGCGTGGTGGGCTTGCACGTCTCGATGCAGCCGCCCTGGTCCACCGCCACGTCGACGACGACGGAGCCGGGCTCCATCTCCGCGATGAGCTCGCGGGAGACGAGCTTCGGGGCCTTGCCGCCGGGGATGAGCACGCCGCCGATGACGAGGTCCGACTCGCGCACGGTGCGCGCGATGGACTCCGTGTCCGACGCCAGCGTCTGCGCGCGGCCGAGGAACACGTCGTCCAGGTAGGTGAGGCGCTCCAGGTTCACGTCCAGGATGGTCACTTCCGCGCCCATGCCGACCGCGACCTTGGCGGCGCACAGGCCCACCACGCCGCCGCCGATGATGGCCACGCGACCGCGGCGCACACCGGGCACGCCGCCCAGCAGGATGCCCTTGCCGCCGTGCGCCTTCTCCAGGCACGCCGCGCCGACCTGGATGGCCATCTTGCCGGCCACCTCGCTCATGGGCTTGAGCAGCGGCAGGCTGCCGTCGTCCAGCTGGAGCGTTTCGTAGGCGACCGCGGTGACCTTCTTCTTCAGGAGCGTCTTGGTGAGCTCCGGGTCCACGCCGGCCAGGTGGAAGTACGTGTAGACGATCTGCCCGGGCTGCATGCGCTCGTACTCGGGCGCGATGGGCTCCTTCACCTTCACCACCATCTCCGCGCGCTTCCACACCTCATCCGCGTTGGAGATGATCTGCGCGCCGACGCGCTGGTACTCCGAATCAGGGATGCCGGAGCCGACGCCTGCGTTCGTCTCGACCAGCACCGTGTGCCCCGCGCTGGTCAGCGCGCGCACGCCCGCAGGCACCATGCCGACACGGTACTCGCGGGTTTTGATCTCCTTGGGAACTCCGACGATCACGACTGCCTCCGGATAGGGGACTGCGAAAACGTGGCGGACCCATAAACCAGGGCCCCAGCGCTTTCAAGGCGCGCTCCGGCACCGTGGGGTGGGCTTGCGTGATGGGGCTCATTCGCTCGCACACATGACGCGAGGCGTTGGACGCGTCACGGCCGGCTCGTGTTAGTTAGCGGGCCATGACGCACGCGCCGAAACTGCTCTTCGCGGACCCCAAGGGCCGGGTGATGGAGCATCCGTACCTCATCGCCACCCTGCGCAGCGGGGAGGAACTCGTGCCGCCGCAGGACAAGCCCATCGCCCTGCCGGCGGCGGGGCGCCTGGTGCACCTGCCCGGAAGGCTGCCGGTGGGTCTGAATCCGGACTCGGGCGAGCTGGAGCTCGTTCGCGAGATGAAGATGGGGGGAAAGACCTTCGTGCCCAACGCCGTGGGTGCGCTGCTTCCGCCCGGCTACACGCGCACGTTCCTGCCCGGCGAGGTGAAGGGCGACGGGCCGGTGCTGCCGCAGTGGGCGTACACGGCGGCGGCGTGGGGCGACAAGGGTCCGCTCGCGTGGGCTATCCACACCGACCGGCGCTCGCACTGGGAGCCGGAGGCGTACTCCACGCCGGAGCTGAAGGGGCTCGTCACGGCGCACATGGAGCGCTTTCCGGACAGCCGCGTGCTCAAGCAGCTGAAGACGTGCGCGCTGCTCTACCGGTGCTTCACGTCGCAGAACATCTTCTATGCGCGCGACGAGGGCGCCATCCCCGCGTCGGTGATGTGCAACGCGCGCTGCGTGGGCTGCATCTCGGATCAGCCCGCGGACGGTCCGCCCGCCTCGCACGAGCGCATGGACGACGGTCCCTCCGCGGAGGAGATGGCGGCCATCGGCCTGTACCACCTGGAGCACGCGCCGGGCCGCACCATGGTGAGCTTCGGCCAGGGGTGCGAGGGCGAGCCGCTCACGCGCTGGAAGTACATCGCGGAGTCCATCCGCCTCATGCGGGCGAAGACGGACCGGGGCTCCATCAACATCAACACCAACGCCAGCCTCACGCACGGCCTGAAGGCGCTGCTGGATGCCGGGCTGGATGCCGTGCGCGTGTCGCTCAACGCCGCGTCCAAGGGCCTCTACGAGGCCTATTACAAGCCGGTGAAGTACGGCTGGGAGGACGTGGAGGCGTCCATCGCGCTGGCGCGCGAGCGCGGGGCGTACCTGGCGCTGAACCTGCTCCTGTTCCCTGGCGTCACCGACCGCGAGGGTGAGGTGCAGGCGCTGGAGAACCTGGTGCGCAAGTACCGCGTGGATCAGGTGCAGACGCGCTCGCTGTGCATCGACCCCTTGCAGTACCTGGACGTGGCGCGAGGGCAGGGCGCGGGCGGAGAGCCGGTGGGCATCCGCACGCTGCTGAACCGGCTGAAGGCGGCGCGGCCGGGGCTCATCATCGGCAACTTCGCGCGCGGCCTGGATGAACGGGAGAACGCCGCGAGCGGCGCGTAGGCGCTTGTCCTCGCCAAGGGTTTGACCCTCCGGGAGCGGACGGCTACAGAGCCGGGCATGTCCGCTTCCTCCCGTGCCCCGTTCCGCCTGGCCGTCCTCTGTGTCTCTTCCGGTGCCCTCGCCGTCCTGGGCGCGTGCAGCAGCAGCAAGGCGCCGGAGGAGCCGGAGTTCGACCATGGGTTGAAGAAGCCCATCGTGCGCAAGCTGCGCGCGGAGCTGAAGGAGACGCCGTGTGACAAGGCGAAGGCGCAGGAGCACGCGCAGCTTCTCTTGACCACCGGCGACCTCAAGGGCGTGACGAAGGCGTCGGATGACTTCGCGGCGGCCGGGTGTGGCGCCAACGTCGTCCTGCTCCAGCTTTCGTACACGGCGCACGCGCGCCTGGAGCAGAAGGAGGGCGCGCTCAAGGCGGCCACCGCCCTGGTGGAGGCGCAGCCGACCAACGCCAGCTACCGCGTGTGGCGCGGCCTGTCGCAGGAGGCGCTGGGCAAGACGGAGGACGCCGCGGCGGACTACCAGAAGGCCTTCGAGCTCCAGCCGGATCAGCGCCCCATCCTCAACGCGCTGCTCAAGGCCTACGAGACGCTGAACCGGCCCTGCGACGCGCTGGCCGCGTACCAGCGCTACGTGCAGGCGAAGCCCACGGAGGCGAACAAGTCCGACGTGAAGGAGGCGATGCAGGTGCTGGCCAGCAAGACGACCTGCCCGGTGGACCTGGGCGGGGATGCCGGGACGACCGAGGCGAGCCCTACGCCCTGAGTCGGGCGGGGCTTCGCGCGACTACTCGGCGCTGGGGGGCATCAGCTCCTTGGCGACGAGGTTGCCCATCACGGCGTCCTTCGGGATGTAGCCGTCGGCGCCGGCCTCGCGGCAGATGCGCTGGAGCTCCTCCACGTTCTCACCGGAGCACAGCAGCACCTTGATGCCCTTGAAGAGGCTG
>SECN01000109.1 GCA_004173515.1 Myxococcaceae bacterium | reverse complement strand
CAGCGACGGCAGGTGGTCCGGCTTGAGGCCCAGCAGCTCATGCAGCGCCTTCACCGCCACCTGGGGCGCGGTGTCGCGCGAGGAGCGCGCCGCGGCCTCGGCGGCGAAGAACGCGGCGGCCTCTTCCGACGTGCGGCGGGCCAGCGCGCACAGCGCCAGGTAGCGCTCCGCCGCGCGGGCACCTTCCCCCCGGCGCTCGCGCACCACGGCCTCGCCCCACAGCGCCGCGGGGCTGCGGTCGCGGCGTCGCGACAGCGTGGCCGCCACGTCCAGGGCCAGGTCATGCGCCTGCGGATCCGCGACCAGCAGCGCCAGCAACCGCTCCGCCGCGAAGGGGTGCGCGTCCTGCGCGTCACCCGCCTGGAGGTACGCCTGCCGCGCCTCCGCGAGCCGCCCCTGCGCGACCAGCCCCTCCGCGTCCGCGAAGGCCCGCGCGCCCTCCAGCGCCAGCATCAGCTCCTCGTCCGGCGCGGCGGGCGGCGGCAGCCCTCCGGCGGCGAAGCGCAGGCGCAGGCCGGTGCTGGAGACCTCCGCCGCGGACAGGCGCGCGGTGTCCAGCGTGGGCACCTTGTAGCCCCGGCTCAGCGCGGCCAGCTCACACAGCGCGGGCAGCACGCGGGTGGAGAAGCCGGTGGCGCCGCGCACCTCCACGTCCGGCAACAGCCCCAGCGCGCCCACGGCCTCGGACAACAGGCCCGGCAGCTGCACCGACGGCGTGGCGGAGAAGCCATACAGCCGCACGTCGTAGACGTAGACGGCCAGCCGGTCCCCGTCCGCGTCGAAGGCGATCTTGAACGTGAACGGCGTGCGCTCCGGCGCGGGCAGCCGGCCCTGGCCCTCCAGGTAGCCGGGGCGGAAGTGAAGGCGCAGGTCCTCGACGCCGGCCAGCCGTCCGGCCAGCTCCGCCACCTTGCGCGTCACGAGGTCCGCGTCGACCGTCAGCTCCAGGCAGCCGAAGAGCAGCTTCTTGCGCTGGTAGCGCGTGGCGCCCGCGCTGACGTTGAACGGGAAGCTGACGTCCGGAATCTGGAGCGCGAAGTCGGAGATGCGCAGGCCGGGCTGCACCTCCAATGCCGGAAAGCCCACGAACGCGCGCCGATCCAACAGGCGAAGCTCGGGGGCGGCGCCCGACGGGGGGGCGACGGACTTGGGGGACTCGCTATCGGTGGCCATCTTCGGAGGGGGGAGAGGCTACCATGACCCCTAAGCCCTCGAAATTTTGGACAAACCCCCGCTCGATCGGCAGGCGGAGGGGCAACGGATACCCAGGCGCTTCCCCCGGAGATTCCGTTGGCGAGGAACGCATGCGCTCCCGGGGGAAGCCGTGCAAGATGCCGCGCCGTGCTGGTCCCCGACGCCCTGGTCCTCGATGGTCGTTTCCGGGTCCTCGGACCCCTGGGTTCCGGGGGCATGGGTGAGGTGTACCTGGGCGAGCAGGTGTCGCTGGGACGCAAGGTCGCCATCAAGGTCCTGCACCACGATCTGCATGCCCAGCCCGGCATGGCCGAGCGCTTCAAGCGCGAAGCCCGCCTGCTCTCCGCCGTGGAGCACCCCTCCGTGGTGCGCATCGTCGACTTCGGTCAGTCCGGCGACGCCGCCTGCCTGGTGATGGAGTTCGTGGAGGGCCAGAGCCTGCACGACGCGCTCCAGCAGGGACCGCTGCTGGCCCCCAGGGCGCTGGGGCTGCTCCAGCAGTTGGCGGAAGGGCTCGCCGCGATCCACGACAAGGGCATCATCCACCGCGACCTGAAGCCGGAGAACGTCTTCATCTCGCCCAGCGTGCGCGGCGAACAGGCGCGCCTCTTGGACTTCGGCATCGCGCGGCTGGTGGAGCCGGATGCCAGCAGCGCGCTCAGCCAGGTGGGCGTGGTGCTGGGTACACCGGAGTACCTGTCCCCGGAGCAGGCCGTGGGCGCGAAGGTGGACACGCGCAGCGACCTGTACTCGTTCGGGGTGCTGGCCTACCGCGTGCTGTCCGGGCGACTGCCCTTCGATGGGCCGTCGCCGCGCCACTTCCTGTCGCAGCACGCCTCGGCCGCGCCGCTGCCGCTGGACCGCGCGGCGCCGCAGTTGTCGCGCTACGTGGGGTTGCTGGCGCTGGTGATGCGGCTGTTGGACAAGGATCCGGCGAAGCGGCTCCAGACGGCGAACGAGCTGGCGGACGCGCTGGGCGTGGCCCATGCGGCGCTGGTGGCGTTCACCCCGAGCCAGGGCACGCCCATCGTCCACGCGGGCATGACGCCCGCCAACGGCACGTCGGCCTTCGGTGTGGCCGGGGTGCGGAACGAACCGTCCGGCACGTCGGCCTTCGGCGTGACCGCGGAGCCGGCCGCTCCGGGTGCTGGCACGTCGGCGTTCAGGGTGGCGGAGGCAGCCATGCCGGTGGCGGTGGCGCCCCCGTCGGTGACGTCGCCTCCGGGAGTGCCGCGCACGGGCACGGCGGCGTTCGGAACGGCGGCCCGGACAGGCGGGCTGGGCGCGACGACGGGCGGCGCGGCGGTGGTGAAGGCCCAGAACGTGACGGTGCTGCTCACCGACATCCAGGGCTTCACCGAGCGCATGAGCCGGCAGACGCACGAAGAGAACGCGCGAATGCTGGACACGCATGACCGGCTGCTGTTGCCCATCGTGCGCGAGCACGACGGGAAGCTGGTGCAGAAGCGCGGCGACGCGTTGCTGGCGGTATTCCGGGCGCCCTCCGCGTCCATCCGCTGCGGCATGGCGATGCAGCAGGCGCTCTGGCGTCACAACCAGACGGTGCCGCCGGAGCAGCAGCTCCACGTGCGCGTGTGCCTGCACGTGGGCGAAGTGCTGGTGACGAACGACGCGGTGCTCGGCGAGCCGATGGAGGTCGTGAAGGCGGTGGAGCACGTGGCCGCCGCCGGAGAAGTGACCTTCACCGAAGCGGTGAACATGGTGCGCAACCGCGCCGAAGCGGCTGCGGAGCCGTGCGGCACCATTCCGCTGCCCGGGCGACAGGAGAAGATCCAGCTCTACCGTCTCACCCGCGCGGCGGAGGGCTCACCGTTCGCGGAAGCCCTGGGCCTCAAGGACAGCGGCCCAAAGCGCTCGGCGATGGAAGTGCTGGCCGGCCTGGGCGCGAAGGTGCGCGACGGGGCGGTGATGCTGCGCCAGCGCCCGCTCGTGTTGGGTGCGGGGGTGGCGGCGTTGGTGCTGATGGGAGCGGGCGTCGCGTGGACGGTGCACGCGAATGATCCGCTCGTGAAGGCGCGCGGGTTGCTGAAGGACGGCAAGCCGACGGAAGCGCTCCAGGCCCTGGAGGGCCCGGACGTGCCGAAGGGCGCCGTGACGACGCGGCTGCGCGCGGCGGCGAACCATGCACAGGGGACGCACGACAAGGAGCACGTCTTGTTGCTGAGCCTGGACAAGGAAGGCCGGGCGGGCCTGGAGATGGGTCTGCTGGACGGGCTGGCGGAGGACTTCGGGAACGGCGAACGGGACATCTCCGTGCGCAAGGTGCTGGAGACGCTCCCGAAGGCCACGGTGCGTTCGCACTTCGAGGCCCTGGCGCGCGGCGAGCCCTCGATGAAGCAGTGGGGCGGGTTGCGCTACCTGGAGTCGGTGCAGGACACGGCGGGGCTGGACCTGGTGGGGCTCTACACGTCGTCGCTCGACTCCACGGATTGCGGCGTGCGCACGAAGGCGGCCATCAGGCTGGCGGCCCTGGGCAATCCCTCCGCGATCCCCACGCTCACGCGCGTGGCCGAAGCCGCCCGTGAGAAGCCTGCCGCCGGAGCGCGTGCGTGCAATCCGCAGGCGTTCACCCGGGCGATTGAAGAGCTGAAGAAGAAGGCGGCGCCGTAGTCCGCGGCCCCAGCCACCTCCGAGAACAACATGCGCTGGGTGTTACCCCTTCTCTGTGGATGGTGGCTGGGCTGTGCTGCGTCAGCATCCCGAGTGCCTGCCTCGCCCATAAGCGAGTGGAAGGCCTCGGCCGAGGACTCCCACGAGTGCGATGCCAGCGGAGCAGACCGCTGCCTCTCAGAGGTGTGCTCCGAAACAGGGTGCGCGCTTTATCGCTGCGAAGACCTGTCACCCCATCGGATCCTCCGCACCTTCACGGGGCCCACACCTCCGGTGTTCATCGCTCCTGGCGGTGGTGCGCAGAGAACGTGGGGCAGTGCGCAGGGGCTTCCAGACGATGCGTGGCCCGTCATGGTGTTCCGCTGGCACCCGCGCGAAAAGCTGCCCAGCGAACTCCAACGTCAAAGGTCTTTTGACGAATGGGAACGACGGCCGAAAGAACGGCATCACATCTTCCCCCAGGCCCTGCAGGGCTACTTCACGCGCAAGGGAATCAACGTGCACGACTACGTGATTGCCATCGACGCGGAGGTCCACGCCCGCATCCATCGAGGGAAGAATGGGGGCCCATGGAATGCCGAGTGGCGTGCCTTCATCGAGCACACCCTGGGCGAGGCGCAGAAGCATGAGCACTTCGAGCATGCGGGTGCACTCATCCAGAAGTTCGCCCTCGCCGGCTACACCATGACCTACTGGCAACGGGTCGACCTCACGCCGATTCCCAGGAACTGAATGCGCTACTTCGAGCTTCGAGAATCCACGGATGCCACCCACTGGACCGGTGAGTTTCGCGCGAAGCGGCAGTGGGGGCTGCCCGGAGTCGCCTGCCCGACGTGTCACGCGGAATGGAGCGGCGTGCTGTCCTATCCCGCCGTGGATCTCACCCTCCTGCCAGAACGGAACTCCTTCGAGGAACCACGACTGGAGCCCTACTCCGAATACGCGCGCCTCGCGACGCAGGTCCGCCCCCTCCTCCCTCCTGGCGCGATGCTCCAACCCGGTTGCACCTTCGGTCCGATGGGAGGCACTGCGGAGGGCCGGTTCGGTCCCGTCACTGTCTTTCCCTCCTGGGAGATCTTCCTTCGCGAAGATGCCCTGACATCCTTTCGTGCTCGCGCGCTTCGAGGACTCATCCCTGTGCAGGCGGAACTCTCGTTTCCAGCGCAGGGCACGGAGCCTCTCCACGAGCTTCAGTTGCTTCCCACGGGCCGCCTGCACGAAGCCTGTCTCCCCGCTGGAAGACCGCCACCTTGCCCCACGTGCGGACGGCAGGGTTTCCGGATGCCCTCCAAGCGCTGGCTGGATGTGGACTCCCTTCCGGCCGACCTGGACATCTTCCGGCTGGAGAACGCAGTGACACTGATCATCGCCACCGAACGGTTCGTGGAAGCGCTTCACACGCTGGGACCGAGCGATGTCGAGCTCCTCGAAGTGAAGGCCGTTCCAGGAAGCGCTCACCTGCCGATTTGAATTGGCGTGGCCCACGGGCCGCGCCTTCGTGTCACAGCGGCCTCGCCTTCCCCCCACGGCTCCGCGTGCACACGCCTTGCATCCGTGCGCCCAGCCAACCTCTCCATCCTGGAGCCCCATGACCTCACTGAGACCCTGCGTCCTCCTGCTCCTCGTCACCGCCTGCGCCACCACGCCCTCCCCGCCCATCCCCCCCCAGGACGAAGTCGTGCTCGCGGAGGACGTGCGCATCCGCCGCATCGCGCCTGGCGTGTGGATGCATGTGACGAACGCCGGCAAGGAGTGGGGCTTCACACCCGCGAACGGCCTCATCGTGGAGGACGGCGACACGTCCATCCTCGTCGACACGGGCTGGAACCCTCGTCAGGCCGAAGCCCTGCTCACCTGGGCCCGGGGCTCACTGCACCACCCGGTGCGCGCAGCGCTGGTGACGCACTTCCACATCGACCGCACTGGAGGCATCCCCGCACTGCAAGCGCAGCACATCCCCGTCCACTCGCGTGAAGACACCGCGCGCCGTGCCACCGCGCAGGGCAACCCCGTGCCCACCCAGCGCCTGTCGGATGCGCAGGACTTCGGGCCGCTGTCGGTGTTCTTCCCCGGCGCGGGCCACGCTCCCGACAACCTCATCGTGTTCCATCCGGCCTCGGGCATCCTCTACGGAGGCTGCTTCATCAAGGACGCGGCGGCGAAGGACCTGGGCAACCTGGAGGACGCGGACACCGCCTCCTGGCCCTCGAGCCTCCAGCGCGCACGCGCGCACTACCCCGATGCGCGCGTCATCGTGCCCGGCCACCATGCCCTGGGCGGGCTGGAGCTGCTCGACCACACCGAGGCCCTGCTGCGCGAAGCCCCGCGCTGAAACAACTCAGTCGTCCCGGTGCGCGTGGCCCTTCTTGCCCCGGCCATGCCCGTGGTCGTCGTCGTCATCCCAGTCGTCGTCGCGACCGCCGCCCCGGCCCTTCACCTTCTCATTCACCTTGAGCAGGTTGCGCGTGTACGCGTCGTAGTCCAGGTGCAGGTGCCCCTTCGCCCCCTGCGCGTACGCGCGCAGCTTCACCTTCCACACGTTGTTCCCGGTGAGGTGCGCCTCCTGCAACTCGCACCGGTACCCGCGCGAGCGGCACTGGTCGAACCCCCGCCGCACCGCCTCGTCGTAGTTCATCGCCACCGGACGCGGCGGCGGCGCGGGACGCGGCGGAGGACGCGAGGGACGAGAACCCGCGACGATGCATCCCGAAGCGAGCAGCAGGGTTCCCACGAGCAGGGGCAATCTCATGCGCGGCATGACGCCACACCCGGACCCGGATTCAAACGGGCCCGCCGTATGCCCTTGCCGGTGGATGAACGTCACGGTGCCGTCCGCGTCCACGCGCTCGACGACCGCGATGTGCGTCATCCCGTCGTTGCGCTTGCCGTCGCGGTTGCGGTCGTACGTCTCCTTGAAGAACGCCAGGTCGCCCGGCCTCGGGTTCAATCGGTGCACCGCGCCCGCCGCCTGCGCCCGCCGGAAGATGCCCGTGACGGCGTTCTCCCCCGCGAGGAAGCCGTGCGCCACCAGGTCGATGCCCGCCTGCAGGTACGCCAGCCGCACCAACCCCGAACAGTCATTCGGCACGGACCGGTCCAGCCGCCGCGCGCCCACCAGCTGCGCCGCGCGCGCCACGATGCCCCGCGCCTGCTTCGACGGCGGCGGCAACAGCTCCTCCCAGAAGCCGCCCGGTCCCCGCGTGGGCCCCGTGAAGAGCGCCGCGGCCTCCAGCGCCGCCGCGATGACGCCCGCCTCCTCCGGCAGCTCCCGGGGGTCCGCCGCCATCAGCGCCGCCAGCGCGTCACTGCCCTCCGGCGTCACGAACTCCAACGGGGGCGGAGCTTCCGCCTTCACGCCCAGTGCGCCCTCGGCGCCCACCGCGGCGACCCTCGGGGACGCCAGGGAGGCCTTCGGCGATCCGGCGGGATGCAGCTCCAACACACTGTGGGATGCGACGTCCGGGACGTGCGCGCAACCCACCAGGCAGCCCAGCGACATCAGGATGACGAGCGACGAACGGCGCAGCAGCAACAAGTCCTCCGGGGGTGAACGCGACCGCATTCAACCCCGGAATCGTTGTACGTCAAACTGCGATCATCCTTCCCAGGTCGCGAGCAGCTCTCGCACCCGGGCATACCTCTGGAGCAGGGTGGCGCGGTGGGCGCTGAGCACCACCATGAAACCCACCACCAGCAGGCCCAGCAGCGACAGGAACGCGGCGCCCACGCGGTGGTCGCGCATGCCGAAGCGCACCAGGTTGGCGGCCACCGCCGTCACCAGGAACCCCGAGCCCAGGTACACGTAGGAGCGGATCCGCAGCGCGATGCCCGCGCCCACGCCCACGAGGCAGAGGAAGACGCACAGGAGCATCGCCTCGCCGTCGTTGAACAGGAGCGGCTTCCACGCCCCCGCCACGTAGATGCACGTCACCGCGATGGCGCGCAGCTGCGCGTAGGCGTCCGGCGACAGCCCGCCCCGGAACGTGCGCAACAGGGCCAGCACGGACAGGCCCGCGGGGATGGCGTAGAATTGCGGCTCGCCGGTGCCGGTGCCCAGCCACACGAAGAACAGCGCCAGGTTGAAGGCCGCGACGGACATCAGCGACGCGGGCCCCTTCTGCTTCGAAGCCGAGGCGAGCGCCGCGAAGTGCGCCGCGTAGCCCACGAGCAGCGCCACCGCCACGAAGGGCTGGCCCCACGGCAGCGACAGCAGGCCCGCCAGCGGGAACCACCACGCGCCCGCGATGGCCGGA
The DNA here is from genome assembly GCA_004173515.1 of Myxococcaceae bacterium. Taxonomy (GTDB): domain Bacteria; phylum Myxococcota; class Myxococcia; order Myxococcales; family Myxococcaceae; genus Corallococcus. The sequence continues at coordinate 16,190 of SECN01000109.1, read as the reverse complement.
CGGCGGAAGGCCTGGAGGCCCGCGCCCTCGCGCCGCACGAACAGGTACAGGCCGATGAAGACCGCGCCGCCAATGAGCGACGCCAGGCTGTCCGGCGAGCCGAGATTCGCGTTCATGCCCAGCACCCGCACGCAGAGGTAGCCCGTCGCCACCAGCGCCTGCGCCATCCACGCGGCGGCTTCGTCCTCGTCCTTCGCCGCGCGGCGCACCAGCGCGAAGAGCAGGAGGACCAGCCCGCCGCACGCCACCCACGCCTCGCGCGACGCACCGTCCGGGCCGCGCACAGTCAGCACCCCCAGCAGCACCTCCACGAGCGCGAGGCCCGCGAAGACACGCCCCATGCGGCCCCGCACCTTCGTGCCCCCCACCGTCAGCACCAGCGTGGCGAGCAGCGCGGTCGCCGCGCCGAAGTACGGGAAGATGAACTCCGCGCCCCGGCCGGTGGAGTACACCGCGCCGAAGTGCACGATGAAGGCGTGCACGGCGAAGAGGGACGCGGACCAGCCCAGCCACTCGCGCTCGCGGCGACGCGCCACCATCGTCCACGCGGTGGCCAGCCCGAAGAGCAGGCACAGCGGCATGCTCACATGCTTCACGTCCCGCAGGCTGCCCAGCGACAGGAGCGCCAACACCGCGCCACCGTGATGCAGCGCCGCGCCCACCGCCACGCCGCGCGCGTCCAGCCCGAAGCCCACCAGCGTCAGCACCAGGCCCACGCCGGCCAGCACCGCGGGCGCCCAGAGCGGCGGCACCGCGGCGAGCAGCACCGCGCCCAGCAACACCGTGGCGCCGTTCATCATCAGGCGCTCGCGCGTCACCATCAGCACCACCGACGTGAGCCCCGCCACCAGCGCCACCGGCAGGGGCAGCACGCCCGGACCCGCATCGCTCAGCCGCAAGCCCACCAGCAGCGCGACGGTGCCCGCGCCGCCCACCCACAGCGGCTCGCTCCACGTGCCCTCGATGCCCGGCGTCAGGCGCGCGGCGGCATCCGTCAGCGCGCGCTGCACGGCGCCCGACTGGCACAGGGCGGACAGCACGCTGGCGACCAGCGCGACGCCCGCGACGAGCAGCCCCGCCTCGGGACGCCACTCGCCCACGGCGAAGAGCGACGTCTGACCGAGCGGCGCGAGCGCGAACGCCCCCACCGCCGCGGTGAGCAACCACCGCTGGGACAGCAGGAACGCCGCCAGCAGCAGCACCCCGCCCAGCGCCGCCAGCGCGCCGGGCGTCGGCGCGATGAGGACGGAGATCAACGTCACGCACAGGGCGCCGGCCACGGCGGTGGGCCGCAGCGCTTCATCGCGCGGGCCCCGGAAGAAGGCCGCCAGCGCGTCCGGCGCGTGGTGCGACGCCAGGGCCAGGACCAGCAGGAGGACGGTGGCGAAGGGCCGCGCCTCTGGAATGAACATCAGGAGCACGGAGGCGACACCGACGCGGATGGACGGCCGGGGTCCCGGCAGCAGCACCAGCGCGAGCGCGGAGACCAGGGCCGTGCGCTGCCCCACGTCCGACACCAGCAGCGACAGCACGCCCAGGCCCGAAACCGCCAGTTGCATCCACTTCGACAGCGACTGACGCGGCACCTCTTCCCGCGAGCGCAGCAGCCACGAGGCCGCGGACGGCACGTGCTCCACGGCGCGCACCAACAGCAGCGGATAGAGCGGCAGCAGCGCGACCCACGCGGGAGGGTGCATCACGGCCGCGACGGACAGCATCCCGTAGGGCACCATCAGCGCCGCGACGAAGGGCTGGCGCAGCGTGCGCGTCCACAACAGGGGCAGGAGCGCCGGCCCCATGAGCGCGAGCAGCGTGGCGTGCGGAAGCGCGGCCAGCGCATGGCCGTTCCAGCACACCGTGGAGGCGCCCAGGACCACCATGGCCGCCAGCGTGGAGGTGATGGAGAAGGACTCGCCGCCCGTGGCGATGCGCCGCACGGCGGGCACGTCGTCCAGCAGGGCCAGGACGCTGAGGAACGTCGCCAGCCCCAGCAGGGCCAGCGGACCCGCGGTGTACAGCGCGACGCCCGCCTCGAGGGTGGCCATCAGCAGGCCCAGGGTGGAGGGCAGCGCGCGCGTGGTGAAGAGCGCCGCCAGCGCCGCGCCCAGCAGGAAGAAGGTCTGCTGGCCCGGGCCGGCCATCTCCGCCGGCACCAGCGGCAGGATGAGCGCGAGGATGCCCGCGGTGACGGTGCTCGCGCTGCGGCCCTTGCGCGCGGCCACCACCGACCCCAGGAGCGACGCCGCGATGAGCAGGGCCAGCGACACGGCCGGCGGCAGGCTCCACGCCGAGTAGAAGGACAGGTCCGGCAGCAGCGAGATGCCCACGAGCACGACCGCGAACGGCCGTGCGTCCGGGAAGCTGCGCGAGGCCACCGCGATGGCGGCGGCGGCGGTGAGGAGCACGGGCCCCAGGAAGGGCTGCTGGCTCATCAGCCCCCACAGCACGGCGCTGCCCGCGTACAGCAGGGCCGGCACGCCCAGCCGCTTGAGCAGACCGCCGCGCTCCCCCAGCAGCGCGAGCCCCAGCGCACCGCCCACCATCGCCACGAGCACCGCCTGCGTGGAGTGGACGGAGCCGAGCTTCGGCAGGATGCCCGCCGCGAGGAAGGCACCGAAGGCCAGATGGCGTTCATCGCGCAGCCGCAACGCGGCCAGCAGCACGCCCGCGCTGCCCAGCACCATGCCCACGACGGGCGCGGTGACGGGGCGCGCGCCCAGCGCGATGGCGAACCCGCTCGTCGCGAGGACGCCGATCACCCCGCCCAGGAAGCGCTGCGTGCGCTCATCTGACAGGCGCCACACGAGGAGCGCGAGACCCAGCGCCAGCGCGCCGGCCGTGACGGTCGCCGTCCCCGCCCCGAACGCGATGACGCCGGAGAACGGCAGCAGGGCGAGGAGCACCGAGCCCACGGCGGACAGCGGGAAGCGCTTGAACAGCAGGCCCGCGCCCAGGGACAGCACGCCCAGGGCGAGCGTGGCGAAGAAGGCCGGGCGCGCGTCGGTGCCCAGGTGTCCGTAGAGCGCGAACGCCGGCGCGGCCCAGGTGGTGGCGCGCAGCAGCACGTCCGTGAGGCCCAGGTCGCGAGCATCACCGGTGCGCTCGCCGCGACGCTGGAAGCGCAGCGCGAGCACCAGCCCCGCGAGCACGAAGGGGATCGCGGTCAGCGCGCCGTACTGGAAGGGCAGCACCTCCGAGGGGGGATAGCCCAGACGCGCCTTGAGCGCGTTGAGCAGGAGCGTAGCCGCGTGCGGGATGAGCTGCACGCTGGACGCATAGGTGAGGTAGGCGCCGAAGTACGCCGGGTAGAGCCACTTCAGGCGGGCCACCGTGCCGCGGGACAGGGACACCAGCGTGCCGGTGAAGATGGCGGCGGTGAGGAAGAGGGCGGGCTGGGTGCCGCTGATGGCCGCCGCGAGGCAGGCCACCTGGAGCGCCACGGTGCCGACCGACAGCGAGTCGGCGGAGCGCTCGGCTTCGAGCGTGCGGAAGCGCAGACAGGTGGCGAGCAGGAAGGCGACGAAGGGCGCGTAGGTGCCGGCGGGGACGGGCGCGCCCACGATGGCCAGGGCCAGGTGCAACCGGATGGCGAACAGCGCCGTGAGGTACAGGGGCGCGGTGAGCGCGAACGCGAGCGCGTCCCCCTTGCGCCGCGGGGTGACGTCCTTGCGAGACAACAGGAAGAACAGGAGGCACGGCAGCGCGTTGAGCCACACCGCCGGAGCACCGATGCGCGCGGCCAGGGGGGCAAGGCCCATGATGAGCGTGGCGCCCACGAGGCCCACCTGGACGAAGGGGCGCGAGGGCGCGTCGAAGGCTTCGGCCGGTTTGCGGGCGAGGAAGGCCGCGGCGCCAGCCCAGACGAAGAGCAGCGGCACGAGCAACGCGGGGTGCACGCCGTCGAGTTGAAGGGAGTCACCGAACCCCATGGGCCCCAGCGCGACACCGCCCAGCGGCGCCACGGCGGAACCGATGAGGCCCAGGATATGGCCCGGCTTGCGCAGCGATTCACGGCGCGCGAGGAAGCCACCCCACACGGAGAAGCCGACGGAGTAGCCCACGGTCATCACGAAGACGGTGAGCGAGCGGGTGACGGACGTCATCCCGGCCCAGGACTCGAAGACGAAGTAGAGCGTGCCGGAGAGGATGAGGAACGCGCCGATGAACCACGCGATGCTCTCGTAGAGGAACGGCCGCCACACGCGGCTCCACGACGACGTCTCCTCCACGAGGCGCGCGGTGCGGCCGCTCGGCGCGGGCGGATCCATGAACGGCTCGCCCGGGTTCGGGGGCAGCGAACGGGACGCGGACGCGCGGGACGCGTTCATCGGCCGGCCGCTGGCACCCACGGACGGGCGGGCGGCGTTCGGACCGGGCGTGGGCTTCGCGACGTGCGGAAGGCCGGGAGCCGGGGTGGCGACGCCCAGGGCCGCGGAGACATCCATCTGGGAGAAGTGGACGGCGGAGGCACCCGGGGTCGCGGATGCATCGGGGAGGGTGTGAGCGGCGGAGGTGGCCGCGTCGGCGGAGGCGTCAGCGAACGTGGGAGCGACGGAGGCGGACGCGTCAGGAGAAACAGAGGCGGCCGCGTCGGTGAAGACTTGAGCAACGGAGGCGGCATCCGCGACGACATTGACCTCCGCGGGCAGGCTCTGCGCGACGTACGGCTCGGAAGCAACGGCGGAGACGCTCTCCGCGGCGACGTTCACGACCGCCGCATCGGAGGCGACGAACGCCGTCGCGGAGTCGACTCCAGTGCTCTCGGAGGCGACGAACGACACAGGGCCGACAGCGAAGGCCCCCTCCCCCGTCGTCGCGGGGACGTCCACGTCCGGCGCGGGCGTCAGCGATCCGGCGGACGTCTCGGTGAGGACGGCGAGGAGGACGCGGGCCTGTCGCTCGTAGCGCTCGGTAAGCAGGCGGCGCACGTGGGGCGGCACGTCGGAGGCGTCCCAGCGCGTCACCTCGTCCAGGAGGAAGTGGACGTGGGCGAGCTCGGCCTCGATGACGGACCGGTCGCGTGAGGACATACGGGTGCCGCACAGAACGCACTGGCGCGCACTTCCCAGGCGTTCTTGTCGGCAGGCAGGGCAGTACATGGAACTTCCCCCTCTACAACGGACGTGCCACTCAGAATGCCCTGGAAGGGCGCGGGATTGAAATCCACCGGGGTGCGGCGGGCGGGTGGCACCTGTGCAGATCGCTGCACACGTGCACACCCGACGCTGGCCGCCGGAAACGACTCATGGGAGCGTGGTGGCCATGAGCACGGACCTGACGTTGCGGCCCATCGAGGCCCGGGATGACGCGGCGGTGGCGGCGGTCATCCGAGCGGTGATGCCGGAGTTCGGAGCGAACGGCCCGGGCTTCGCCCTCCACGACCCCGAAGTGGACGCGATGAGCGCGGCCTACACCCGGCCCCGGCACGCCTATTTCGTCGTCGAACATGAGGGCCAGGTGGTGGGCGGCGGAGGCATCGCGCCGCTGGACGGGGGCGCGCCGGACGTCTGCGAACTGCGCAAGATGTACTTCCTGCCGCAGGCCCGGGGCCATGGGGCCGGAGAGCGCTTGTTGAGACACTGTCTGGAGTACGCGCGCGGCGCCGGCTATCGCCAGTGCTACCTGGAGACGCTGGCGGGCATGGCGCAGGCCCAGAAGCTCTACCAACGGCTCGGCTTCGAAACCCTCCGAGCCCCCATGGGAAGCACCGGGCACTTCGGCTGCGACCGCTGGTACGCGCTCGACCTCACCCGAGGTGCCTGACCGCACCTCCAGCAGCCGAGCAGGAACGCGCGGCGGGTAGCCTCCTCCAGACCCAACTTGTCAGGTCAGGAGGCCCGTATGGCGGACAAACCCACGACAGCCCCACGCCGCGCGCCGCATGCCCAGAGTGCACGCACCGCGCACGCAACCACGGCCCGGACAGACAAGCTCCCGTTCGACATCGAGGAGGTCCTGCGCCGCATCCGCCACGAAGTGCGCTCCTTTGCCGACGCCGCGATGTTCGAGCTCGCCGCGAAGGGACACAGCTCACTTTTCGAGCAGCTCATCGCGTGCATCCTCTCCATCCGCACGCTCGATGAAGTCAGCCTGCCCGCGTCCCTGCGCCTCCTGGGCCGTGCTCGCACCCCCGACGCCCTGGCCCGCCTCACGCCCCAGGACATCGACGCGCTCATCCAGCCCGTCACCTTTCACGAAGCCAAAGCCCATCAAATCCACGCCATCGCCGTGCGCACGCGCGACGAGTTCCACGGACAGCTCCCCGCCGACGCGGCCGTCCTCCAGTCCTTCAAGGGCGTGGGCCCCAAGTGCGCGCACCTGGCGTTGGGCATCGCCTGCGGCCACGAGGTCATCAGCGTGGACATCCACGTCCACCGCGTCACCAACCGCTGGGGCTACGTGAAGGCCTCCACTCCGGAGCGCACGCTCACCGCGCTCGAAGCCGTGCTCCCCCGCCCCTACTGGGTGGAGCTCAACCGGCTCCTCGTGCCCTTCGGCAAACACGTGTGCACCGGCTCCCGCCCGAAGTGCTCCACCTGTCCCGTGCTCCCCTACTGCCGGCAGGAGGGCGTCACCTCCCACCGCTGAGCAGGTCGCCAGCAGTTCATTGACGAATCCGGTGGAAAGTGGCCCCGAGCAGCGTGAAGCGGTCGGTCCCCCTGAGCACCGCCCCGCGGATGGGTCCGCGAAAGCCGGTAGAGCAGGCCCGCGCTGGATGCCCCCTTCCGCGGACGCAACGTCCCAACCTGTCCGACTGTCGGACAGGTTCCCAGAGGCGGAGCCCGGCACGTCCCCTTCGGCGCGTTCCTGGCCAGGTTCGCCGGGGCTGAAACCCGGGGCGGCTGGAATCCGGGACGCCCCTGGCCCTGGGTCCGGCTCCACGGGAAGGGCCTGCACATGGGGGCGGGGGGCCTCCCCGAGTTCCACGAAGTCCCCGGCGGGCACGAGGGGGTCGGGGCAAGGCGCATCCACGGGGGAGCAGGACTCCGGCGCCTCGTCCTGGCGGGCGGGCATGAATCGCTCCAACACCTCTTCATCACAAGCCTTCAGCAGCGTGGGCAGCGTGTGCTGGAGTTCCCGTGAGTCACGCTCTCGCAGGGCCTGCATCGCGCAGCAAGCCCACGAGCGCAGCGATTCGCCCCCCATGAAGTGCAGCAGCCGGGCCGCGCTGCCTCGCAGGGCTCGCCGCAGTGACTGGATGAGCAGCAGGTGCCCGGGACACGCCGCCACTCGGGCCGCCAGCCATAGCAAGTCGAACTCCAGCTGCGCGCAGCGTTCGCCAGACTCCCAGCGCGCCGCGTCCCAGAGCGAGAAGCACGCGGCCGCCAACAGCCCCAGGTCCGCCTCGGAAGCCCTCGCGCAGCAGTCGGCCAGCAGCTCTACCAACACCTGCCGTTTGAGGCAGAAAAAGCCCTCCAGCAGCCACCGGCCGTCTTGGGAGCGCTCGTCATGCAGCGCCAGGTCCAGGTTCTCCAGCGTCAGCGATACGTCCAGCGCCACCGCACGCGTCTTTCGCCCGGGGTGCCGCACCACCAGCCCCCGTGCCGCCAACCGTCCCAGCGCCTCGCGCACCGTGCCCCGGCTCACCCCGTAATGGCACGCCAGCTTCTGCTCCGAGCCAAACTGGCCGCTTCGCGGAAGCCGCCCCAGCACCAGATCTCGCTCGAGTTGCTCTTCCACCTGCGCAACGAGCCCCACCCGCTCCATTCCCCATCCCCCTCTTCGCCCAAGCCGCGGCCATCCAAGCAGAGGCGTCTGACATGGACTGGAGGACCCGCTGTCCGGCCCTGCCCCGGCTGCAAGTGGCTCGAACCTGTCCGACTGTCGGACAGGTTTGGCGTGAAGGGTGCCGGCGGACGCCTCCGCCCATGAACCCGCCGTGGTATCCGCCCCAGCGCGACGACGCGGCCCACGGCCGCGCGGCGTGCGTCTGCACGGAGAACCTTGGGTTGCGGGATTACCGGTCTCGCCCCGCGAGCTGCGTCACCCGCCGCGCGAACCTGCGCCACGGGTTCGTCCGCCCGCCGTTCTCCAGGGTGATCTCCTTCGAGTGCTGGAAGTCCTGCTCCCAATACCCTTCCAGCTCACGGGCGGCCTCCTTGTCCTCGAAGACCAGCGACCCTTCGCTCAACTTGTTGAGCGACAGCGCGTCCAGGTTCGTGGAGCCCACCACGCAAAGCCAATCATCCACGAGCATCGTCTTCGCGTGCATCATCGCCGGCTGGTACTCCCAGATGCGCACCCCCGCGGCCAGCAGCCGCGCATAGGTGGACCGCTGGGACGCGCGCACCAGCCGGACGTCATGCTTCGGCCCTGGCGCCAGCACTCGCACGTCCACGCCCTGCCGCGCCTTCGCCTCCAGTTGCTCCAGCACCGCGCTGGGTGGCGTGAAGTACGCGTTGGCGATCCACAGCCGCTTCGTCGCCGCGGCCACCGCCAGCCGCGTCAGCCGCTCCGCCTTGGTGACCCCCATCCGTCCGAAACTGTCGATGAAGGCCGCTCCCCCACCCCTGTTCGCCTCCGGGTCCGGAAAGTCCTCCAGGGGCAGCAGCCCACCGCCCGACTCCAGCCAGTGCTGGCAGAACGTCAGCAGGAAGCGCCGCACCTCCGGCCCTTCCACGCGCAGATGCGTGTCGCGCCAGTTGTCCTTCTTCAGCCCGTCACCTTCCCACGTCTTCCAGATGCCGAAGCCGCCCGTGTACGCGATGCGGCCGTCCACCACGACGATCTTCTGGTGCGACCGCCCCACCAACTGTCCCCACACCCTGCGCTTCAGCCGCCGGTAGACGTGCACGTCCACCCCCTCCTGGGTGAGTCGCTCCGCCACCTGCCGGTTGAAGTCCGAGGCGTCTGTATTGTCCTTGCTGCCAATGGCATCCACGACCACGTGGCACCGCACGCCCGCGCGCGAGCGTTCGCTCAACGCCTCCACGAAGCGGTCCGACAGCGCGCACGGCCGCCAGATGTAGATGAGCATGTGCACGCTGTGCTTCGCCGCGCGGATGTCCTCCAGCAGCCGGTCGAAGACCTGGCTGTTCTTCAACAACTCCACCCGGTGCCCGGGCGACAGGGCCACGCCGGTGGACTGGAACAGCGCGAACGAGAAGCCCTCGGGACCGGGCGGCAACTCGAACGGCCCCTGAAGCTCGTGCTTCTTCTGCGTGGGGGAACCTTGGCTGCCGGTCTGGGGGAGCTTCTCGACGTACCGCAGTTCTCGCAGCATCGACTAACGTAGGGACACGCACCGGGCCTCGGCACGTGTACCCGAAGACAGGCTCGCGCTCCCTTTCGCCAGCGAGGGCTGCCCTGCCCTACCGGTCATGCCCCGCGAACTGCGTGGCCCGCCGCGCGAACCTGCGCCACGGGTTCGTCCGCCCACCGTTCTCCAGGGTGATCTCCTTGGAGTGCTGGATGTCCTTCTCCCAGCACCTCTCCATCTTCGCGGCGATCTCCTTATCCTCGAAGACCAGCGACCCCTCGCTCAACTTGTTGAGCGACAGCGCGTCCAGGTTCGTGGAGCCCACCACGCAAAGCCAATCATCCACGAGCATCGTCTTCGCGTGCATCATCGCCGGTTGGTACTCCCAGATGCGCACCCCCGCGGCCAGCAGCCGCTCATAGGTGGAGCGCTGCGACGCTCGCACCACCGGCACGTCGTGGTGCGGCCCCGGTCCCAGCACGCGCACGTCCACGCCCTGCCGGACCTTCACCTCCAGTTGCTCCAGGATGTCGTTGGGCGGCGTGAAGTACGCGTTGGCGATCCACAGCCGCTTCGTCGCCGCGGCCACCACCAGCCGCACCATCCGCTCCGCCTCGGTGATGCCCAACCGACCGGAGCTGTCGATGAACGCCGCGCACCCGCCGCCGTCCGCCTCCAGCTCCGGGAATGCCTCGCGCGGGAGCAGCGCGCCGCCGGACTCCTGCCAGTGCTTGGCGAAGGTGACCTGGAAGCGCCGGACCTCCGGGCCCTCCACGCGGATGTGCGTGTCGCGCCAGTTGTCCTCCTTCAGCCCGTCGCCCTCCCACACCTTCCAGATGCCGAAGCCGCCCGTGTACGCGATGCGTCCGTCCACCACGACGATCTTCTGGTGTGAACGACCCAGGAGCCGCCCCAGCACCTTGCCCGCGAGCAACCGGTAGTAGTGCACCTCCACGCCCGCGTCGGTGAGCCGCTTCTCCACCTTCTGGTCGAAGTCCTTGTCCCCCGTGGTCTCCTCGCTGCCCACCGGATCCACCACCACGCGGCACTGCACGCCCGCGCACGAACGCTCGATGAGCGCCTCCACGAAGCGGTCCGACAGCTCACATGGCCGCCAGATGTAGATGAGCATGTGCACGCTGTGCTTCGCCGCGCGGATGTCCTCCAACATCCGGTCGAAGACCTGGCTGTTCTCCAACAGGTGCATCCGGTGCCCGGGAGACATGGCCACGCCGGTGGACTGGAACAGCGAGAAGGAGAAGCCCTCCGGGCCGGGCGGCAGTTCGAACGGTCCCTGCATTTCGTGCTTCCGGTTCGTACCGTCCCCATCGAAGCCATGCGCCCCCGGTTGGGGCAGCAGTTCCACGTCCTGGAGCTCGCTCATGGGCTGCAACGTAGGGACGGCCGGCTGCCCGGGGCAGTCCATCGCCCGTTTCCCCGTCCGCAAGGTGAACAGGACCCCATTCCGTCATTGCCGCCACCTTCCACCATGGCGAGACTGCCCCCGGTCCCTCGCCTGGAGAGATTTCATGCTCGATGCCACTTCGCGTCCCTCCGCCCGGGAGCTGCTGTCACAGTCCGGCCTCGCCCCGCTGGTCCCCATGCTCTACGTCGCCTGGACGGACGGCGAGCTGACGGCCGAGGAGCTGCGCGCCCTGGGCACCGCCGCCCGTGCCCAGCCCTGGCTGAACCTCAAGGCCAGCAGCGTCCTGGCCCTTTGGGTGGATCCGCTGCGTCCGCCCTCCCCTCGCGAGCTCTCCCTGGTGCGTGACCACATCCGCGTCACCGCGGAACGGCTGGCCACCAGCAACCAGCAGAACCTCGCGGAGCTGGGCGTGCAGTTGGCCCAGGTGCTCTCCGGCGAGGCGCCGCTGGACGTGCCCGTGGCGCAGCTCGCCCAGGCCCTGCACGCGCTGGAGGCCACGCTGGGCGTGGATGGCAAGGAGGCGGTGCGCTCGCTGATGCCCCACGCGTCGCGCGCCCCCCACGCCGAGGCCCGCTCGCACACGGCGTCCTTCGACCCGGCCGCGATGACCGACGTGCTGGAGCGCACCTACCGCGACGTGCGCAAGCAGGTGCGCGGGTGGCTGGAGGACGCGGACTTCCGCTACAAGGAAGGGCTGGACACCGACGCGTACCGCGACCAGGTGTTCGACTGGCTCAAGCACCTGGCCAACGACGGGCTGGGCCAGCTCGCCTTCCCCAAGGGCCGCGAGGGCGGCGCGGACCTGGGCGCTTTCATCGCCGCCTTCGAGACGATGGCCTTCTTCGACCTGAGCCTCGTCATCAAGGCGGGCGTCCACTTCGGCCTGTTCGGCTCCAGCATCCTGTTCCTGGGCACGAAGCGGCACCACCAGCAGTACCTGCCCCAGGTCGCGTCCCTGGAGCTGCCCGGCTGCTTCGCGATGAGCGAGCTGGGCCACGGCTCCAACGTGCGCGACTGCGAGACGGTGGCCCGCTACGACGCGGACACGCGCGAGTTCGTCATCGACACGCCGTCGGAGACCGCGCGCAAGGAGTGGATTGGCAACGCCGCCCGGCACGCGCGCATGGCCACCGTCTTCGCGCAGTTGGAGGTGGACGGCGAGCGGCTGGGCGTGCACGCGCTGCTCGTGCCGCTGCGCGACACCCACGGCAAGGTGCTCAAGGGCATCCGCATCGAGGACTGCGGCGAGAAGATGGGCCTCAACGGCGTGGACAACGGCCGGCTGTGGTTCACCAACGTCCGCGTGCCGCGCGAGAACCTGCTCGACCGCTACGGTCAGGTGACGGAGTCCGGCGAGTACACCAGCTCCATCACCGGCGACTCCAAGCGCTTCTTCACCATGCTGGGCGCGCTCGTCGCGGGCCGGGTGAGCGTGGCGTGCGCGTCCCTGAGCGCGGCCAAGAGCGCGCTGACCATCGCCGTGCGCTACGGCGACCTGCGCCGCCAGTTCGGCCCCACCGGCGCGCGCGAGGTGCGCCTCTTGGACCATCAGTCACACCAGCTGCGCCTGCTGCCGCTGGTCGCCAAGGCGTACGCGCTGGACTTCGCGCTGGAGCACCTGGTGGACCGCTACGTCCACCGCACGGAGGATGACGCGCGCGAAGTGGAGGCGCTGGCGGCGGGCCTCAAGGCCTACGCGTCATGGAACGCCACCGCCACGGTGCAGGAGGCGCGCGAGGCGTGCGGCGGCCAGGGCTACCTCACCGCGAACCGGCTGCCGTCCCTCAAGGCGGACACCGACGTGTTCACCACCTTCGAGGGCGACAACACCGTCCTCATGCAGCTGGTCGCCAAGGGCCTCTTGACGGGCTACCGCCAGCGCTTCGAGGACGACCGCGTCTTCGCGGTGCTCAAGCTCATCGTGGAGCGCGCGGCCACGGTGGTGACGGACAGGAACCCCATCGCGGGCCGGCGCACCGACAGCGACCACCTGCGCGACAGCGACTTCCACCTGCGCGCGCTGAGATTCCGCGAGGAGGAGATCCTCTCCTCGGTGTCCAAGCGCATCCGCAAGCGGCTCACCGCGGGCGTGGAGGCGTTCGAGGCCTTCAACCAGGTGCAGACCCACCTGCTGGCCCTGGCGCACGCGAGCGTGGAGCGCATCGTGCTGGAGCAGTTCCTGCTGGGCGTGGCGGCGGTGAAGGACGAGGCGCTCAAGCCGGTGCTGGGGCGGCTGGCGGACCTGTTCGGCCTGTCCTGCCTGGAGTCCGCCAGCGGCTGGTTCCTGGAGCACGGCTGGCTGGAGGCGCCCAAGGCGAAGGCCATCCGCAAGGAACGCGTGAAGCTGTGCGCGGAGCTGCGGCCGGACGCGGTGGGGCTGGTGGACGCGTTCGGGATTCCCGACACGTGCCTTTCGGCGCCCATCGGGCTGGGGCGGCTGGCGCCCGGCGGTGAACGCTTCGATGACGTGGCGGCTGACGGCGCCCCCTCGGGCTCGGCAGACTCGCGCGCGACATGAGGACACGTGCGTGGTGGGTGGTGCTGGGGCTCGTGGGGACGACGGTCGGTTGCGCGACGGTGTCCCCGGCGGAGCGGGCCCTGCGGGTGAGCGCGGACAACAAGGAACGCGCCCGCCTGTTCACCGAGGAGGTCTACAACCAGAAGCGCCTGGACCGCATCCCGGAGTACGTCGCGGCCGACTACGTGGACCGCTCCGAGGACGCGCCCGCGCAGCTCCGGGGCCCGGAGGTGGTGCGCACCCAGGCCCAGGCCGGCTTCGCGCTCTTCCCGGACCTGCGATTCGAGCTGCTCCACGTCCTCGCGGAGGATGACTGGGTGCTGGTGCGCTGGCGCGCGGTGGGCACCGACGCCGAGGGCCCCATGGCCGATGACGGCAGGCCGCGCGCGGTGACGCTCCAGGGAGATTCGCTGTACCGGCTGCGCGACGGCCGCTTCGTGGAGTCGTGGGACCTCACCGACCGGCTCTCCCCCCTGCTCCAGCGGGGCTACAAGGTCGTCCCTCCGACGCCCTGACAAAACCATGTCGCGGAGCGCGGGTTGAAGGGGGCTCCACCTCCTGGAGGCCCCCTGGTGCTGAACATCCAAGCGTCGCTGCTGCTGGCCCTCACCCTTGACGCTCGCGGTGTACGACGCGCAGGACCGGCGCGTCTTCGTGAAGAGCCACGGGGACTTCGCGCCGGACCGCCGGGTGGCCATCGCCTCCGCGTCCAAGATGGCGCCAGGCCTCGCCCTGTTCCGGCTGGTGGACGCGGGGGCGCTGTCGCTGGACTCCACGACGGGCGAGGTGCTCGGGTGGACGGGGCTCCCAGGCGGCCATCACCCTGCGCCACCTGCTGTCGTTCACGTCCGGCCTGGAGCCGAACCACCCCTGCACCGTGCAGGTGGCCAGCACGCTCGCGCAGTGCGCGGAGGCCATGCGGCCGGTACGGCCGTGGCGCCTCCCGGCACGAGATTCGACTACGGCTCCGCGCACCTGCACGTCGCCGCGCGGATGGCGGAGGTGCGCACCGGCAAGGCCCGGCGGGTCCTCCTCGACGAGCAGGTGAAGGCGCCGCTGGGGCTGACGAGCGCGGAGCTCGCCTGCTCCACCTTCCCGCGCAACACGCTGGGGACCCGCCACCCGCTCATCGCGGGCAGCCTGCGCTCACGATGGACGAGTACGCGAAGCTGCTCGGCGTCGTGTACCACCGGGGCACCGTGGGGGCGTGCCGTACGCGTCCGCCGCGCTCTTCGATGCGCAGTCGCGCGAGCCCCATGACGTCGTCATCGGCAACTCACCCATGGTGGACGGAGGGCGGACGTACCACCACGGCCTCACCGCCTGGCTGGAGTGCGACACGCCCTCCTCGGGCTGTGCGGTCGTGTCGTCGCCCGGAGCGTTCGGCTTCACCCCCTGGGTAGACCGCGACGGGGGCTCCTACGCCATCCCGGGCATGCAGTTGGAGGCGACGAACGAGGAGCGGGTGGGCGCCTTCTCCGTGGAATTGGAGCAGCAGCTTCGCCCGGAGCTCCGCGCCGCGGTCGCGCCGGCCCCGTAGGAACTGGCGGCTTCCCATTGACACCCGCGCACCGGACCCATCAGGGTCCGGGCATGAAGATGAATGCCGGGCCCATCCGGGCCGCAGACAAGGCCCGCCAGAGCGCCTTCCGCACGGCCTTTCCGCCCCACGGCCCCCAGGGTTCGTCCTGGGGAGGCAAGCTGCTGCGCGTGCTGGGCTGGGGGCTCGTGCTGTTGAGCGCCTTCCTGCTCGTCGTCGTCTTCGACGGGTGGGAGGCCTTCGGCGAGGGCGCGCAAGGCGCGCGGCGCGAGCGGATGGAGAAGTCGCCCCAGTGGAAGGACGGCGGCTTCGTCAACCCGCAGCCCATCATCAACCACTTCGAGGAGACCCTGGCGGCCCTGTTCGACTCGAGCCCCGACAGCGCACCCCAGACGCCGCTGACGGTGCCGTCCATCGACCCGAAGCGCTTCGCCACGCCGCCGCCAGGCGGGTTGCGCGTCACCTGGCTGGGGCACTCGTCCACGCTGGTGGAGGTGGACGGGCACCGCGTGCTCACGGATCCGCTGTGGGGCGAGCGCACCTCGCCGCTGGGCTGGATTGGGCCGAAGCGCTGGTTTCCCGCGCCCATCGCGCTTGGCGACCTGCCGCCCATCGACGCGGTGGTCATCTCCCACGACCACTACGACCACCTGGACTTCGCGACCATCCGCGCGATGAAGGACTGGAACACGACCTTCGTGGTGCCGTTGGGCATCGGCGCGCACCTGGAGTACTGGGGCGTGCCCGCGGCGCGCATCGTGGAGCTGGACTGGTGGGAGCGCACGCGCGTGAAGGGGCTGGACATCGTGTGCACGCCCGCGCGGCATGCATCGGGCCGGTTCCTCCAGCAGAACAAGACGCTGTGGGCGGGCTGGGCGCTCGTGGGCGACAAGCACCGCGTCTACTACTCCGGCGACACCGGCCTGTTCCCCGCCATGGAAGAGATTGGCGCGAAGCTGGGGCCCTTCGACATGACGATGATTGAAACGGGCCAGTACGGCGCGGGCTGGCCGGACTGGCACCTGGGGCCCGAGCAGGCCGTGCTCGCGCACCGGTTGGTGCGTGGCCGGTTGATGCTGCCCGTGCACTGGGGGCTCGTCACGCTGGCGGCCCACTCGTGGACGGAGCCGATGGAGCGCTCGCTGGTGGCAGGGAAGCAGGACGGGGTGAGCATCACGTCGCCCCGACTCGGACAGGACTTCCTCGTGCAGGCACCGCCCACGGAGCGCTGGTGGCCGGAGGTCCCGTGGCGGACCGCGCAGCAGGCCCCCATCGTGGCCAGCCAGATTCCACCCGCGCTCCGGGAAGGACACCCGGCCCTGCCGCTGCTCGCGGCGCCACCGGCTCCGAACCCGACGCAGGCCGCGACGCCTTCGGTCGTAACGCCGCCCGCCGTGGATCCGCAAGGCACCAACCGGTGCGCGAGCACGGCCTGCTCGGGCCCCAGGTGCCAGTCCGGCCAGCCCGCGCCGTACTGGCCCGTTTCAATCATCGTCATGTCGAAGGG
>SECN01000551.1 GCA_004173515.1 Myxococcaceae bacterium | reverse complement strand
GCCGTGGAATGTGCTGAGCGAGGCTTCCGAGGCCGCGCTCGTCGCGGTGGGCACGCTGGCGTGGGATGTGGATTCGCGGTGGGAAGGGCAGGGAGCGGGGGATGTGGCCCGCGTGCTGCTGCTCAATGCGCTGCTGCCCGAACCGACCGTGGCGGGCCGGGCCGCGCTGGTGGGGGCCGCAGGGCGGGTGTTGTCGTCGGTGGAGACCGTGCGGCTCGTGTTCGCGCGCGATGCCTCCGCAGCGGCCGTGGTGCGGAGGCGGTTGGACGCGGAGGGGCGGGAGTAGGGTGGACTCGACGCGCGCCTGGCTGCACTGACCGGCGGCGGTTTGTTCGCGGCGGCGGTTTGTTCGCGGCGGCGGTTTGTTCGCGGCGGCGGGTTGTTCGCGCAAGCGGGTCATTCGCTGAGACGTGCCGTTCGCTCGGGTGGAGACGACACGGGGCCTGGGGCACCGCGCCTGGGGCTCGCGCCTGACGCGTGACTGCGTTACAGGGGGCGTCGGAGGCGGATGACGGTGGCTGAGACGCGGGTGCCTTTGACGGTGATCGCAGGGCCCACGGCGTCGGGAAAGACGGCGCTGGCCATCGCCTGGGCGCGCGAGGCGGGCGGGGAGATCGTCAGCGCGGACTCGCAACAGGTCTACCGCGCCTTCGACATCGGCACCGCGAAGCCGTCTCAGGACGAGCTGTCCGCCGTGCCGCACCACCTCGTCTCCGCCGTGGATCCGCTGGAGCCCTTCTCCGCCGCCGAGTACCAACGCAGAGCGGACGCGGCCATCGCGGACATCGCTTCACGCGGGCGACCGGTGTTCGTCGTCGGAGGCACCGGCCTCTACCTCCGCGTGCTCCTGCATGGCGTGGTGGACGCGCCCGGCGCCCTCCCGGTGCTGCGCGCGGAGCTGGAGGCGGTGGCGGCGGAGCAGGGGAGGGAGGCCGTGCACCGCCGGCTGGCCGAAGTGGATCCGGAGACCGCGGCGAAGCTGCCACCCCAGGACCTGGTCCGCGTCGTCCGGGCGCTGGAGATCCACGCGCAGACGGGCATCCCGGCCTCGGAGTTCCGCCGCGCCCATGCCTTCGCGCCGGACCGCTACGCCTTCCGCCTGTTCGTGCTCAACCCTCCGCGCGAAGCGCTGTATGCCGCCATCAACACCCGCGCGGAGGCGCTGTTCGCCCAGGGACTGGTGGAGGAGACGCGGTCCCTGCTCGAGCGCGGGTATGCGGACGCGGCGCCCATGCGCAGCGTCGGCTACGTGCAGGCCCGCGCCGTGGTGGAAGGGCGGATGACACGTGAGGAGGCCATCCTCGACACCGCGCAGGAGACCCGGCGGTACGCCAAGCGTCAGCTCACCTGGTTCCGCAGGGAACCCGGCGCGGTGTTCCTCTCGCCTCCCTACGTCCGCCCCGAACCCTGAACGCGGGATGCCGTCGGATCCGTCCGGCCCCTGAGCGTGCATGGACGCCCGCCAAGGCACGCGCTCGCTGGCCCGTCCCGCCCTGACGGGAGGGGCGGATTGTTGCCACCCGGAGGCACTCCCATGTTCCAGGGAGAACGCTTCCAGCGTGCCCGCTCCCGGACCATCAGGCGGCCGAGGGTGCCCGATGCCGGGAGCCACCACAGCGGAGAGCACGATGGAAACGAGATTCGAACGCGCACCGGACACCCGACCGGAGCGTCCTCCCCCAGGCGCCTCGGCCCTCTGGGGCGCCCCCTTCCTCCTGGGCCTGCTGACGGCCGCTGCCGGCTTCGTGCTGCTGGGAGCCACCTTCTTCACCAGCATCGTCACCATCTACTTCGTGGGAATGATGCTGGTCATCGGCGGCATCGCGGAGATCGTCGCCGCCGTGCGGATGCGCACCCAGGCCACGGGAGGCGGCGGCCTGTTCTGGTCCTTCATGCTGGGCGGCGTCCTCACCACGGTGGTCGGCATCCTCGCCGTCATGTTTCCAGGGGCCGGACTCGCCTCCCTCACCCTGCTGCTCGCCGGCTACTTCTTCGCCAACGGCCTCTTCCACGCCATCACGTCCGTCATGGACCGCTATGCCCAGTGGGGATGGGACCTGGCCTACGGCCTCATCTCCCTCTTCCTGGGCCTCAGCGTCATGGCGCGGTGGCCCACGTCCTCCGTCTGGCTGGTGGGGACGCTCGTCGGGGTCGGCGTCCTCTTCCGAGGCATCGCGATGATGTCCGGTTCACTGGCGCTGCGCCGGGGCATCCGCCGCGTCATCGCCTGACGAAGGTCTCATCGGGCCGGGCGGAGTCCCCCTGGGAACCGCCCGGTCTTGTCATACCTGGGGTGAATTCAATGATAGCTGTCGGTGAATCTCAGCCCGCGTAGCGGATGCGGTAGATGACCCCGTTCGCATCGTCCGCGACGAGCAGCGTGCCGTCGGCCGCGACCGCCGTGCCGACCAACCGTCCGAACTGGGTGGTGCCGTCCGTCCCGAGCCAGCCGGACGCGAAGTCCTCGAACGCGGTGGGGTTTCCCAGCGCGTCGAAGCGCACGCGGACGATCTTGTAGCCCGTGGGCGGGTTGCGGTTCCAGGAGCCGCGCATCGCGACGAAGGCGTCGCCCCGGTACTCCGAGGGGAAGTTGGCGCCCGTGTAGAACGTCAGGCTCATGGGCGCCGAGTGCGCCTGGTACTCCAGCACCGACGGCTGCGTCTTCGCGCAGTACTCCGGCCGCGATTGCTTGTCGGGCGGCTCGTTGCTGATGAAGGCGTCCACCTGCTGCTGACCCGCGCAGAAGGGCCAGCCGTAGTCACCGCCTTCCTGGATGCGGTTGAGCTCCTCGGGCGGGAAGTCGTTGCCGCGCGAATCCGAGCCGTGGTCCATGCCCCAGAGCTGCCCCGTCGTCGGGTTCCAGGCGAAGCCGATGGTGTTGCGCAGCCCCTTCGCGAACACCCGGCGGCCCGTGCCGTTGGTCTCGAACTGGAGCAGCGTGGCGTTCTCCGCGTTGGGCTCCGCGCACGCATTGCACGTGCTGCCCACCGACACGTAGAGCTTGCCGTCCGGCCCCACCGCGAGCGTCCGGTTCGCGTGCTGCCCCGCGTCCGGAAGCCGCTCCACGAGCAGCGACGGCGTGCCCAGCGAGCCGTCCGCGCCCACCGTGGCGACGAACACCTGCCGGTCCGTGGCCATGTAGAGCCGGTCGCCGCTCAGCGCGAGCCCATGCACGCCCTCGTTCTTCTGGCCCAGGCCGCTGGCCACCACGGCGCGCTGATCCGCGGTGCCGTCGCCGTTCAGATCGCGCAGCAGGGTGACCCGGCCCGCCTCGCGCTCGGTGACGTAGACGGTGCCATCCGGCCGGACCGCGAGCATGCGCGGCGTCGTCAGGCCCTGGGCGAAGACGCTCACCTGGAAGCCCGTCGGCACGGACAGCTGCGCCAGCTTCTCCGGGCCGAAGGTCTGCAACGCGGGCCGGACCAGGTGGTTCGCCGCGACCACCGCCCGCACCGCGTCCTCGCGGTCAGGCACCTGGGGCGTCGGAATCGTCCCTTCCGGTGTGGGGTTTCCGCCGGAGTTCGTCCGGTCGTTGCACGCGAGCGAGAGGCAGAGCAGGGCACCTGCGAAGAGGCGGGAGGTCGTGATCATGGGGCGGCCACCGTGCGCACGCCGGCCAGGCCCTGCAACCCCGTCTCGCGGTCCAACGCCGGTGTCCGAAGTCACACGAAAGCCGCGGCCCTGTGCGTCAGGGCCGCTTCATCGAAGTCGACGACGCTTCAGGACGCGTAGCGATCCTCTCCGAACGGCCCCACGGAAGCGGGGAGCGCGACCCCCGGCGTCGCAATCGGCGCGGGCACGCGGCCGGTGAGCTGGCAGAGCAGGCGGTCCGGGTTCACCGGCTTGGGCAGGAACGCCTCCGCGCCCGCGTCGAGCGCGCGCTGCCGCACGTGCGGACGGTTGAGCCCGCTCATCACCAGCACGCGGGTGTCCCGGGTGAGCGGGTGCTGCTTGAGGCCCTCGCACAGCCGCAGGCCGTCCACCCAGTGCAGCACCACGTCCAGCAGGATGGCGGTGGGCGGACGTCGCGCCACCGCGCAGAACAGCGCGAGCTCATCCGCGAAGGACACCACGCGCGCGCCGGTGCTCTCCAGCAGCAGCGTCAACGCCTCGCGCGTGTCCGCGTCGTCGTCCACCACGTAGTACAGGTCCGGCTCCACCTCCGGCACCATCGT
>SECN01000550.1 GCA_004173515.1 Myxococcaceae bacterium | reverse complement strand
TTCATGTTCTCCAGGTGGCGGTCGGTGATGACGTCCCGGAGGCCCAGGTACTTGCGGGCGGGCACGATGAGCGTGATGACCATCGCGAAGCCGCTGAACACGGCGCCGGCCACGAAGTAGGGCGGGAAGATGGTCGCGTGCCAGCCGGGCAGCTGCGACACGGCGAAGTCGAACGAAACGATGGTGTGCACGGACACGACCAGCGGCGTCGAAAGGCCGGCGAGCAGCAGGTAGGCGATTTTATAGTTGTGCCAGTGCCGGCCGGAGCCGCGCCAACCCAGGGCGAACAGACCGTAGATGGTGCGCTGCAGCTTCGTCTTGGACGAATCCCGCAGGGCCGCCAGGTCCGGGATGAGGCCCACGAACCAGAAGAGGGCGGACACCGTGAGGTACGTGGAGATGGCGAACACGTCCCACACCAGCGGCGAGCGGAACTGCGGCCACGCGCCCAGGGTGCTGGGGTAGGGGAACAGCCAGAAGGCGAACCAGGGACGGCCCGTGTGCAGCAGCGGGAACAGGCCGGCGCACATGACGGCGAACAGCGTCATGGCTTCCGCGAAGCGGTTGATGCTCGTGCGCCACTTCTGCTGGAAGAGCAGGAGGATGGCGGAGATGAGCGTTCCGGCGTGGCCGATGCCGACCCACCAGACGAAGTTGATGATGTCGAACGCCCAGCCGACCGGCTGGTTGTTGCCCCACACGCCGATGCCGCGCGCCAGCGTGTAGGTGACGCCGATGACCAGCAGTCCCAGCGCGGCGGACGTGAGGCCCAGCATCATGAACCAGCCCTTGCCGGGCTTGCGCCAGACATGGTCCAGCAGCGTCTCATTGAGGGACTTGTCGTCGTGGTGCGGCGCGACGAGGTCCCGGGGCTCGAGCGGGTCGAGCGGGATTGCGTGAGCGGTCTCGGCCATGACGGTCAGTGACCTCCTTCGGGCGCCGACTTCGATTCAGCGGGAGCCGTGGCCACGAGGGCGGGGTTGGGGTTGCGCAGACGGATGAGGTGGGCGGTGCGGGGACGGGTGCCCAGCTCGTGCAGCAGCCGGTACGCGCGCTCGTCCTCGTGCAGCTGGGTGACGCGCTGTGCGGGATCCGCCAGGGAGCCGAAGGCGATGGCCTGCGTGGGGCAGGTCTGCTGGCACGCCGTCTGGAGTTCCTTCTCCTGGATGAGGCGCTTCTCCACGCGGGCGTTGATGCGCACGCGCTCGATGCGCTGGACGCAGTACGTGCACTTCTCCATGACGCCGCGGTTGCGCACCGTGACGTCCGGGTTCATCAGCATCTTCTCGGTCGGCGTCTTGCCCTGCGTGTAGTGCAGGTAGTTGAAGCGGCGGACCTTGTAGGGGCAGTTGTTGGAGCAGTACCGCGTGCCGACGCAGCGGTTGTACACCATGTCGTTGAGGCCCTCGTCCGAGTGCACGGTGGCGTTCACCGGGCAGACGTACTCGCAGGGGGCCTTCTCGCAGTGCACGCACGCGACGGGCTGCATGACCATGGCGGGGTCGTGCTCGTCGCCCTGGAAGTAGCGGTCGATGCGCAGCCAGGCCATCTCACGGCCGCGGCCCACCTGCTCCTTGCCGACGACGGGGATGTTGTTCTCCGCCTGGCACGCGATGACGCAGGCGTTGCAGCCCGTGCAGCGCGACAGGTCGATGGACATGCCCCACTTGTAGCCCTCGGCGGGCGTCTTGGCGTAGTCGAAGTCGGGCAGGTTGTTCTGCTTGCCCAGCTTCAGCTCGCCCTGCACGCGCTCCAGGATGTGCTCGGTGTTCTTGGACGGGTGCGCCAGCTCGCTGACGGACATGTCGAGCGCCAGCGGGCGGTTCTCCATGCGCCAGTGGTACTGGGTGCGGGCGAAGGTGTGGCTGCCGCGGACCTTGGTGAGCTTCGCGCCGCCGTCGAACCAGGGGGCATTCACGCTGCGCAGCAGGTTCGCGTTGAAGCCGACGTCCTTGGCCACCACCTCGTGCAGGCCGGTGCGGCCGTAGCCCAGGGCCACGGTGACGGTGTCGTCCGCGTTGCCGGGGAGGATGGTGACGGGGACCTGCAGCTTGCGGCCGCCGTACTCCAGCTCCGCGAGCTGGCCGTTCTCCAGGCCCAGCTTCTTGGCGGTGGCGGGGCTCAGGATGGCGGCGTTGTCCCAGACGATCTTCGTGATGGGATCCGGCAGCTCCTGGAGCCACGCGTTGTTCGCGAAGCGGCCGTCGAGCAGCTTGTAGTCGGCGACGAAGTTGATCTCCAGGTCGCCGGCGGACGGCGGCTGGTACGCGGACACCGCGGCGGAGGCGGCGCCCACGTCGGGCGAGGCCGCGATGGCGGTGGCGACGGTGCCAGGGATGACGCCCTCGGAGACCCAGGTCTCCCAGCGGGTCTCGAAGTCAGCGCGGCCAGCCTCGCCACCCTGCGCCGTCCAGAACTCACGCAGCAGCTGGTAGGCGGGGCGGAAGGGCTGGTCGAGGAACAGCGCGTACAGCTCCGCTTCCGGGATGCCGTTGAAGAGCGGCTGGATGAGGGGCTGGGCGATGGACACCGTGCCGTCCACCGCGCGGCCGTCGCTCCAGGTCTCCAACTGGTGCGCCAGGGGCACGAACCAGTCGGCGTACTTGGAGGTCTCGTCCTCGTAGTGGCCCGCGTACAGGACCGACAGGGCCTTGCGGTTGGCGTTCAGCTTGGGGTCCAGCACCTCCGCCAGGCCCGCGTCCACCGGGAGGGCGTAGAGGGGGTTGGACGCGGTGATGACCAGCGTGTCCACGCGGCCGGCCTTGATGTCCTCCACCAGGGCGCGGATCTCCGCGAGGCCGGAGGGCTCCGGCGCGGCGGCGGGGACGACCTTCACGGTCGCGCCCACGTTGCCGAGCGCGGCGTTGATGGCCTGGGCCAGCGCGTGCACGGCGGCGGGCTGACGCTCACCGGCGAGGACGACGCTGCGGCCGGCCTTGGACTTGAGGTCCTGGGCCACGGCCTGCACCCACGAGGCGACTTCCGGGCGCAGCGTCCCTCCCCTGGCGGAGGAGGCTAGCGAGGCGGCGGCGCCACCGACGGCCTGCGCCAGCGCGGCGGCCAGCCCGAAGATCTCCTGCGACTTCACGCGCAGGCGATGGTCGGCCATGCCGCCGGTGATCGACATGCGGTGTTCGGCCACGTAGAGGCGGTTGAGCTCGCCGTTCTTCGGGTCGCGGCGGTCGCCGAACTGGCGGGACATGCCCAGGTTCGCCGGGCGGCTCTCCAGGAAGTCCGCGTCCAGGGAGACGATGACGTCCGCGCGGCTCAGGTCGTAGACGGCCTGCACGGGCTGGCCGAACAGGGCGCGGTGCGCGGTGTCGGCGGCTTCGTTGGAGATGGACGCGAAGCTGTGGAACTTCGCGGACGGCAGCTTGCGCTGGATGCGCGCCTTCAGGTCCGCCAGCAGGGGCGAATTGAGGGGCTCCGACAGGAAGCGCAGGCGGGCGCCGCCGTCGCCCACGGCCTTGGTGCCCACGAGCGAGGAGATGTCCTCGGCGAGCACGCGCAGCGAGCGGGGGTTGTTGCCCTGGCGCAGCACGCGGGCGCGCTGCGGGTCATAGAGCGACAGCAGGAAGGCCTGCTCGAAGATGCCCGCGGCGCCCTGGTTGACGGGGTGCTGGGGGTTGCCTTCCACCTTGATGGGCCGGCCCTCGCGCGCGGTGATCAGCAGGCCGGAGGTGTGGCCGGCCAGCGTCATGCCGGAGGCATAGTGGAGCGGGTTGCCCGGGGCGACTTCCGGCGGCGTCTTCGTGTACGGCACCATCCGCTCGTCCTGCGGGCGGGTGCTGCACGCGGTGGCGCCGGCCAAGGCGAGCGACGCGCCGAGGATCTGCATGAACTCGCGGCGGGCGAAGCCGGTGGGGGGCAGGTCCGCGCCGACGGGGAACTCCGGGCGGGTCTCCTCCAGGAACTCCGGCGTGGCGAGCTTCTCCTCCAGGCCGAGCCAGTACGTCTTGCCGTACGCGCCTTCCGCCGAAACGGCGCGGGTGGACGCGTGCTCCAGGGCGACGGCCACGACATCGTCGTGGTCGTGCGCGTGGGGCTTGGCCTCGTTGCTCGCCGAGACGACCGGGAGCGCGAACGACGAGGGGAGGTCCTGCGCGGGCGCGCTGTCAGGCTTGGTGTTCATCGGTGGCATGTGGAGCAGCTCGTGCGCGAGTGAACGTCGTATTCCT
>SECN01000108.1 GCA_004173515.1 Myxococcaceae bacterium | reverse complement strand
GTCCTCCCGCCGCCCGGGCGCCACCCGGCCCCCCGGGCGGCGGGAGGACGGCGCGCTGGTGGCGGGCGCGGGCTACACCTACCGGGGGCCGGTGAAGCTGTCGCTCACGTATGCCTTCCAGGAGGTCAGCTCCAACAGCTTCGGGGAGACGGCGCTGCGCCACCGGCTCACCGGGAGCGCCGGGGTGCGGCTGCCCTGGAAGGTGACGCTGCTCGCGCAGGGCACGCTGGGGCTGGCGCGCTACCCGGACGGCATCTTCCTGTCGCCGGAGATCATCCTGGTGGAGGAGGACGAGGGGCAGAACTCCCTGTCCCTGAAGCTGGCGCGGCCCGTCTCCCCCCGGGTGGACATGGAGCTGTCCTGGGGCATCTGGAGCACGCGCCTGCCGCGCAACAGCTTGAGCTACACCCGTCAGGTGTTCGGCCTGGGCTTCACCTGGCGCGACCAGGAGTAGGCCGGGCTCGGGGTCAGTCCAGGTCGGCGATGCGCTCGTCGATCTCCTCGGCCAGACCGGGGTGCCCCTGGGCCAGGGCGTGGTCCCGGCCGGTGGTCAGCACCTGGCGGGCCTTGTCCGTCTGTCCGGCCGCCACGTAGGCGTCCCCGAGCGAGACCAGGGCGGCGGCATAGTTCGGGTCCAGACGGACGGCGGACTCCAGGCTCTGGATGGCGTCGGTGTATTCCTTTCGCTCCAGGTGAAGCTTCCCCAGGGAGAACCAGGCCATGGGGGCGTCAGGGAACTGGGCCACCATCTTCTTGAATTGTTCCAGGCGGGCGTCGCTCATGGACGGAACCCATTAGAGGAGCGCTGGAAGCTTGCCAAGGGTGCGCTAGGGTAGTTGGCACATGGCCACGAAGAAGAAGACCCCCGCATCCAAGACGACGAAGACGAAGGCGAAGGCGAAGACCGCCACCAAGGCTCCGGCACAAGATCGCGGAGAACCCGAAGGCGCGCGAGCTGGCGCGCCGCATCGGCGACCTGCTGCTCGACAAGAAGGCCTCCGAGGTCGTCATCCTCGACATGCGCGGGATGACGTCCTACGCGGACTACATCGTCATCGCCTCCGGCGAGAGCGACCGTCAGGTGAGCGCCATGGCGGAGAACGTCCAGGTGCAGCTGAAGACGGGCTCGCAGCCGCTGCGTCCCATCAGCACCGAGGGCATGGAGACCGGCCAGTGGGTGCTCCTGGACTACGACGACGTCGTGGCCCACCTCTTCAACGGCGAGGTGCGCGCCTTCTACGACCTGGACGGGCTGTGGGCGGACGCGCCCCGGGAGAAGCTGGCCTGAGGTGAAGGTCCGCCTGCTGTCCATCGGCAAGGACCGCTCCGGGCTGTTCGAGCCCGCCGTGCAGGAGTACGCGCGGCGGCTCGAGCACTACACGCGCTTCGAGCTGATTGAGCTGACCGAGGCGTCGGGCAAGAAGCTCAAGCCCGGCGAGGCCAAGGCCGCGGAGGCCACCGCCATCCTGTCCAGGCGCAAGCCGCAGGACTGGGTGGTGGCGCTGGACGAGCGCGGCACGCTGCTGGATTCGGTGGCGCTGGGCCGCTACGTCGCCAAG
The DNA here is from genome assembly GCA_004173515.1 of Myxococcaceae bacterium. Classification (GTDB taxonomy): domain Bacteria; phylum Myxococcota; class Myxococcia; order Myxococcales; family Myxococcaceae; genus Corallococcus. The sequence continues at coordinate 25,737 of SECN01000108.1, read as the reverse complement.
GCCCAGACGGGCGCGAAGGACCTGCTCTTCGTCATCGGTGGAGATGAAGGGCTGGATGACTCGGTGCGCGCCGCGGCGCATCAGGTGTTGTCCCTGTCGAAGATGACGCTGCCCCACCGCCTGGCGCGGGTGGTGCTCATCGAGCAGATCTACCGCGCGTTCACCATCCTCAAGGGCGAGCCCTACCACAAGTAGGCGGCCGGGCAGCCCGCCCGGGTGGGGGGCCCGCGCGTCAGGGCGCGCGCGGAGCCCGCGTCCGAGCGGCCCATGTCCACCTCACCTTCTGAAACCTCCACGGCCGTCGCGCCGGCCGCCACGGTGCGCATCATCGCCTCGCCCCAGTCCTGGGTGGAGGGCGAGGCGGTGCGCCAGTTGGAAGCCGTGGCGCGACTTCCCGGCATGCGCCTCGCGGTGGGGCTGCCGGACCTGCACCCCGGCAAGGGCGCCCCGGTGGGCGCGGCCTTCGAGTCCGAGGGCTTCCTCTATCCCTACCTGGTGGGCAGCGACATCGGCTGTGGCATGGGCCTGTGGGACGTGGACCTGCCGGTGCGCAAGGCGAAGGCGGAGCGCTGGGCGGCGAAGCTGGACCTGGAGGGCGCTTGGGAGGGGGACGCGGAGGCGTTCCTGACGGAGCACGGCGGCAAGGCCACGGGCTTCGAGGCGGCGCTGGGCACGGTGGGCGGCGGCAACCACTTCGCGGAGGTGCAGCGGGTGGAGACGGTGCACGACGCGCGCGTCTTCGAAGCGCTGGGACTGCGGGCGGAGCGGTTGCTGTTGCTCGTGCACTCGGGTTCGCGCGGGTTGGGGGAGGCCATCCTCCGGACGCATGTGGACCGGCACGCGGCGGGGGGATTGGCGGCGGGGACGGCCGAGGCGCGCGCGTACCTGGAGCGGCACGACGGCGCGGTGACGTGGGCCCGGGCGAATCGCGCGCTGGTGGCGCAGCGGACGCTGGAGGGCATCGGGGCGACGGGGCGGCGGGTGTTGGACGTGTGCCACAACAGCGTCACCGTGCGGCACTCGGACGGGCGCGTGGGGTGGTTGCACCGCAAGGGCGCGGCGCCCTGGGATGAGGGGCCGGTGGTGATTCCCGGCAGTCGCGGCGCGCTGAGCTATCTGGTGTTGCCGGTGGGCCCGGGCGAGCACAGCGCCCACAGCCTGGCGCACGGCGCGGGCCGCAAGTGGACGCGCACGGCGGCCCGGGAGCGTTTGAAGGAGCGCTTCACGGCGGAGTCGCTGACGCGCACGGTGTTCAAGAGCCACGTCGTCTGCGAGGACCGCGACCTGCTCTTCGAGGAAGCGCCGCCCGCGTACAAGGCCATCGACCGCGTGGTGACGGACCTGGTGGAGGCGGGGTTGGTGCGGGTGGTGGCGACGCTGGCGCCGGTGCTCACGTACAAGACGCGGGGCCGTTCGGGGGAGTGAAGTGGGGCGCGGCACGGGGCTCGCACGAGGGACGCGGCATGCGCTGTCCCGTGGAGTCCCGGTGATGTGGAAGGCCCTGTTGGACCTGCTGTATCCGCCCATGTGTCTGGCCTGCGCGAAGGTGCTGCCGGGCGTGGGCGCGGTGTTCTGCGAGCCGTGCGACACCGCGCTGGAGCGACTGCCGCCGGTGTGTTGCCGGACGTGCGCGGAGCCCGGCGTGTTCCCGGGGAACGCCTGTCCCAGGTGTCGGACGGTGCCACCGCCGTTCCGCCGCGCCTGGGCGCCCTTCGCGCACGAGGGACCGGTGGCGCGCGCCATCCATCGCTTCAAGTACGAGGATCATCCGGAGCTCGCCGCGCCGCTGGGGGCACTGCTCGCGGACGAGGCGCGGAGCTTCCTGCGGTCCGCGCCGGAGTGCGTGGTGGCGCTGCCGCTGCATGTCCGGCGGTTCCGGACGCGGCAGTACGACCAGGCGCAGTTGCTCGCGGGGACGCTGGCGAAGGCCTCGGGGCGGGTGGCACCGGTGGGGTGGTTGGAGCGCACGCGAGAGACGCGGCGGCAGGTGGGGCTGAGCGAGGCGGAGCGCACGGGCAACGTGGCGGGAGCATTCGTGGCGGCGCGGGCGGTGAAGGGACGGGAGGTGCTGCTGCTGGACGACGTGTTCACCACCGGCTCCACCGCGCGGGCCGCAGCCGTCGCCCTGCGGGACGGAGGGGCCACGCGAGTGGAGGTGCTGACACTGGCGAGGGCGTTCACCCTCGCCTGAGCGGGTGGATCAGCTCTGGGATTTCTTCATCCGGGCCATCTCCGCCTGGAGTTCCTTGAACCGGCGCTCCAGTTCCTCGCGGCTCTGCGTCTCCATGGCGCGACGGAGCTCTTCCGCCGCGAGCCGGCGCTCCAGTTCCTCGCGGCTGCGGGTCTCCTCATCGCGACGCCGTGTCTCTTCCGTGAGGCGTCGCTCGGCCTCCTCCGCCCGATGTTGCAGCCCTATCGAGTGGTCCTCCAGCCGATCGATGAACTCCTCGGAATCCAGCAACGGCGCATTGCCCACCCAGAAGCGCACGTCTTCGCCTTCTACCTGGAGCTCAAGTCCCAGCACCTCGGAGACGTAGCGACCGTGGCGGGGTTCGATGCGCGTGTAGACGCGCGCATCAGGTGTCGCCAGCCGGTAACCCTCCAGCGTGAGCCGACCTCCATCGAAGATGAAGTACTCGGGGATGCCCAGACGGGCGTAGCGGCTCACGTTGAATTCAGCATCCTTCTTCCGGTCGCCTCCGACGTGGACCTCCATCACCCAGTCGAGCCCGCGTCCCTCGTGGCTGACCATCCACTTGCCCCGGCGGTGCGGCTCTACATCCAGGACGACCAACAGGTCCGGCGCGAAGCGTCGTTCCGCCGGGTAGTACACGGGCAACTCCGAGCCCACGTACACCTTGTGCCGGCGTCGCTTGAAGTAGCCCTTGAGCACGTCCCGCGCGATCGCCTTGGGCTCCTGATGGGCATCCCCCTCCGGCATCGCCATTTCGTCGTACGTCACCTCCGCGGGCAGTGCATCCACCACCTGCGCCCGCTCCTCCGACCCCATCCGCTCCCACTCTTCCTGCGAGGGCGCCCGAGGGAAGGCGTCCCCAACCTTGTCGGTATGACGTCCCATGACCTCAAGCCTGCGTCGGGTAGGCCCGACGGTCAATCGCCCCCGCACGAGCGCATGAGCAAGCCACGGGCCGTCATCCCAGCACTCGACAGGAACAGGCGCGAGCCCTCGCGAACGGGACGCGAGCATCCCAGGGCCTGGACACCCCGCGTCCTGATACGCACTGGAACGGGCTTCGAAACAACAGCGCTCAGGGCGCCTTCACCGTTTCCAGCGCCCGCGCCTCACCGCGCAGCTGCGTGTCCAACCAGAATGTCCCGCCGGGCACCAGTGAAGCCGCGAAGGCCACCACGATGCGCTTCACACCCCAGCGGTATTCGATGGCGGCCATCAGCAGCGTGTACAGGTACGCCATGAAGAGCAGGCCGTGCGCCATGCCCACCGCGCGCACGCCCTGGGGAAGGCCCATCGCGTACTTCAACGGCATGGCGATGAGCAGCAACACCAGGAAGGACAGCCCCTCCCAGAAGGCAACGGCGCGGAAACGTCCCAGGGCGGTCTTCAGCATGACCTCTTTTCGCCCCCGTGCCGCGACACCGTCAAGCTTCCGCGCCTGAAACGCATGGGCTCACGTCGCGCCCCCGGTGAGCCCCGGTGATGGTGCTCGCGCTCGATGACCCAGCGGCGAACCTTCCAGGGGGCAGCTCCCCCGGTCGCCTGCGCTGCGCACCTGCCGCGAAGCCCGGACTCCTGGAGCGGGCACGCCAGAAACGGAGCCAAGGGGGACGCCCTGCCGGCGCCTGTTCGCCAGAACTGGTCCGACAGTCGGACCAGTTCGCGCCATGCGCCACCTCCTCGGAGAGCGTCCTCCATTCAAGTCATGCGGCACAGCGGGTGCACGGGGACGCGCCGCTCGCCGTGCCACAGCGGGACCAGAGCGAGGGACCGCGCGCCTCATCCCCCCAAAGCTCCGCACGGTGAATCCACACAAAGCGCGGGAGCGCCGGTCGCCTGGACACAGCCCTCCTGGCAACGGAGCGTGAAAGCACGGCCCGAAACGCGCCCCGGGTCCTACCGGACGGTGCGCCACGCCTTGCGCGTCGCCATTGTCGGAAGGTGTCGCGCGCCTCGCCTTCCTCCACCCGCGGGGCCCCGGAGACTGCTATCCCCTGCGCCGTGAGCACACCGCGATGAATCCTCCCCTTCCCATCCTCGCGCGCGAGGCCGCCCAGGCCCCCGCCGCCGCCCGCCTCCAGCTCGACCGCTGCCGGGACACCCTGGCGTACCTGGGTGCCCGCCTCCGCCGGACCCCGCCCCGCTTCGTCGTCACCTGCGCGCGGGGCAGCTCCGACCATGCGGCCGTCTACGGCAAGTACCTCATCGAAACCACGCTGGGCCGCGCCGTCGCCTCCCTGGGCCCCAGCGTCGCGTCCGTCTACAACACCCGCTCGCTCGACCTGCGCGATTCGCTCTTCATCGCCATCTCCCAGTCCGGCCAGAGCCCTGACCTGTTGCGCATGACCGAGGCCGCTCGCGCGGGCGGCGCCGTCGTCCTGGGCTTCATCAACGACGAGTCCTCGCCCCTGTCCGCGCTGTGCGACGTGCGCGTCCCGCTGTCCGCCGGCCCCGAGCACAGCGTCGCCGCCACCAAGTCGTACCTGCTCTCCGGCCTCGCCTTCCTCCAACTCGTCGCCTACTGGTCGGACTCCGCCGAGCTGCACGACGCCGCCCGTCGCTTCCCCGACGCGCTGGAGGCCGCGAGCAAGCTCGACTGGTGGCCCGCGCTCTCCACCTTGAAGGATGCCTCCAGCCTCTACGTCGTCGGGCGCGGCAGCGGCCTGGGCGCGGCGAACGAGATGGCCCTCAAGCTCAAGGAGACCTGCCGCCTGCACGCGGAGGCCTTCAGCTCCGCGGAGGTCCTCCATGGACCGCTCGGACTCGTGCGCCCGGGCTTCCCCGTGCTCGCGCTGGGCCAGGAGGACAACGCTGCGCAGGGCATGCGCTCCGTCGTGCAGCGCATGGTCGAGCTGGGCGCCAGCGTCCACTCCACCCTGTCCGTCCCGGGCGCGCAGCCGCTGCCCACGCTGCCGGAGCTGCCCTCGGTGCTCGCACCCCTGTGCCAGGTGCAGAGCTTCTACTTCGCGGTGCACCAGCTCGCGACCGCGCGCGGCCTGGATCCGGACGCCCCCGCGCACCTGCGCAAGGTCACGGAGACCGTGTGATGCCCGGCGCCACGGTCGTCGTCCTCCACGGCGCGCGGGTCTTCACCGGGGACATGCTCCTCGAAGGCCAGGCCGTCGTCATTGAAGGCGACACCGTGCGCTCCGTCGTCCCCACCGCGGAGATTCCCGCCAGCGCCACCGTGCACACGCTGCCCGGGGACACACTGCTCGCGCCCGGCTTCGTCGACGTGCAGGTGAACGGCGCGGGCGGCGTGCTCTTCAACGACACGCCCAGCGTGGAGGCCGCGCTCGCCATCGCCGCCGCCATGCGCCGCACCGGCACCACGGGCCTCTTGCCCACCTTCATCACCGACGACCCCACGCGCATGCGCGAGGCGTGCGAGGCCGCGCTCAAAGCCAGCGCACGTCCCGACAGCGGCGTGCTCGGCATCCACCTGGAAGGTCCCTTCATCAGCCGCGAGCGCGCCGGTGTCCACGCGCCGGGCTTCATCCGCGTCCCTGATCCGGGCGACCTCGACTACCTCACCGCCCTGCCCCGCCGCTTCGCCGCGCACGGCGGACGCGTGTTGATGACGCTCGCGCCGGAGTGCGTGGACGATGCCACCCTGCGCCGCCTCGCCACCTCCGGCGTGGTGCTCAGCGCGGGCCACACCGCCGCCACCAGCGAGCGCACCACGCAGGCCCTCCACGCGGGCGTGCGCGGCTTCACGCACCTGTTCAACGCGATGCCGCCGGTGATGAATCGTCAGCCCGGCCCCATCGTCGCCGCACTCACCCATGACGACGCGTGGTGCGGCATCATCGCGGACGGCGTGCACGTGCACGCGGACAACCTGCGCCTCGTGCTCAAGGTCAAACCTCCCGGCAAGGTCTTCCTCGTCACGGACGCGATGCCTCCCGTGGGCACCTCCGTCACGTCCTTCACGCTCCAGGGCCGCACCATCCTGCGCCGCAACAAACGCCTGGAGACGGAGGACGGCGTCCTCGCGGGCGCGGACATCGACCTCACGGCGGCCGTGCGGCACTGCGTCCACTCGCTCGGTGTCCCGATGGAGGAAGCGCTGCGCATGGCGTCGCTCCATCCCGCGACGTTCCTGGGCGTGCATGGACACCGGGGCCGCATCGCTCCGGGCCACCGCGCGGACCTGGTGCTGTTGAAGGAAGACCTTTCCGTCCACACCACCTGGGTCGGCGGGCAGGCGCGCAGTCCGGAAAAATAACTCCGCGATTAACCCTGAAAAATCGGGTCGTGACTCCTTCCGCGTGTACCGCAGGCGAGGAGAACACGAATGCTGCGTAGCAAGTGGATCATGGGCCTGGTCGCGTCCGCGCTGACCGTCACCGGATGTGGCCAGGAACTCTTCACGCCCGAGGCCGAGGGCCCGGGCAGCGTGATGAAGGCGCCGCTGGAGGCCGCGTGGGCCGTGGGCGTCGCCTACTCGCCAGGCACGCGCGTCTCCTATGAAGGCCGCATCTATGAGTGCCGTCAGCCGCACACGTCCCAGTCGGACTGGACGCCCTCGGCCGTGGCCTCGCTGTGGCTCGACGTCGGTCCCGCGACGGGAGGTGGCGACACGAAGGCCCCTGTCGTCACCGCGTCCAGCAGCGCCTCCAGCATCACCGCCGCCGGCTCCGTCACCATCTCCGCCAGCGCCACCGACGAAGTGGGCGTGACGAAGATTGAAATCCTGGAGAACGGCACGCTCGTCGCCACCGCGTCGTCGTTCAACCGCGCGTTCTCCACCTCCGCGCAGAACGGCACGTACACGTACACCGTGAAGGCCTATGACGCCGCCGGCAACGTGGGCACGAAGACGCTCACCGTCACCGTGGCCATCCCTGGCGTCGGTGACACGAAGGCCCCCGTCGTCACCGCGTCCAGCAGCACCTCCAGCATCACCACCGCTGGCTCCCTCACCATCTCCGCCAGCGCCACGGACGAAGTGGGCGTGACGAAGATTGAAATCCTGGAGAACGGCACGCTCGTCGCCACCGCGTCATCGTTCAGCCGCGCGTTCTCCTCCTCCGCGCAGAACGGCACGTACACGTACACCGTGAAGGCGTACGACGCCGCCGGCAACGTGGGCACGAAGACGCTCACCGTCACCGTGGCCATCTCCGGCCAGCCTCCCGCAGGCAACAAGCGCATCGTCGGTTACTTCACCGCGTGGGGCATCTACGGCCGCAACTACCAGGTGTCCAACGTGCCCGCGTCGAAGCTGACGCACATCAACTACGCCTTCTCCAACATCACGCCGGACGGCAAGTGCGTGCTCGGGGATGCGTTCGCGGACATCGACAAGGGCTTCGGCTTCCCGGGTGAGTGGGACGCGGGCGCGCTGCGCGGCAACTTCCGCGCGTTCAAGGAGATGAAGAAGACGAACCCCCAGCTGAAGCTGCTCATCTCCATTGGCGGCTGGTCCTGGTCCAAGTACTTCTCGCAGGTGGCCGCCACCTCCGCGTCGCGCGCCGCGTTCGTGAAGTCCTGCGTGGACCTGTACGTGAAGGGCCAGTTCCCCGGCGTCACCCCGGCCAACGGCACGGGCGTGTTCGACGGCATCGACGTGGACTGGGAGTACCCCACCGGTGGCGGCCTGCCGGACAACATCAGCAGCCCCGCGGACAAGGCGAACTACACCCTGCTCATGCAGGAGTTCCGCACCCAGCTGGCCGCCGTGACGGCGCAGACGGGCCAGCCCTACCTGCTCACCATCGCGTCGGGCGCTTCGCCGGACCTGCTCGCCAACAAGCAGGAGACGCTGAAGCTGGCCAACATCCTCGATTGGATCAACGTGATGTCCTACGACTACCACGGCGCCTTCGAGAGCACGGTCAACTTCCACTCCGCGCTCAACCGCGTGACGGGCGACCCGGGCGCGGTGGACGGCTTCTACACCGATGGCTCCATCGCGAAGATGCTCCAGTTGGGCGTGCCCGCCTCCAAGATCGTGGTGGGCGTTCCGTTCTACGGCCGCGGCTGGGGCAACGTGCCCAACGTGAACAACGGCCTGTTCCAGAGCGGCGTCCCCACCAAGGGCACCTGGGATGACGGCCAGTCGGGCCTCACCGGCGTGTTCGACTTCAAGGACCTCAAGGCCAACTACGAGCGCGCGGGCTCCGGCTACACGAAGTTCTTCCACCCGGAGAGCAAGCAGGCCTACCTCTACAGCCCGACCACCAAGGTGTGGGTGGCCTACGACGACGCGCAGAGCCTCAACGCCAAGTCGGACTACATCCTGTCCAAGGGCCTGGGCGGCGCGATGTTCTGGGAGCTGAGCGGCGACGACGGAACCCTCGTCAACGCCCTGTACTCCAAGCTGCACTGACCGCCGGGCAGCCACCAGCGGCGCACATCGGGGCCGGCACGGGCATCAGCGCCCGTGCCGGCCCTGCTCATTTTCGACGTCCTGCCTCCACGGGCCCACCCCGCCCCACACCGGTCCGTCATAGAGTGGAGGGGTTCTGGTTGCCTGCCCGCCGTCCGGGGCCACATGCAGGGGAAGGCCGCGACGGGTCCGCCTGTTCACCGGCGTCGTCGCCCCCTGCTGTCCCGGCGTCGCTGCTGGCGCCGCTGCTCTACCGAGGAGAACGGATGTCGCGTTTCACATCGCTGGCCGCAGTCTTCGTGCTCACCTGCCCCGTGCTGGCGCTCGCGAAGCCGAACGCGGACGACCGGGCCCGCGAGTACGCGGCCGAGGCCCAGAAGGCCGCGGGCTCCCCGCGCGGAGCCGCCGCCCTGCTGCGGATGCACGCGCTGGTGGACGACGTGGAGGACCTCACCCCGCTGGTGAGCACCTACCAGCAGATCGCGTCCCGCCGCACGTCCGACGTGAACACGCGCACCACCGCCCAAATCCTGCTGATGGACGCGGAGCGCTCCCGGGGCCGGATGGTGCGCGCCAATGAAGTCCGCCAGTGGCTGGGCTTCGTCAATGACTACTACGTCGTCGGCGGCTTCGAGAACGAAGGCAAGGCCGGCTGCGACACCGACTTCGGTCCGGAGACCGCCGCGTTGGACCTGACGGCGCGCTACCCCGGCGCCAAGGGCCACGAGGCCACCTGGCGCAAGCTGTCCGTCACGTCCGCGGACGGTTTCGTGGATCTGGCCACCGCCGTGCGCCCCAACAAGGAGGCCGTGGCGTACGCGCTCACCTGGCTGGAAGTGCCCCAGGACACGCGCGTGGCGCTGGGCCTGGGCACCTCCGGCGGCTACCGCCTGTGGGTGAACGGGCAGCTGGCCTCCAAGGAGGACCGCTACAACCTGCCCCGCCCCGACCAGACCCGCGTGTCGGTGAAGCTGAAGAAGGGCCTCAACCGCGTCCTCGTGAAGGTGTGCCAGGAGTCCGGCCCGCTGGGCTTCTACCTGCGCTCGGAGACGGCGTCCGCCCGCGCCACGCTGCCCGCCAAGGCCCCCGCGCTGGAGCGCATGCCGGCCCCCGCGCCGCAGCCGCTGCCCACCCTCACGTCCTCGCTGCGCGCGCTGGTGGAGAAGAACCCGGACGACGCGGCCCTGCGCGGCGACTACGCCCAGGTGCTCGCCTTCTTCCGCGCCTATGACGAGCGCGAACACACCGCCGCCGCCGAGGCCGCCGCCGCCGCCGAGGCCGCGCCCAACGACGCGCGCCTCCAGCTGCTGGCCGCCAACACCCAGACGGATGACTTGAACGAGCGCCGCCGCTTCCTGGAGGCCGCCGTGAAGGCGGATCCGACGTTCGCCCCGGCGCGGCTGGCGCTGGCGGACCACGAGATGGACCGGGGCCACCCGGAGCGCGTGCAGCCGCTGCTGGCCCCGCTGATGGAGAAGGACGACGGCCGCAACGAGCCGGGCGCGCGCCTGCTGCTGGCCCGCGCCGCCGAGGCCCTGGGTGAGCGCGCCCGCGCGCATGCGCTGGTGGAGGAGACCTTCCGGCAGCAGCCCCGCGTCCCCCGCGTGGTGCGCGTGGCCGCGGCGGCGTCCCGGCAGTTGGGCCGCAACCAGGAGGCCATGGACCGCATGCGCGTGGTGCTGGCGCTGCGCTTCGATGACACCAACACCCGCCGCCAGCTCGCCTCGCAGCTCGCGGACGCGGGCAAGGTGGACGCCGCCGAGCGCGAGTATGCGAAGCTCACCGACCTGAACCCGTTCGACAACGGTTCGCGCGTGCGGCTGGCGGAGCTCAAGGCCTCCAACGGCACCGTGGAAGAGGCCGCCGCGCTCTTCACCGAGGCCAAGGCCCTGTCCCCGGACGAGCCCGAAGTCTACGAGCGCGAAGGCCGCGCGCTGCTCGCCGCGGGTCAGCGCGAGCCGGCCCTGGCCGCCTTCGAGCGCTCGCTGGTGCTGCGCCCGCAGAACCCCGGCCTCAAGGAGGCCCTGCGCACGCTCAAGGGTGAGACGGAGAGCGCGGGCACGCAGTACCTGGTGGACTCAAAGCCCCTGGCCAAGGAGGCCGAGGGCTACGTGCACGAGGACGCCGTGTACCTCGTGGACAACACCTACGTGCGCGTGCAGAAGAGCGGCCTGTCCAGCCGCCTGCAGCAGATGGTGGTGAAGGTCCTCAACACGCGCGGCGTGGACGCGTTCCGCAACTTCCCCGTCAGCTATTCGCCGGACCGCCAGGAGGTGCGCGTGCTCAAGGCCCGCGTGACGAAGCCGGACGGCTCCGTGGTGGAGAGCTACGGCGACGCCGAGCGCAACATGAACGAGCCGTGGACGGGCATGTACTACGACGCCCGCATGCGCGTGCTGTCCTTCCCGTCGCTCGCGGTGGGCGACACGCTGGAGCTGACGTACCGCCTGGATGACACCGCGCAGGACAACCTGCTGTCGGACTACTGGGGCGACGTGGAGAGCGTGCAGGGCGTCTACCCGAAGGTGCGCTTCCAGTACGTCGTGGACATGCCCAAGGAGCGGCAGCTGTACTGGAACAAGAGCCGCCTGGCGGGCGTGGAGCAGCAGCAGTCGCCGCTGGAGGACAACACCCGCACGCTGTACCGCTTCGGCGCCAAGCACGTCTCCAAGGTGGTGCCGGAGCCGGGCATGCCGGGCTGGGCGGAGGTCGCGCAGAACCTGCACATCTCCACGTACAAGACGTGGGACCAGGTGGGCCACTACTGGTGGGGCCTCGTGCGCGACCAGCTCCAGCCCAACGCGGAGCTGAAGGCCACGGTGGATCAGGTGCTCCAGGGCGTGGACCGCAAGAACGAGCTGGCCGTCGTGCGCGCCATCTACTCCTTCGTCGTCACCAACACCCGCTACGTGGCGCTGGAGTTCGGCATCCACGGCTTCAAGCCCTACCGCGTCGACCGCGTGCTGGCCCGGCGCTTCGGTGACTGCAAGGACAAGGCGAGCCTCATCTACTCCATGCTGAAGGTGGCGGGCGTGGACAGCCGGCTGGTGCTGCTGCGCATGCGCAACCTGGGCTCGCTGGACGCGGAGCCCGCGTCGCTTGCGGCCTTCAACCACGCCATCGCGTACGTGCCCAAGTTCGACCTGTACCTGGACGGCACCGCGGAGTTCCACGGCGCCAAGGAGCTGCCCAGCGCGGACCGCGTCGCCAACGTGCTGGTGGTGGACCCCAACGGCACCAGCAACTTCCTCACCACGCCGGAGGCCAAGGCTCAGGACAACACCACCACGCTGGCCATGGAGGTCGCCCTGCGGCCCGACGGCGGCGCGGAGGTGAAGGGTCAGAGCAGCGTGTCCGGCCAGACAGCGCCGGACTACCGCCGCGCCTACCGCCCGGAGTCCACGCGCAAGTCCACTTTCGAGCGCTCGTGGGCGCAGAGCTTCCCCGGCCTCACCGTGCGCGAGGTGAAGCTCAGCGACACCACCCGCCTGGATGACGACGTGGCGCTGGACTTCAAGATGGGCATCCCGCGCTACGCGGAGGTCCTCCCCGGCGGCAACCTGCGCTTCCTGCCCTTCGGCACCGGGCGCACCTACCAGCAGGCGTACGCGTCGCTCGCCGAGCGCCGCTTCGACCTGGTGATGCAGAGCCCGTGGGTGAACACCTTCAAGCTGCGCTACACGCTGCCCGGCGGCTACACCGTGGCGGAGATGCCCCAGGCGGTGGAGGAGACGACGCCGTTCGGCCGCGTGAAGCTCACCTACCGCGTGGAGGACGGCACGCTCGTCGCCGACGGCGAGGTGGCCCTCTCCGTCGCCCGCATCAAGGCGGACGAGTACCCGCAGTTCCGTGAGTTCCTGGGCCGCGTGGACCGGGCCTTCGGACGCCGCATCCTGCTCCAGGGTCCGGGGCAGAAGACGGCATCGCGGTAGTCGCGGTGGAACACTCCCGGCGCGTCTGTCGCGCCGGGATGCACGGAGGGCTTGACCCGGGTGCGGCCCTCCGTGCTTAAGAAACGGATGCACCGTGCACGCGCGCTCGTCCTTGGCTGCCTGCTGGTGGCGGGCACCACCGCCGCCGCCACCCCCGTCGTCCAGCTTCCCGAAGGGGGGCGGGCGGTGGAGGTCGTCCCCAAGGGCGTCCTCTGCGGCCCCGTGCGCGGCGGCTGGGTGCTCTCCCCGGATGGACGCTCGCTCAAGCCGCCCACCCGCGCGGAGGACGCCTCTCGCACGCTGGAGCTGAAGGTCGCCGCGGACGAGGCCGCGTGCGCCACGGCCACCGACACCGTCGTCGTGGTGGCCACCGGGCCCTTCCCCCGCATCGACAGCGCGGCCACCACCTTCTACCCGGACGACGGACGGCTGGAGCTCAAGGGCACCGGCCTGAAGAACGTGACCATCGCCTGGTCCGGCGTGCCCCGGGGACCGGAGCCGCAGGGCAAGGCCGTGGAAGGTGAAGACCTGTGCCTGGAGCCCAACGGCCCCTCCGAGTGCGCCGTGCCGGTGACGCCCGGGCTGCCCACGGACGCGACGCTGTCGTGGCGCCCCGCCTTCGCCCGCTCGGGCGCGGACGTGACGACGTACGACGCCAACGGGCGCTTCCTGGACGACGAGTCCTTCCGCCTGCGCCCCGGCCGCACCGTGCTCACCCGGCCGCTGGTGCAGTCCTCCGGCGTGGACCTGTCCAAGGGCCCCGGCTACACGGCGGTGACGCACTCGGAGGCCATCGCCTCCGTGGACTGCGGCTCCGCGCGCTGCGAGGTGACGGACGGCGCCGTGTCCATCCGCAACGTGCCGGGGTTGAACCCCACCGTGTCCCTGCGGCTGCGGCTGGTGCCCCGCGTGTTCTTCGCCCGGGGTGACGCGCTGGAGACGTCCGTGTCGGAGACGCTGCCCGTGCTGGCGTGTCCCTTGACGGCCGTGGAGGGCACGGTGCTGCGCGACGCGGAGGACTCCGGGCTGGTCATGCGCCTGGACGCGGCGTGCGCGCACGACCCGCGCGGCCTGCTGTGGACGGTGAACGGCGCCAGGACCCGCGTGGAGCGCGTGGTGAAGGTCCCGGAGGGCACCTACGTGCTCCTGCGCACCCGGGGCACCGACGAGCCCCAGGTGACGGTGACGGCCACCACGTCCCGCGTGGACGGCACGGTCGTGGCCTCCGAGACGGCGGAGACCCGGCCGGTGCCGGACCCTCGCGCGATGCTGGAATTGCCCGGCCACGGCGGCATCGACTTCGTGCCCACCAACCGCCCGGCGGAGGTGACGGTGGCCTCCAACGGCGGCCTGGGCCGCTTCGTGCTGCGCCCCCTGGGCGGCGCGTACACGGTGACGACGCGGGACTCGGCCACGCTCGTGCAGGGCGAGGCCACCGCGGGCGGCTTCGTGTCGCTGCGCTTCGGCTACCGGCTGCCCACGCTGCCCGCGGAATTGGCCACCACGGACCTGTTCCTCACCAGCGAGCGCGTGCAGCGCGCGGTGCGCGAGGCGAGCGTGCCCACCAACGTGGAGAACCTGGTGGAGTTCATCTGCGCGGACCCGGACGGCCACGACGAGACGCTCACGCCCAGCCGCCCGCACCGGCTGCCCTACGCCATGCGCAACACCTGCCGCGTCATCATCCACCGCGAGCGCCTGACGCCCCAGGAGGGCAACCAGGAAATTACCCTGCGCATCGACGTGACGAAGTCGGACGGCTCCAACCGGGGCGAAAGCCACGTGGAGCAGCGCCTGTTCCTGCGCCCCAACGGCGAAGTGCGCGTCATCCCCGTGCAGGGCAACCTGGGCCAGTACGACCGCATCCTCGTGCAGGTGTCCCACGTGGCGGACGAATCCCGCTACGCGCTGTCCACCGTGGACCGCACCGGCCTGCCCTCCGCGCAGTGGACCGCCATCGTGCGCGGCGGCATGTTCCGCCTCTACACCATGGCCACCATCCCCGCGGGCCTCTACCGCGCCACGCAGCCCACGGGCCAGCTGGCCATCAACTTCGGCGTGCTGTCGCGTCTGGCATTGCTCAACAACGAGGGCCAGGAGCGCCTGTTGGGCATTGAGCTGGGATTGATGGGATTGGGGCTGGTGCCACAATCCGGTGACATCCAATTTCCCCCCACGCTCGCCGCCGTGCTGGGCCTGGGCCTGCGCGTGCCCATTGGCCCGGGCGCGGCGGTGGGCGCCAACGCCTGGATTGCCCGCGAGTTCCGGGGCGACATCACCCGGCGCACCAACGGCGACCCCAACACCGACACCGTGGTGCCCTCCAGCAAGTGGTCCTTCATCTTCGGACCCAGCATCTCCGTCGGGAACGTGGGCTTCAACCTTTGAAGCCCCGCCCCTTCCGGGGCCCACGCGTCAAAGGCAGACACGCGGGGACGCGGCGCGTTGGCGCCCCGCGCCATCACCCTGCGCATGGGTCAATCCCTGCTCATACACCGGACCCGAGGGAAACCCCGTAGCCGCGCACCGGGACCACAATCCTTCGCGCAAGCTGGAATTGCTAGAATTACCAGTTTGAGTTTGATTTCCAGACAAACGCGCTGCTAGAAAGGAATTGGCTCCGGCCAAAACCAGACACCCCCAGGACAAGACCATGACGAACAACGTGAAGCGCTTGCTGGCCGCCTCCCTGCTGTCCCTCATGCCCTCCGTCGCGCTCGCCGAGCACTACGACATCGCGAGCCTCATCGCCCACCGCGCCGACTATGTCAGCCTCCGTCCGACGGAGACGATCCAGCTCCGCTCGGGCCGCCTGGAGGGCTCCGCGGCGACGCTCGCGGGCACCACGGTCGACACCTTCTTCGTGGCCAACTGGACCGGCGTGAACACCTTCCCCGGCTATACGCTGACGGGCACGCCCAACATCCTGCCGCCCAACCCGCTGGCGCCCACCGCGCCCCCCAGCATCTCCGGCGTCTTCCAGATGGGCGTCGGGCAGCTGACGCCGGTGACCCAGACCTACTACTACACGACCAACGCGGCGGATCCGACCGGCGCCGCGAAGACGTGTCTGTGGCAGCTCAACGTCAGCGTCAGCGGCACCGTCTGCTCGGCGACCCTCGGCATGACCGCCTACGGAACGCAGGGCGTCCTCTGCAGCATCGACAATGCGCAGACCTTCGTCGACCCCGCCACGTGCCAGGCGCAGGTCGTCACCATCATCCAGTAATTCGAAGCAAGTGCTCGCCGCTGGCGGCCCTCTCACGGGGTTGCTGGCGGCGGCGACTCCAGCCGTCGGCACCTCCCCCCGCTACTGCCCCAGCAGTCCCTTCAGGAACCGGCGCACCTCCGGCGGCCCCTCCATGCGGTACGCCGCGCGCGTGTGCTTGTTGCCCGCGTGCACGGTGAGGCCCCCCTTGGGGATC
Source organism: Myxococcaceae bacterium (assembly GCA_004173515.1). Classification (GTDB taxonomy): domain Bacteria; phylum Myxococcota; class Myxococcia; order Myxococcales; family Myxococcaceae; genus Corallococcus. The sequence goes on along the minus strand of SECN01000108.1, from coordinate 9,852 downwards.
GCCGCGAACAGGTCCTCGTCGGTGACGTCATCCCCGATGGCGAGCACGCGCACGTCCGGCGCTTCGTGCTGCAGCACCTCCGGCACGACGCGGCCCTTGTTGACGCCCCGGGGCCGCACCTCCACCACCCGGTCTCCGGGGAGGATGTGCATGGGCTCCTGGCCGAACTGCTCGAAGAGCAGCAGGCGCAGCTCACGCGCCTGGAGCGCGCCGAACTCCGCGTCCACCTTGCGGTAGTGCCACGCGAGCGACGCCGTCTTCTCCTCCACGAACGAACCCGTCACCCGCGCGGCGAACGTCTCCAGCACGGGCTTCACCCGGGGCTTCCATTCCCAGGACACGCCGGGCAGGGCCTGCCACGGCTGTCCCCGCCGCATGCGCGACCACAGGCCGTGCTCGGCGTGCAGGCCCAGGGGCAGCTCGCCGAACCACGCCTCCAGCGTCTCCTTGGGGCGGCCGCTCACCAGGTGCACCGCCACGTCCGGCCGGGCGCAGAGGTCCTTGAGCAGCTTCATCAGCTCCGCGTCCGGCGAGGCCTGCTCGGGCGTGGGCGCGAAGCCCACGAGCGTGCCGTCGTAGTCCAGGAACAGCACCTTGCGCCCGGGCCCCTTGAGCTTCTCCAGCGCCTGCATCCCGTCCGGCAGCGGCGGGCGCTCCTCCACGGACTTCAGGCCCTGGAGCCGGCCCAGGAAGCTGTCCACCCACCAGTGCACGTCGCGCGCCTTCACGCCCGCGCGCAGGCAGCGCATGCGCTGCTGGCGTTCGGCCTTGGGCATCTCCAGCGCCTCTTCGATGGCGTCCGCCATGCCCTCCACGTCGTAGGGCGTGCTGTGCACGGTGCCGTACAGGCCGTTGATGCGGCCCACCAGCTCGTCCACCGTCTCGCGGTACTCCGCGTACGCCGCCACCTGGGTGCGGCTGGGGACGGCGACCTGGATGAAGCGCAGGCGTCCGCGCAGGGCCGGGGTGCGCTCCAGCACGCGCTGCACCGCGAGCAGGCGCCGGGGAATGCCCTTGGTGTAGTCCAGCCGGTCGATGCCCAGCAGCAACCGCTCGTCGTGGGCGCGCTCGTGCAGGACCTTCACCTCGTCCAGCACCGCGGGCTCCTGCGCCAGCGTCTCGAAGGCGGTCGCGTCGATGCCCATGGGGAACGCGCCCACGCGCACCTCGCGCCCCTGGAAGAGGACCCGGTCGACGTCCGTGTCCAGCCCCAGGTGCCGCAGGAGCGTGCCGGAGAAGTGCCGCACGTAGCTCACCGCATGAAAGCCGATGAGGTCCGCGCCCAGCAGGCCCTTGAGCAGCTCCGTGCGCCGGGGCAGCGTGCTGAAGATTTCCGACGACGGGAACGGGATGTGGTGGAAGTAGCCGATGCGCGCGTGCGGCAGGCGCTCGCGCAGCATGCCGGGCACCAGCATCAACTGGTAGTCGTGCACCCAGATGGTGTCGCCCGGCTGGTAGTGCTTCGCGGCCAGGTCGGCGAAGCGCTCGTTCGCCTTGCGGTACGCATCCCAGTCCCGGTCCTGCCGGGGGATGCGGTCCAGCATGTAGTGGCACAGCGGCCAGAGGACGCGGTTGGAGTAGCCCTCGTAGAAGCGGCTGACCTCGCTGGCGGACAGGTACAGCGGCACGCAGTTGAGCTCCGCCAGCTGCCCCTCCACCTTCGCGCGCTGGGCGTCCGTCAGCCGGGAGACATCTCCGGGCCAGCCGATCCACAGTCCCCCGGAGCGCTCGTGCGGACGGCTCAGGCCGGTGGCGAGCCCTCCTGCGCTGCGCCCCACGGAGACGCTGTCCTTCTCCACCTTCACGGTGACGGGGAGACGATTCGAGACGAGCAGGAGTCGGGCCATGGCCCTTATGCTCTATTCACCCACGTCTGGAATGGCTACCGGCTGGGGGGCGGGGCTGACGGATGCCGGACCCTGGCTTCCCCGGCCCCAACCCAACCTGTTCAGCAGCGCGGGTTCCCGGCCGGCCTTCCAAACGAAGGCGTCGAGCACATAGTGCGTGGCCTGCGGAAGCGCCAGCAGCGGCACCACCAGCGCCATCAGGTCCGGCTCCAACGCCAGGTTGCTGTCGCCGAAGAGCACCGGGCGGTCGTGCCACACCAGCAGGTCCCACAGCCCCTCTTCCAGCAGCGCCAGCGCCACCAGGAACAGCAGGAAGCCGGGCAGCCCCGCTCGCAACAGGATGCCCATCGCGCCGAAGCCGCCCTCCGCGTGACGGCCGCGCGCGTAGCGGAACAGCAGCGCGAAGTACGGCACGCCGTGCAGCACCACGTTCATCACCGTGAAGGCGAAGTCGTCGCGCGCCAGCACGATGCCGCCGAACCACGCGACCCACGTCGCCGCCACCAGCAACACCTTGCCCGCCTGCACCCCTTCGCCCCGCGCGATGCGCACGCCCTGGTACACGGCCCACGCGCCCAGCACCGCCGCGTGCGCGCCCAGCGCCGCCGTGCCCACCCACGTCGGCAGGACGGCGAGGAAGTCGTTCTCCACGAACCACCAGAAGGCCCGGGGCAGGTTCGCGTGCCACCAGAGGACGGGGCCCAGCGTCGCGGCGTAGACGGCCGCCGCGTCCAGCCGCCGCTCGAAGGGGGAGGCGCGTCCCTTGCGGTCGTAGAGCGCCACCCAGCCGTACTGCTGGCGGATGAAGTGGAACAGCGCCACGTAGGCGAACACGCGCCAGAACGCGCCCGGGGACGTGGTGTACGCGAGCACGCCCACCGCGTACGCGGCGAGCGGCGCGCCCACGTAGAGCCCGGGACGGCGCCCCACCTCCTCGCCATCCAGGTACGTGCGGAACAGCGTGGACCAGACGTGCGCCACGTCCACGCCCACCACGAACACCAGCCACGCCCACGCGGGCGTATCCCCCACCACGCCCAGCCACGGCGCGGCCAGCACGAGCGCCACGGACACGAGCGCACTGCCGGCGAACACGGTGAGGTCCACGGAAGGGCCGAACAGCCAGGCCTGCGTGGGCGCGAGGAGACGGGGCATCGGGGCCCGGAGGATAGCAACCTCCGCGCACGCGTGAGGACCCGGCCGATGGGTGCGCGTTCCCCGGGCCCGGGAGTGCCCGCCCGCACCCCGGACGCGCGGGCGGCATCACCCTTGCGCGCCGCGTCCCGGCCCGAAGCGCGGCGTCAGGCGCTTCACGCCAGCCCCTGGCGCACCAGTCCCTCCGCGCTGGCGATCACCGACTCCGCCGCGGGGCGCGGTCGCCACCCCAGCATCCGCTCCGCCTTCGCGGAGGTGAACGTCCGCCGCACCCCCAGGGTGGGCATGAGCTGGCGGATCTCCGGGTCGAACAGCGCGCCGAGCCGCACCAGGAAGTCCGGCGCCGTCCGCGTCCCCACCTTCGAGGCGCGCGCGCCCAGGTGTTCGCGCAGCAGGCGGGCCATGTCGGTCAGCCACAGGAAGTCACTGCTTCCCATGAAGCGCTCGTTCGCGGCGCCGGGCGCGGTCATCGCCTTCAGGTGCAGGTCCACCAGGTCCCGGACGTCCACGATGCTGAAACCCAACCGGGGCAGGCGGGACAGCTCCCCTCGCAGCATCCGCGCCACCGCCTCCAGCGAGCCGGAGACGTCCCGGTTCAGCATGGGCCCCTGGATGAAGGCGGGAAGCACGGTGGAGAGCGTCATCGCCCCCGCGCGGCCCTCCCGGATGAACGCCCACGCGTCCTGCTCCGCCAGCGTCTTCGCCTGCGTGTAGTGGGTCGCGTCGCGGGAGCCAAGGTCGGTCCAGACGGTCTCGTCGCTCGAGGGCGCATCCGGCGCGGGATTCGCCGGCGGCAGCGCGGCCTGGATCGAGGACGTCATCACCACCCGCTCCACGCCCGCCTTCGCGCCGGCCCTCAACACCCGCAGCGTGCCTTCGCGCGCCGGGCGGATGAGGTCCTGCGTCTTGTATTCACCCACGCCCATGGGGGATGCGACGTGCAGGATGTATCGCGCGCCGTCCGCCGCCCGCTCCCAGCCCTCGTCCGCCAGCAGGTTCGCGGCGAAGAAGGTGAGCCGGTCGCCCGCGTCCACCTCCCGGGCGACGTCGGCCCGGATTTCGGCCTCCCGGCCCAGGCTCCGCACCGTCGTCCGGACCCGGTAGCCCTGCTTCAGCAGGGAGACGACCGTCCAACCACCCAGGTAACCCGTCCCGCCCGTCACCAGCACCACGTCGTCCTTCAGTGCGTCGCTCATGGCCCACCCACCTCGTCCTACCCTTTGGAGAACAGGTTTCAAAAGGAGAGTGGGTCTATGTTGGTAACCGCGCCGCACTTCAAGAAGGCACCTGGATGAAACTCGGTAACCTCGAACTCCCCTCCGAAGTCTGCCGCTCGGTCGGCGACGTGCTCGGCCGCGTCGGTGACAAGTGGTCGGTGCTGGTCATCGTCCTGCTGTCGGACCGCAGCCTGCGCTTCAGCGAGCTGCGCCGGTCCATCGGGACGGTGTCGCAGAAGATGCTGACGGCCACGCTGCGCGGGCTGGAGCGCGACGGCTACCTGACGCGCACCGTGACGCCCACCATCCCTCCCCGCGTGGACTACGCGCTCACGGAGATGGGCCGCGACGTGCTGACGCCGCTCAACGCCCTGGCCCACTGGGCGCTCGCGCGCCGTGAGCACGTGGAGGCGGCGCGCCGGGCCTACGACGCGAAGGTGGCTTCGGCCTCCGGCGACGCGCTGGCGGCGGACGAGCCCGCTTGAGCGCGCGGGTGTCTCAAGCACCAACGCAGTGACACATCGCCCTGCATGCGGGTTTCCACGCGGGTCCGCGAACCACCCACGCGTTCTGTCTATTCAGAAAATGCGACCCTGAGCGTCCCGAGTGAACAGTCGCCGTGGAAACTTCCGCTCCCTGGCATCACCCGCATGCAACGCGTCTAACGCGACAACCTCGTGCGTGAGACAAACTTGCAAGGAATTCCATGTTGGGCGTTATCATGGACAACGACACACAGGCAGCGCCCGACCGTGGAGGGATTCATGTCCGGAAAGACGATGATGGATGTCCTGGTGCACACCGCGGATCTGGAGTGGAAGCCGCTGGGCCCTGGAACCTCCTACCGCCTGCTGCGCGTGAGCGCGGAGACGGGCGTGTGGAGCGCCATCCTCAAGATGGAGAAGGGCGCGGTCTTCGCGCCGCACCGGCACCTGGCGCCCGCGGAGATCTTCATCCTCTCCGGCTCCACGCAGGACCGCATGGGCATCACCCGCCCGGGCGACTACGAGTTCGAGCCGCTGGGCGCGGAGCACCCCGCCACCACCGCGCTGGAGGAGTCGCTGGTGCACTTCACCGCGCACGGCCCCATCGCCTTCTACAACGACAAGGGCGGCATCGGGATGCTGCTGGACTCCGAGTTCTTCCTGAAGGAACAGGAGCAGGCGCCGCAGTACAGCGTCAAGAAGGCAGCCTGACGCACCCACCCGTCCTCCGGGTGCACCGCGCCTGACGCGCGGTGTCTCTGTTTCACCCCGGCCGGTGTCTGCCATTGGACACCAGCCCGCCCCCGGGTCGCTCAGCTCGCGTCGAGCAGGCGCAGGAAGGCCCGGGCCGCGTCGGCGTCGCTGATGCGCTCCAGTCCCTCGCCCATCTGGAGCTCCGTGGACACGACGCCGGGCACGCGCGTCTGTCCGAAGCCTCCCGCCACCCAGACCTTGTCCTCGCGCGCGATGCGGTCGCGCTGGCGGTTGTACGCGCCGGGCGAGCCGCGCAGGAACACGTGGAACATGTTCGTCTGCACGGGCTGCGGCAGCACGGTGACGCGAGGGTCCGCCGCCAGCAGCGCGGTGACGGCCTTCGCGCGCTTCACGTAGGCCGGGATGGCGGCCAGCGCCGGGTCCAGGCGCATGGCGGCGGAGGCCACGTAGGGCGCAAGCTGGTACAGGTTGCCGCCGTGCCGGTGGCGCCACACCCGGGCGTCGCGGATGAAGTCGCGGCTGCCCGCGAGCATCGCGCCGCCAATACCGCCCACCATCTTGTAGAAGGACACGTAGACGGAGTCGAAGCCCTTGCAGATGTCCGTGTACGAGCGGCCGTAGAAGGGCTGGCTCTCCCACAGCCGCGCGCCGTCCATGTGCAGCTTCACCTTGCGCTCGCGGCAGGTGCGCTTGAGCGCCGCCAGTTGCTCCCACGTCGGGAGCTGTCCACCCAGCCACCGCACGGGCAGCTCCAGGCTCACGGTGCCCAGGGCCTCCTTCGCCTGCGCCACGTCCTCCGCCTGCAGGGGCCGCGTCCACGGGCCCAGGTACACGGCGCGCAACTGGTGCAGCACCGCGTAGCTGTCGTCCTCGTGCAGCACGTGGTGCGACGACGGGTGCACGCCCACGGTGCGCACGCCGCTTGCGTCCGCGTAGATGCGCAGCGCGATGAGCTGGCCCATGGTGCCGGTGGGCATGAAGCACGCGTCCTCGAAGCCGAGCAGGTCCGCGACGCGCTTCTCGAAGGCCTGCACGAACTCGCCGTTGCCGTACACGTCGCTGGACAGCTTCTGGCGCTGCATCCACTCGCCGATGCGCACGTACTCCGCGCCGTCGTCCGCGTTGGAGCCCGCGGTCAGCGACGCGGTGCAGGCCTTCCGCATCTGGTCGAACTCCGCCTGCGTGGGCATCGCGGGGGCCGCCGCCACCCCGCCATCCGGAGCCCGGGCGGGGGCCGGGATTGCCGCCGCGCGGACCGGCGCCACGCCACCGTCCGGCGCGGCGTCGCCCCGGGCCGGAAACAGCGTCGAGCCCGCGAGCAGGCTGCTGAGTGCGAGGAACTCCGAACGGCTGAAGCGCTTGTCCTGCTGCATGAGGCCCATCCCTCCCGAAACGGCGGCTACAACCAACTGGCGGACGTCCGCCCCATTCCCGCCAGCACCCGCTCCGCGGCGCGCACGCCGAACCAGTTGGCCTCCTCGAACAAGGCCATGCCACCCAGGTCCGTGTGCGCGAAGTGCAGGTGCCGGCCCAGGCTCTCCCCGGCGGCCGCGCGCGCCTCACCCCAGAGGAAGCCCGGCGCGGGACGGATCATCGCGTGTCCCCACCGCTGCACCTCCAGCCGCTGCGCGAGCGCGCCCACGCCGGGATGCGCCGGCAGCAGGTCCGCCATCACCAGCGCCTCCCAGTCCGCATACGTGGCGGAGAGGGCCTTATTGCGTTCGGCCTTCACGTCCTCGCCGGCCATGGGCAGATACCACGTGAGCACCGTGGGTCCGCGCTCGTCCTGGCGCAGCGACTGGTGCGTGGCCACCACGTAGCCCAGGCTCTGGCTCTCATAGAGGACGTTGTCCCAGGCCAGCGGGAAGCCGCGCGACGCGGGCGGCCCCGACAGCGTCAGGTTCGCCACCACCCACGGGCTGTACACGAAGGCGTCCATCCACGCGGGCCGGGCTTCACGCCACGGCGCCACCACGTGCGCGGCGACGAAGCGCGGACACGCCAGCACCACCTGCCGGGCCTGGAAGGCGCGGGGCGCTCCGGTGCGCGCATCCAGCGCATGCACGCGGCAGCCGCCCTCCCCCGGCTCCACCGTGTGGACCAGCACGTTCGTTTCCACCTGGCGCGGCCCCAGCGACGACGACAACTGCCGCACCAGCCGGCCATTGCCCTCCGGCCACGACAGGAACCCGTCGCTGCGCTCACCCTTCCCGTTCTGCCGCGCGGCGAAGTACCAGATGCCCGCCCAGGCGGAGACGTGCTCGGAGGTGGTGCCGTAGTCGTCGCGGCACGCGTAGTCCACGAACCACTTGAGCCGGGGTGAATGGAAGCCCTCCGACTCCAGCCACCGCGCCATGCTCAGCGCGTCCAGCGCCGTCCACTCCGCGTCGTCGCTGGAGAGCGCCACGGGCACCGCGAACGCCTTGCGGCCCTTCGCGTCGCGCGCGGCGGCGAAGGCGTTCATCTTCGCGTCGAAGCGCTCCAGTTCCTCCAGGTCCTTCCCGCTCGCGCCCGCGCGCAGGTACAGCCCTTCGTACCAGTGGCCCCGGTAGAAGAGCCGCTCGTCGGGCTCCTGGATGAGCAGCTCCTCCGCGAAGGACGGGTGGCCCTCCGCGTCCACGCCGGTGACCGCGTCCATCTCCCGCAGGAGCCGCATCACCGGCCCCCGGTCCTCCAGCGGCGACGGCAGGTAGTGCGCGCCCCACGGATACGCGGACACGGCGTTCCTGCCCGAGCGCGACGTGCCGCCGGCCTCCGCCTCCAGCTCCACGATGCGCACGTCCTTCACGCCCGCGCCGGCCAGCCGCCACGCCGCGGAGAGCCCCGCCGCGCCCGCGCCGACGATGAGCACGTCCACCGGCTCGAAGGCCTCCGCGCGGGGCAGCGGACCGCCTCTGAGCTTGTGGCCGGTGTCCACCGCGCGGTCCACGATGGCGCCCGGCACGGGGGCGCGCGGTGCCTGCTGGCGCTGACAGGCGCTCGCCACGGACGCGCCCAGGAAGGCAGCCACCAGCTCCCGCCGCGTCAGTTCCACCGACGCCATTCCTCTTCGTAGTAGTGCACCAGCACCTGGTTGTTCAGCCGGTTCACCTCCGCCGGCAGGGGCGCCATGTCCGGAGGAAAGCGCGCCATGCCCTCCAGCGTGTCCTCGTCCAGGAACGTCAGCCCTTCCGGCAGCGGGCGGTGCCGGCCGGGCGGCTCCAGCGCCACCAGCACGTAGCCCCACTCACCAAAGGACGGCACCAGCGAGTGGTACGGCTGCGTCCAGAAGCCCGCGGCCTTCAGCGTCGTCTCCACGCACCAGAACGAGCGCCGCGCGAACAGGGGGCTGGTGCTCTGGATGACCGCCACCCCGCCCTGCGCCAGGCGCTTCTTCAGGATTTTGTAGAAGCCCGTCGTGTACAGCTTCCCCAGCGCGAAGTTGTTGGGGTCCGGGAAGTCCACCACCACCACGTCCCAGGTGTTGGTGCTCTCGGTGAGGAACTGCATCGCGTCCGTGTTGATGACGCGCATCTTCGGGTGCGTCAGCGAGTGCCCGTTGAGCGCGGCCAGGTCCTTGTAGCCCGTGGCCAGCGTCGTGATGGCGGGGTCCAGGTCCACCAGCGTGATGGACTTCACCTCCGGGTAGCGCAGCACCTCGCGCGCCGCCAGCCCGTCCCCGCCGCCCAGGATGAGCACGTTCTCAATCTTCTGGGCCCGCCCCATGGCCGGGTGCACCAGCGGCTCGTGGTAGCGGTACTCGTCGATGCTGGCGAACTGGAGGTTGCCGTTGAGGAACAGCGAGAAGCCCCGCTTGCCGCGCGTGACGATGATGCGCTGATACGGCGAGCTGGTCGCGTGCACCACCTCGTCCGCGTAGAGCTGGTCCTCGTAGAAGGTGGTGAGCCGGTCCCCCATCGCGAAGCACACGAGCAACCCCATGCACAGCAGCACCGCCTTGATGCGCAGGCGCACGGGGTTGGCCAGCACCGGCGCCAGCAGCCACGTGCTCCACAGGCCCACGGCCGCGTTCAACAGGCCGAAGAGCAGCGACGTGCGCACCAGCCCCAGCTTGGGCACGAGCAGCAGCGGGAAGGCCACGCTCGCGGCCAGCGCGCCCAGGTAGTCGAACGTCAGCACCTGGCTGACCAGGTCCTTGAACTTGAGCTGGTCCTGCAGGATGCGCAGGAGCAGGGGAATCTCCAGCCCCACCAGCGTGCCAATGGCCAGCACGCTGCCGTAGAGGATGACGGGGAAGATGCTGGTGAGCGTGAAGGACAGGAACAGCATCGGCGCGCACAGGCCGCCGACGAGCGCCACCGCGAGCTCGATTTCGACGAAGCGCTGGGCCACCCCGCGCTCCACGAAGCGCGACAGGTAGCTGCCGATGCCCATGGCGAACAGGTAGCCGCCGATGACGGTGGAGAACTGGGTGATGCTGTCCCCCAGCAGGTA
>SECN01000107.1 GCA_004173515.1 Myxococcaceae bacterium | reverse complement strand
CGCGAGTCCTGCCGCCTGCGCACGTAGGCGGCCGTGCGGGGCGCCACCGCGGCCACGCGCGAGACGCCTCCCCACAGCACGGCGTATTCGCCGGAGACGAACAGCTTGCCGGGTGCGGAGAGGGCGCGCTCCATCAGAACAGGTGCTCCGTCAGCAGCGTCGCGTCCCCACCGGGCACGCAGCGCACCACGTCCACCGCGCCGCACGCGCGGGCCACGGCCTCCGCCGTCACCTCGTGCGCCGCGTCCGTGAGCAGCACCGGGTTGGGCCCGGCGTCGAGCGTGAACCACACCGGCACGCCCTTCTTGCGCTGCTCGCGCAGGTTCTGGATGAGCCCCAGCGTGGCCGGGCTCAGGTAGCAGAGCGGCGGGTCCGCCGCGAGCGAGGTGCTGTGCATGCGCCACGCGTTGCGCTCACACAATTCACCCAGCGCCTCCAGGTCCTTCTTCGCGATGAGCTCACGGGCGCGGGGCACCTCCGCCTCCGCGTCCTTCACCCACGCCGGGTAGTAGGGGCTCGTCTCCACCGCGCCCTTCATGCCGTCGCGCGACTTCACTTCCTTCTCGCCGCGGTCGACGATGGCCACCACCATGCGCAGGTCCGACCAGTGCCCCGCGTCGAAGCGCTGCACGGCGTAGCTGTCCTCGCCGTCCTCGCGCTCCCCGCGCATCCACTCGCAGAAGCCGCCCTGCACGCTGCGGCACGCGGAGCCGCTGCCCCGCCGCGCGAGGATGCTGGACGCGCGCGTGTCCGTCGGAAGGCCCGCCGCCGCGCGCCCCGCCACCGCCAGCGCCGCGAAGCCCGCCGCGCTGCTCGCGAGGCCCGCCGCCATGGGGAAGTCGCCGCGCGACACCACCTTCGCGGGGCCCAGGTCTCGGTCGCCCGCCTGCACGCGCACGGCGTCCAGCAGGCGCAGCACGCGGTCGCGCTCGCTGCCCTTGGCCACGTGGCCGTGCAGCTCCACCTGGTCGGATGCGGCGCCGAACTCCACGGTGGTCGTCACGTGGATGGGCGCCAGCGTGAGCGACAGGCTGGACTGGTGCGGGAGGATGAGCGCCTCGTCGCGCTTTCCCCAGTACTTCACGAGGGCGATGTTCGGATGCGCCCGGACGGTTGCTTTCATGAACGGTCTCCGTGGGGCCGTGGTCCCGCCAGTTGGCTGGCGAAGCAGCGCACGCCGTCGCGCGTCAGCTTCGCGACCACGGGCCCGGGTTCGAGGAAGAGGCCGATGACAGCGCCGCCGTCACCCCCTGCCCCGGTGAATTTGGCGCCCAGCGCGCCCATGCCGCGCAGCCGGTACACCATGTCCTCCAGCGCCGGTGACGACAGGCCCAGCGCGCCCAGCAGGCCCTGGTTGACGTTCATCGCGTCCCCCAGCCCCTCCAGGTCACCGGCCTCCACCGCCTTCGACGCCTCGGTGACGAGCCTTCCCACCTGCGCGAACAGCCGGCGGTAGCGCTCCGGCCACCGCGCCTGCCGCTCGCGCAGCGCGCCCACCGTCACCTTCGTGGGACTGCGCGCTCCCGCCAGCGCCACCACCACCGACAGCGCGCGCGGACTCTTCACCTCGCGCGCCCGGCCGACGACGCCCGACGGTCCCTGCACCCGGCGGTAGAGGATGAGCTTCTCCTCCGCGCTGGTGGTGTGGTCCACGCCCGACGGCGTGCCGTGGAACTCCTGCTCCATCTCCCACGCAAGCTTCGCCGTGGCCTTCGGCGTGGGCACCTGTCCCGCGGCCTGGAGCAGCACCCGCGAGATGGCCACCGCCAGCGCCGCCGAGCTGCCCAGCCCCGCGGACAGGGGCAGTTGCGGCTCCAGGGCCACCTTCACCTTCGGCTCGCCCACCAGCCGGGCCGCCCGCGCGAACGCCTTGCGCATCAGCCGCTTCTGCGCGGCGTCCGCCGTCACCGGCACGTCGAGCTGGCACGAACGCGCGGGCACGCCGCGCGCCGTCACCCCGAAGCTCAAGGGGCCCGCGAGCGCGGGGTAGCCGTACACCACGCTGTGCTCGCCCAGCAGGATGACCTTGCCGGCACCGAAGGCGACCAGGGGATTCGTCGAGGCAGTCATGGGACCGGGCACCGGACAAGAAAGAGGGGCGGGCCCATTCAAGCGCGCCGCCCCGCCAGGATCCCCGCGAACAGGCGGGGAGACAATCAGCCGTTGGTGATGGTCGCGGCGACCGCGGGCGTTTCGAGGATGAGGCTCGCCAGGATCTCCTTGGCCTTCTCCACCTTCACGTGGCCGGCCTTCACCAGGAGGTTGGCGACCTTCTCCACGTCGCCGCCGCGCGCGCCCGCCGTCACCGCGACGCAGCGCGCGTGCATGGCCATGTGGCCCTTCTGGATGCCCACCGAGCCCAGGGCCCGGAGCGCCGCGAAGTTCTGCGCGAGCCCCACCGCCGCGAACACCATGGACAGCTCGCGCACGCCCGACACGCGCAGCAGCTTGAGCGCCACCTGCACCCCCGGGTGCACCTTGATGGGACCGCCCACCGTGCCCAGCGCGAGCGGCAGCTCGATGCGGCCCACGAGGTGGCCCTCCTCCAGGTACCAGGTGGACAGCGGCCGGTACTGGCCCCCACGGCAGGCGAACGCGTGCGCGCCCGCTTCGATGGAGCGCCAGTCCTGACCGGTGGCGATGGCCACCGCGTCGATGCCGTTCATCACGCCCTTGTTGTGCGTGGCGGCGCGGTACGGATCCGCCTCCGCGAAGCGGCTCGCCTGCGCGATGCCCTCCGCGATGGTCTCTCCGGGCAGGTCGAAGTCCGCCAGCAGCGACAGCGGGATGCGGCAGGTGGCGCGCGCGAGCCTCTTGTCCGACAGGTTGGACAGGATGCGCAGGTACACGCGGCCGCCCGTCACCTGTTCAATCAGCGGCGCCACGCCCTCGGCGACGGTGTTGATGAGGTTCGCGCCCATCGCCTCCTGCGTGTCGATGAGGATGTGGACGATGAGCAGCGGCTCGCCGCGCGGGCCCTCGGGCGCGGGCAGCAGGCGCACCTCCACGTCCCGGGCGCCACCGCCGCGCGCCACCATGGCCGGGTGGAAGCTGTTCGCCAGGGCGAGGATCTGCTCCTTCGCGTCCAGGATGCGCTCGGAGGCCAGGGTGGGGTCGCCGTAGTTGGACACCTGCACCTGGCCGATCATCATCGACTCGTCGGCCTCCGCGACGAAGCCGCCGGACTCGCGGACGATCTTCGACGCGAACGACACCGCCGCCACGACGGACGGCTCCTCCACCGCCATGGGCACGATGTAGTCGCGCCCGTTGACGTTGAGGTTGAGCCCCAAGCCCAGCGGCAGGGAGAAGATGCCCACCGCGTTTTCAATCATCTGGTTGGCGAGGACGGGCTCCAGCGTGCCCACTCCGCGAAGCTGCTCCAGCTCCACGTCGGACAGCCGGAACATGCGCCCGATCTGAGCGAGGCGCTCTTCCATGGGCAGCTTGTGGAATCCGGAGAGCCGGGACGTGACGGTGTCAGACATGTTCTTCCTTCGAGCCACCCTGCTTCACAGGGCCGCCAACCAATCCTTCAGAGCTCCGGACACCACGCGCGGACGCTGCCGCAACTCCGCGACGTTCCGACTTCCCGTCAGCACCAGCGCCTGTCGCAGGGCCGTCAGGATGACCTTCAACGCCTCTTCCGCACCCGCGAGGCCCCCCTGCTGCTGGGCCCGGAACAACGGAAGCGCCATGCCCGCCAGGTCCGCGCCCAGGGCGAGCACCTTCGCGCAATCCAACCCACCCCGCACCCCGCCGCTGGCGACGAGCCGCACGTCGGGCCCCACCGCCCTGCGCACGCTGGCGATGGCCGCCGCGGTGGGGATGCCCCAGCCGCTGAACTCCGCGCCCACCTGCGCCTGCGAACCGGTCGCGCGAAGCTGCTCCACGCGCACCCACGACGTGCCGCCCAGCCCGGAGACATCCACGTTGCGCACGCCCAGCTCCACCAGCCGCCGCGCCACGTCCGGACCGATGCCGCACCCGGTCTCCTTCACCAGCAGCCGGTCGCCCAGCGCCCGCGCCAGCTCCTCCACCACGCGGTAGCCGCCCCGGAAGTCGCGGTCGCCCTCGGGCTGCGTCAGCTCCTGGCCGGCGTTCAGGTGCAGCGCCATGCCGTCCGCGCCAATGGCGTCCGACAGCCGCCGCACGCCGTCCACGCCCAGCCCGATGGCCTGATACAGCCCGATGTTGCCGATGAGCGCCACCGTGGGCGCCACGTCGCGCACCGCGTACGAGGCCGTGCGCGAGGCGTCCTCCGCCATCGCGCGCTGGCTGCCGACCCCGAAGGCCAGCCCGTGCCGCTCGGCGAGCAGCGCCAGGTCGCGGTTGACGGCCCCCGCACGCTCGGTGCCTCCGGTCATGCCGGTGACGAGCAGGGGCGCGCGCAGCGACTTGCCCAGCAACGGCGTGGACAGGTCGACCTCGTCCGCCGCCATCTCCGGCATGGCGCAGTGGATGAGGTGGACGTGCTCCAGCAGCGTCGAGTTCTGCGGGGGCTCTACCTCGCCGGTCGCGCACAGATCGAGGTGAGCATCCTTGCGCCTGGCTGTCGTCTCGTCGCCCATGTGCCGGAAAGCCGCCCGCTCTGTCGTTGCAGCAAGAAACCTGTAATTCCGTTGGATTCCTAGCAAGTGCCGGGGCCGGGGTGCAAGCCAAAGGGCCTGGGCGGTCGCACTCGGGGCGCGAATGGACGGCACGTCTTCTGGACGGTATGAGCCCGTGCGTGAGCGCGCCGGAAAACAGGGTCGTCGTCTTCCTGCACGGGGGCGAATATGACCGCGTGCACCAAGGCCTCTCCATCGCGGCGGCGGCGGTGGCCTCCGGGCGGCGCGCGGAGGTGTACCTGTTCTGGTGGGCACTGGAGCGTTTCCTGCTGGACCGTCTGGACGAGCCGGACTTCACCGGCCGTGAGGACATCAGCGACCGCTTCGAGGCCCGGCGCATGCCCACGCTGCGCGCCCTCCTGGAGCACCTGCGGGAGTCGGGGCTCGCGACGCTGGCCGGCTGCACGGGCTCGCTCGGTGCCCTGGGGGGCGAGTCGAAGGCGGGCGACAGTGGCGTCGACGTATGGCTGGGCTGGAGCGCCATCCTCCAGCGTACGGCGGGCGTGACGGATCGTTTCTACCTGTGAGGCACGCCAGCCGGTGAAGCAGGTCGGACGTCGGGGCAGCCCGGGCCCCGCTTCCCGGCTTCATTGACGGCCCCCTGCTCCTGCTTACGTTTCCTGGGTCCCCCGTGGTGGACCGGGACGAAAGGCACGGAACGAGGACCATGGCGCAGCGTGACCCCCACATGACATCCCGAGGACCGGCCGCACCGGCGCTCAAGGGCGGCGGGTGGCACCGGCTGGGCAACGCCTTGAAGACGACCGTCCTCCTGGCCGGGTTGACGGCGCTGGTGCTCGTCATCGGCCAGCGGCTGGG
The DNA here is from genome assembly GCA_004173515.1 of Myxococcaceae bacterium. Lineage (GTDB taxonomy): Bacteria > Myxococcota > Myxococcia > Myxococcales > Myxococcaceae > Corallococcus. The sequence goes on along the minus strand of SECN01000107.1, from coordinate 32,497 downwards.
CGGCGCGCAGGGGCTCGCGATGGCGGGCTTCTTCGCGGTGGTGATGAACTTCGGTTCGTACTGGTTCAGCGACCGCATCGCGCTGGCCATCCATGGCGCGCAGCCGCTCCCCTACGAGCAGGCGCCCTGGCTGCACGAGATGGTGGAGCGCCTGTCCGCCCGGGCGGGCATGCCCAAGCCGAAGGTGTACCTGCTGCCCACGCGGCAGCCCAACGCGTTCGCCACGGGCCGCAACCCCAGCCACGCGGCGGTGGCGGTGACGGCGGGCATCGTGGACATCCTGGACCGGCGCGAGCTGGAAGGCGTGCTGGCGCATGAGATTGGCCACGTGCGCAACCGCGACACGCTCATCGGCACGGTGGCCGCGACGCTCGCGGGCATCATCAGCTACGCGGCGCAGATGCTCTTCTGGTTCGGCGGCAGCATGCTCAGCCGGAGCGACGACGACGAGGGCGGCGGCGTGGCCGGGGCGCTGTCCAACCTGGGCCTGCTGCTCGTCGCCCCCATCGCCGCCACGCTGTTGCAGTTGGCGGTGAGCCGCTCGCGCGAGTACGGCGCGGACGCCACGGGCGCGGAGCTGTGCGGCGACCCGGACGCGCTGGCGAGCGCCCTGTTGAAGATGGAGCGCGCCGCGGAGGCCATGCCGTACGACCGGGCCCCCGCCACCTCGCACCTGTTCATCGTCAACCCGCTGCACCACGGCGGGGTGATGTCGCTGTTCTCCACGCACCCGCCCATCCCGGAGCGCGTGCGCCGGCTGCGCGAGATGAGCGCGCGCCGGGGCGGTGGAGCGCGGGCGCGCGGCGGCTGGGAGTACGCGTATTAGCGGATTGAGGCAGGAGCGCCCGGCGGCGCGTCGAAGAACGCCGCCGGGTGCTCCAGCAGCTCGCGCAGCGTGTTGGCGATGACACCCGCGTGGTAGCCGTCGATGAAGCGGTGGTCGAAGGACGCGTTGAGGCTCATCACCCGGCCGGGCACCACCCTGCCCTCCTCCACCACCGCCACCTCCCGCACCGCGCCGGGCGCGATGAAGATGGGCACGCGGGTGAAGGGCGCGAGCGGCAGGTACGCCGTGTCCAGGCCCAGTTTTCCCGCGTCCACCACCACCGCGGATCCGAACGGATCCCGGGGCAGGCCCAGCCAGTCCGGATCCACGTTCAGCGTGTACGACAGGAACGACATCAGCCCGGTGAAGCGGTGGAGCAGCAGCGGCGGGACGCGCTTCAAGAGGCCCCGGCCCTTCTCCAGCGCGGCGTCGCGGCCTTCACGCGCCCGCGTCACCGCAGCCTCCAGTTCCTGCGCGACGGCGTGCAGGTCCTTCTGGTCCACGTCCTCGATGCGTGCGGGCGTGAGCCCGGGCCGGTCCGGATTGCCGTCCGGCACCAGCGCGCACAGGGTGATGTGCTGGCGCAGGTAGATGCGCTGGAAGCGCAGGAGCGCGTTGGCGTCCGGACAGCGGCGCAGCCCTTCCCCCAGGGCCTTGAGGACCAGGTGCAGGGGGGTGAGCCGGACCCCGGTGCATTGGTGGTGCGCGTCCAGGTACGCGAGCGCCGCGTCCATGCGCACCGTCAGCGTGCCGTAGACGGTGGGGTCGTACGCGGTGGTCCAGCTTCCGATGGCGAGCTTGCGGAAGCTCGACACGTCCTGCTTCGGCTTCAGCTCCAGGTGCGCCATGGGCTTGCTTGGACTCCCGTGAAGACTCCCGCGAACCCCCTGTTTACGGACTCAACGGCGCGCGCGCCAGGACCGGGGTGGGATTGGCGGCGCACGGCAGGCGGGGCTTCGAGGCCCGGCTGGTGCGGCTGGAGCCCGGGGCCTTCTCCGCCAGTGAAGCCTTGACGCGCCATGTCCGAGCGGTAGGCTGCCCCGTTTTTTGCATCCTTCTGTGGAGGTTGTTCCCTTGGTCGTTGCTCTCATCCTGGTATCGATCGGTTTCGCCGTGACGCTCGGCCTGCTGCTCTTCGGAGACAAGGGCGGCGCTTCGAGCGGTACCGCGAACCGCCCGTCGGTCTCATCGCCCTCTTTCCGTGGGGAGTTGGAGTCGGAGACCAAGGCTCGCGCCAAGGCGGAGTCGGAGGTCCAGCGCAAGCAGAAGGAGCTGGACGAACAGCGCGTGCAGCTCCAGGAGGTCAAGGAGCAGCTCAAGCAGACGAAGCGCAAGCTCTTCGACCAGAAGGAAGGCGACAAGGGCGCGCAGGACCTGGTCAAGGCCCGCGCCGAGGTGGAGCGCAACGCCAGCATCCAGCTCGCGCAGACGCGCGAGGAGCTGTCGCACGCCCTGACGGAGAACGCCAAGCTGCGCGCCGAGGCCGACTCGCGCGGTGGCAACCGCCGCCGTGAAGCCCCCGCCCCCGTGCAGGCCGTGACGCCCGTGCCCGCGCCCGTCGCGGCCCCCACGTCGTCGGATCAGATCGCCGCGCCCGCGAGCGAGCCCGTGGTGAGCGCGGCGGTGTCGGTGCCGTCCACGCCGGTGGCCCCGGCCGAGCCCGTGCGCCGCTACCGCGAGCTGAACGACGCGGACCGCGAGAAGATGGACCGGCTGGAGACCGCGGCGAACAAGGACCGCGCGCGCGCCGTGGAGCTGGAGAAGGAGCTGCGCCGCATCAAGGGCCGCACCGACACCCAGGCCCGCATCCTGGCCGTGACGAAAGAAGACGGGCATGCTCGCCGAGCGCACGGAGCTGACGCCGGACGAGGTCGCCGCCAGCGATCAGCGCAGCGACGAGGTCGCCCGCGCCCGCGCCGAAGCGGAGGCCCGCGCCGCCGCCCCGGCCACGCCCGTCGAGACCGCTCCCGTGGAGACCGCCGCGCCGGCCGCCTCCACCGAGGGCGAGGCGAAGCCCTCCGAGGCCTCGTCGTCCAACGCCTGAGTGAAGTAGAGGCTTGAAGCACCGAGGCCCCGCCTCCCTTCACCGGGACGCGGGGCCTTCGTGTTTCAGCGGAAGGAATCGACGATGTCGACCGCTGCGCTCGAGAACTCGAGGATGGCCGTCCCCGGCTTGGAGTCGGGTCGTTTCCGGAGCTGTCCCTTCGATAGCCGCGCCACCGCGCAGATGGAGACCTTGTCGCCGTCGGTCGGATGCGCTTCGTAGTACCGGACGACCGCCTGGGGACCTCCCGTCCAGACACGCCCGTAGAGGCGGGTGCCCGGTTCAAACGGTCCGAAGCTGGTGTTCAACCGGCTCTCCACGGGACCGTCATAGAGTGTGATGGGACTGATACCGTCTTGATTGATGTCGAGTTCAGCCCAGGCGCCATCGCTGACACGCAGGCGGAGGATCCGCATCGTCTGCAGCGCCTCCTCGGGGCAGTCCTCAGGCCCTGGAGTTCCATCCGGGCGCAACCCCACGCCCCCTCGGGTCGTGGTGCAGCCCAACACCAGGGCCAGCACAAGAACGACGGGGGACATCATGCGCGATGGGCTCATGTCGGTTCGATCTACTCCTTGAAGAGGCGCCATTCCAGGACGAGGTAGGCCTGCGACAACCCGTCCGCTCGGAACAGCTCCAGCGCCAGTTGCTCCACGCCCTGGGGCGATTGGAAGACGCTGTCATCCGCGATGACGGCGATCCGGCCCACGGAGCCCGGCGCGATTTCATCCTGCTGCATGCGCAGCGCGAACGGACGTGGCTTCTTCCCTGACACCGTGGACAGCTGGGCTTCCATCAGCTTCCAGGGTCTCTTCGCATCGCGATTGGTGACGGTGAACAGCACCGCCACTTTCGGTACCTTCTTGCTCGTCAGGATCTCGACGACGATGTCCGCACCTTCCTCCTTGAGCCGCCATCGCTGGCCGAGCGCGAAGGGGGTTTGCGTGAGATCCCCATTGGCCACGAGCGTGGCGAGTGCATGATCTGGAGAGCGCTCCTCTTCGCGCAGGCGCGCGTTCTCCGCCTCCAGGACCCGCTGCTGTTTGAGCGATTCCATCAGCGTCGAGTACATGGCCTCGTAGCGCTGCCGATCCTCGAACACGTTCACCTGCTGATCCAACGCGGCACCTCCCCCCTGGCCGGGAGGCCGTAGGAGGAACGGGATCTCCTTTCCGTTCGTAAGCGTCACCAGCAGGGGCACGCCTTCGTCCTCCCCCAGGTCCCGAAGCGGCTCCACGACCACCTTGCGGCCACCGACCAACAGCGGCTCGAACCGGCCCTCCCAGGCCAGCATCCGGGTCTTCGACGGATCCACGGGGGCCTCGAAGCGCAGGACGGTGGAGACCGCGCCCTTCACGTAGACGCTCGGAGTGAAGTCCTCGGGGTGCTCCGACAGCAGCACCGTGCGGACCCCGGGCTCCCGCGCTTCCACCGCCGCGCTCAGCAGGAGCACGGCCAGGGCAAACCGGGCAGGTAGGCAGGTCACCATAGGACCTGGACGCTAACAGTCCGCCCGGAGCGTGCCCACTTCAGTCGCGCGGCGGAGGCATCAGGACCAGCGCTTCGATTGGCGCCCGGGGTTCGCCCATGCTGTCGTCCACGCCGCCCACCACGAGCACCGACCCATCCGGGAGCGCCGTGCACGAAAGCCCCGTGCGCGGCTGCGGCATCAGCGGCAGACCCAGCACGATGGGCCGACCGTCCTTCACCGGAAGGATCAACTCCGCCCACGCCGTCGCGCGCGGCGTGCCGAAGTCATCCCCCTGTCCCCCCAGCAGCACCACCCGACCGTCCGTCAGCGACACCGCGCAGGCATGGCTTCGGGGAAACAACGCGGGACCGGTGCTCGCCAGGGCCACGCCCTCCAGGAACTCGGACGCGCTCACGGCACGCGCGCCGTTCAGCGGATCCACGCCCCCCATCACCAACGGGCGGGGCACCTCCTCCGTCAGGCCGAGCATCGCCACGGAAGCCCCCACCCGGGGCACCTTGAGTTCGGCCCCCGACGACGACGCCGGGGAGAAGGTCGTCTGATCGAACACGAAGCCCTGCACCCGCGCCTGGAGTCCCGTCGCGTTCGCGCCCCCCGCCACCAACAGCGTTCGGCCATCCCGCGTCCCCGTCGCCACCGCGTCCGCGCGCGGCAACGGCGTGGGCACGGCGAAGAAACTTCCACGTCCCGGGTGAAAGCCTTCGAGCGTGGCCACCACCTGCCCGTCCGCGGAACGGCCGCCCACCAGCAGCACACGACCTTCCGCATCCACCGCCGCCGCGTGCTGGTAGCGCGCGACCTTCGGCTCCAACGTGCTCGCTTCACCCGCGACCACATCCACGACGCGCGCCGTGCGCTGCAACGACAGCAGATCCAACGTCTCCGCGCCTCCCGTCAGCAGCACCGTCCCCTTGGGCAGCAACGACGCCGTGTGGAAGGCCCGTGCGCCCACGTCCGGCCCGGGGCTGAACGTTCCCGCCACCGGGTCGAACACCTCCGTCGTCCCCGACACCGGCCGCGCGCCGTCCCTCCCGGGCGCATAGCCGCCAGCGATCAACACCCGCCCATCCGCCAGCAGCGTCGCCGTGTGCGCCACCCGCGTTTCGAGCGGCACCGCGCACGTGTCGGGATTCGCCGCCTGATTGACCGGCGCGAACTCGCCCAGCCGTCGCAGGAACACCCGCACCGACGGCGCCTGTCCCTCCGCGACGTCGAAGGGCGCCGTCCGCCCCAAGGACCGCAACTGGCCGCCCCGGTCCTGAGCCCCCGCGTACGCCCGCACCTCCAGCACCCGCGCGCTGCCTTGCGGAACCGCCGGGACATCCCCTGGCGTCCACCGCACCGTCGACACCCGCTCCCGGGGCGTGTCCAGCCCGGGCCCGCTGACGCGGAAGCGCAGGTGCGTCACCCCTTCCAGGGGCGGCGTGCCGGCACAGGAGGTCGTGACGAGGTCCAGGGAGGGGGTGACCGCCTTCTCGCCACAGGCCGCGGTGAGGGCCAGCAGGGCGGCCAGGAGCGTGAAGCGGACGGAGCGCGGGGACATGGGGGGACGCTACCAGCCCGCTTCTGTCCGGGAGGGACGAAGTCTGGACGCCCGGCAAGGGCGGAAGCAGGCGGGCCGCCGGGGATTGCGCTGTAATGCGCCCGCCCCAGGACGTATGTCCTGTCTCCTCCCGCATGAAGCTCTCGCTCGCCACCCGCATCTTCCTGGGCTACGCGCTGGTGCTGCTGACGTTCGGGACGGTGTCGCTCTTCAGCGTGGCGGAGCTGCACCGCAACCGGCTGGAGATCCGCCTGGTCAGCCAGGGCTACCTCCAGTTGTCCCAGGACGCCGCCGCGCTGGAGACCTTCCAGACCAGCCAGGAGAAGGACACCGAGCGCGTGCTGGAGCAGAACAGCGTGGAGACGCGCCGCGCGCTCATCCGGCTCGCCAGCCTCTACTACTCACCGCAGATGGCCCAGCGCCTGGAGGCCGCCCGCGCCAAGGCCCGCGAGGTGCTCACCTTCGCCCCCGACGGGGAGGTGCCCTTCGTCATGGAGCTGGACGCCCGCTTCGGCGAGCTGTCGAAGAACTCCCAGGCCTACGGCCACGCGGTGGAGGCCGTCTTCACCATCATCGCGCTGTCCATCATGGCCATCGGCGTGGGCGTGGGCGTCACCGCGTGGTCCGCCCGCACGCTGCGCCCGGTGCGCACCCTCATCGAGGGCGTGTCGCGCATCGGCAAGGGTGACTACTCCGCGCAGTTGGGCGTGCGCGGCGACGACGAGGTGGCGCTGCTCGCGCGCGAGTTCGACCAGATGGCCCGCTCGCTCCAGGCCCGCGAAGCGCAGCTCAAGTCGCAGGCCGAGGCGCTGATGCGCGCCGAACAGTTGGCCGCCGTGGGCCGCATCTCCGCGCAGATCGTCCACGAGGTGCGCAACCCCCTGTCCTCCATCGGCCTCAATGTCGAACTGCTCCAGGACGCGGTGGCCACCGCCGAGTTCGACTCCGCCGACACCGCCGTGGAGGCGCGCGAGCTGCTCTCCGCCGTCACCCATGAGGTGGACCGCCTCACCGACGTCACCGAGCAGTACCTGCGCATGGCCCGCCCCGCCCGGCCGGACCTGGAGCCGGAGGACATCATCGCGGTGCTCGACGGGGTGCTCGACTTCACCCGCGAGGAGCTGGTGCGCGCGGGCGTGGAGGTGGTGCGCGACTTCGCCCCCGGCACGCCCCGGGTGCTCGCGGACCAGGGGCAGCTTCGCCAGGTGTTCCTCAACCTGTTGCGCAACAGCCGCGAGGCCATGCCCTCCGGGGGCCGGCTTACCGTGGCCACCCTGCCGCGCGAGGGCGACGTGGAGGTGTCCGTGCGCGACACCGGCAACGGGATGACGGAGGAGGTCCGCCGCCACCTCTTCGAGCCCTTCTTCACCACGAAGGAAGGGGGCACCGGCCTGGGTCTGGCCGTGAGCCAACAAATCCTCCAGGCCCACGGGGGCTCGCTCTCCTGCCAGAGTATTCCCGGCCAGGGGACGACCTTCGTGTTAAGGCTTCCCTGCGCATGAGCTTTAAACCGTTCCGGGACGTGCTGCCCTCCGGGCTTCGCGTCGTCACCGTCGAGACGCCGCACCTGCACACCGCCCTGCTGGCCGTCTACGTGCGGACCGGCAGCCGTCACGAGACGGCGGCCAACAACGGCGTCAGCCACTACCTGGAGCACCTCTTCTTCCGGGGCAGCGAAGCCTGGCCGGACACCGTGAAGATGAACGCCGCCGTGGAGGAGGTGGGCGGCAACCTCAATGGCGCCACCACCCGCGACCACGGCTACTACTACACGCCGCTGCACCCGTCGCACCTGCGCGTGGGCATGGACGTCATCGGCGACATGCTCACCCGCCCCCGCCTCACCGACATGGAGGTCGAGCGGCAGATCATCCTCGAGGAGATGCTCGACGAGGTGGACGACAAGGGGCGCGACATCGACCTGGACAACCTGTCCAAGCGGCTGCTGTTCCCCAACCACCCGCTGTCGCTGAAGATCGCCGGCACGAGCGACTCCGTGAAGGCCCTGACGCACGAGCAGGTGCGCGAACACTTCCTGCGCCACTACGTGGCCGGCAACCTGGTCGTTACCGCCGCGGGCCGCGTGCGTCACTCGGAGGTCATGGCGCTGGCCGAGCGCGCCTTCGCCCACCTGCCCCGGGGCGAGGCCTCCACCGAAGCGCCGCCGCCCCTCCTGGGGCCCGGGCCGCACTTCCACTTCGTCACGCACGACGAGTCGCAGACGGAGTTCAAGCTCACCTTCCGCGTCGTGCCGGAGCAGCACGAGGACTACCCCGCGCTGCAGATCCTCCGGCGCCTGCTGGACGACGGCCTGTCGTCGCGGCTGCCGTTTGAAATCGTGGAGAAGCGCGGCCTTGCGTACTCGGTGAGCGCCGGGCTGGACACGTACCACGACACCGGCCTGTTCGAGATTGAAGCGGCCAGCGCGCCGGAGAAGGCGTCGCAGGTGGTGGCCGAGTCGCTGCGCGTGCTCGGCGCGCTGTGCGACGACGAGGTGGGCGCGGAGGAGTTGAACCGCGCCAAGCGCCGCCACCGCATGCTGCTGGAGTTCTCCCAGGACTCACCGGGCGAGCTGGCCGGGTGGTTCGGCGGCACGGAGCTGTTCCGCACGCCGGAGACCTTCAGCCACCGCGCGGACCTGGTGGACCGCCAGACGGCCGCGCAGGTGCGCGACGTGGCCCGGCGCTACTTCACCCGCGAGAACCTGGTGGTGGTCGCGGTGGGCCAGAAGAAGGGCCAGAAGGCGCTGGAGAAGGTGGTGGCGGAAGCCGCGCTCCCCTCCTCCGTCAGCGCCGTCCCCCGCGGATGATGATGGGGCCCGACGAGGCCCCCTTCTTCCTCGGGGTGGCCTTCTCGATGGCCTTGCGGATGCGCAGGTACTCGGGGTTCTGCGGCTCGCGCTGCAGGGCCTCGTCGATGAGCTTCTTGCCTCGCGGCAGCTGCGTCTCGAACTGCGCGTAGAGGCCCGCGAGCGCGGCCTTCTCCTCCACCGACGCCTCGCCCAGCCCCATCAGCCGCTCCAGCGTGACCTGGGCCTCCTGCTTCTTGCCGGCCTTCAGGTACAGCCGCCAGATGCGCGAGAGCGCGGGGCCGAAGGCGGGCTCCGTCCTGAGGGCGAAGCGGTAGCTGTCCTCGGCGGCGCGCACATCCTCCTGGTCCTCCTGCACGCGGCCACGCACGTACAGCCCGCGGGCCAGCCGGGGACGCAGTTGCAGGGCCCGATCCACCGACTGCTGCGCATCCGTCAGGCGGCCCTGGGCCCGGACGATGTCCGCCAGCCACGCGAGCGCTTCGGCGTTGTCCGCGTCGTCCTCCAGCAGCAGCTTGAGGGCGGCCTCGGCCTCCGCCGGACGGCCCAGCGCCATCAGCACGCGGGCCTTCATGGCCACGACGTCCGTGCTCGCCGCGTCCGCAGGTGGCACGGACTGGAGGTCGGCTTCCGCCAGGTCGGAGAAGCCGCTCATCAGGAAGTAGCGCGCGCGCAGGAGCCGGGCCGCCGTGAAGCTGGGAGAGTTCTGGAGCACGCGGTCCATCAGGTTCGCCGCGAGCAGCTCCTCGCCCTTCATGAGCAGGATTTCGGCCTCCACCGTCTTCGTCGCGGCGTCGTCCGGGTTCTCCCGGAGGATGCGCTCCAACGTGGTGAAGGCCTCCTCGGCGTGTCCCTGCCGGGCCTGGAGGCGCGCCAGCGTCAGGATGTCCTCGGGGGTCAGCTTGCCCTCGTCCCGCAGGGCCACGAGCGTGGCGATGGCCAGGGGGGCTTGCCCCTCCCGCAGGTACAGGTCCGACAACTGCTTCTGGATGACGGGGTCACTGCCGGGCAACAGGCCTTCCGCCTGCTTGAGCGTCAGGATGGAGGCGCCCGAGTTGCCGCTCAGCCGGTGGGCCTCCGCCAGGAGCAGCAGCGGCTCCACGCTCTCCGGGGCTGAGTTGGAGGCCTTCTGGAGCGCGGCGATGGCGCGACCGTAGTTGCCCTTCTTGAGGGCTTCGCGACCTTCGGACAGGGAGGACTGGACCTGGGTGGCCTGGGTCTGGGCGGCTGCCGTCTCCGGGTCCTTGCAGGCAAGCGGAAGGAGCAGGACGAGCGTCCAGGGCCGGGGGAAAAATCGCTGAGGCATCACTGAGCGACAGGGTAGCGGATGTTATCCTCTTCCGTCGATGGACCCCTTCGTGCGCCGCCTCATCGAGAGGCTTCATGACCCCGGCCGTCCGCTGTCGCGAAACCGGCACTTCCACACGTTCGACACCCCCGAGGGTCGCACGGCGCTGAAGGTGTTCCGGCGGCTGCGCAGCCTCCAGCAGGACATCCTCGCCTGTCAGGCGGAGGGCCGCCGGGCCCGCATCTTCCGGCACGTCAATCCGGCCGGAGAGCACCGCATCGAGATCTGGATGGAGCGCGTGGCGGGCCGCCGCGTGTCGATGATCCAGCCCGCGGAGTACGAGCTGCTCGTCCGGCTGCCGGGCATCCGCGACGCGCTGGAAGTGCGCGAGGAAGCCGCCTGAAAGAGCGCGCTCCGGCGCGTCAGAACACCCAGGGCCCCAGGCCCGTGGGCGCCCCGTCACACGCCGCCCGCAGCCGCGCCTGGGCCTCTTCGTAGGACAGCCGGGCCGCATCCGCCTTCAGGGCCGGAGAGGCCCAGTCCCGCCACGAGCGCAGCACCGCGACGTGGTGGCCGTCCTCCTCCTGCGCTTCGGAGAAGTGGACCAGCAGGCGCTCCTCCAGCGCTTCGCGCGCCTTGGTCCAGGGGCCTTCCTTGTCCAGGCGCACGCGCCCATCCCGCTCCACCGTCGAGAGCAGCGAACGGGCCTCGACGGACAGGCCCTGGAGCGAGGGCCGCCGGCGTCCGGGCTCCATCGCGACGCGGTAGACGGACGCCCACAGCGTGGGGTCCACGAAGGCCACCTTGCCCTCCACCAGGCGCACGGCGAGCACGTCGGGCGAAGCGCGCAGTTGGCGTCCCAGCCGGTACGCGAGCCGACCCTTCGCGTGCTCGCGCCAGCTTCCGGCGGGGCGGCCGCCCATGACCTGTTCGACGAGGGACGTGGGCCCGTGCGTGGGCACCTCGGTGATGACGTGGCGCGTGCGCACCAGCTCCTCCGCGTCCCTCAACGTCTTGATCATCCGTGTTCCCCTCTCGGGGCGCGAAGGGTGCCGCGCCCGTGGGAAAAACATTCCGCGCGGGGCACGGATTCCAGGCGGCCCTGCCCGGGCAAACCTGTAGGACCGTCGGACAGGTTACGCGGAGCCGTCCTTCGCGCCCTGCGCCTGCTGCCAGTGGCCCGGCGTCGTGCCGCTCCAGCGGCGGAACGCGCGGGCGAAGGCGCTGGGGTCGCTGAAGCCCAGGAGGAAGGCGATTTCGAAGTGGGGCAGCACCCCGTCGCGCAGGAACTGGAAGGCGCGCTCGCGGCGCACGGCGTCCTCCAGGCCCGCGAACGTGACGCCCTCCTCCCGCAGGCGGCGCTGGAGCGTGCGCTCACTCACCGCGAGCCGCGACGCGACGTCCGCGGGCACCAGGTCCCCCGTGCGGGGCTGGGCGGCGAGCACCTCCTCCACCTGTTCGCGCCAGGAGCGGACCTCGTGGATCCTCAGTTGCGCGAGCTCTGCCTCGGCGCGGGCGTGGAGCAGGTTGCCCAGCTCGATGTCCGCGTGACGGATGGGGAGCCGCGCGGCGGCCGCGTCTCCTTCCACCAGGTAGGCGCTCGCGTCGTATTCGGCGGTGACGCCCAGGAAGTCCTCCACGGCGGAGGAGGCCGCATGGCGGGGGTGCGCGAAGCAGATGCGCGTGGGATTCCAGTCCTCGCCGCTGAGCAGGCGGGCGCTGGACACCAGCGTGACGAGCAGCCCCTCCGGCGGGTGCTGGAGGCGAGGGGCCCAGGCATCGAGCGGATCCAGGTGCAGCTCCACGCGCAGCGCGCGGTCCGTCTGGAGCACGCGCCACTTCGTGCGCGGGTCGAGCAGCGCGTTGATACGGCAGTAGCGCTGGAGGGAGGTGCCCAGGTCCGGGCTGTTGACGAGCACATAGCCGACGAGCCCCACGTGCGTGGGCTCCACCGCCTGCGCGAGCCGCACGGCCAGGGCCTCCGTGCCGCCCACCTGGACGAGCAGGGCCCACAGGCGTTCCAGCGCCGTGTAGGGCACCCGCACGTCCGGCCGCGCCAGCCGGTCCTCCTCCTCGCCCACGGTTTCCAGCAGGAGCGCGCGCGGGATTCCCAGTGACTCACCGACGTGGAACAGCGGACGGAAGAGGGAGGACAGGAGCGCCTGGGGACGCATCACCCTCCAGCATGGCCCAGCCGCCTTGGGACTCGCAATGTGCCCTGGCGCCCGGGGACAACGCGTTGGCGTCCGGAGACCATGCGCACGGGCCGGAGGGGCGCGATACCTCCCGGCAGGAGGAGTCACCCGATGACCGCCGCCGCCACCACCGCTGCCCGCATTCCCACCGGCCCCCGGGGCCACCTGCTGATGGGCGTACTGCCCCAGGTGCGCCGCGACATCCTGGGCTTCCTGTCGAGCATCCATCGCGAGTACGGGGACGTGGTGAGCTACCGCCTGGGCCCCATCAAGTCGCACCTCATCGCCCACCCGGACGGGGTGCGCCACGTGTTGCAGGACCACGTGAAGAACTACACGAAGGACCACCTCTCGTACCGCATGGGAGCGTGGATCACCGGCAATGGACTCCTGACGAGCCAGGGGGACTTCTGGCTCCGGCAGCGGCGGCTGGCGCAGCCCGCGTTCCACCGGCAGCGCATCGCCGGCATGGCGGCGCAGATGATCCAGTCAACGCAAGCGATGCTCCAGCGCTGGGACGCCTCCGCCGCGCAGGACCTGCCCGTGGGCGTCACGGAGGAGATGATGCGGCTGTCGCTGGGCATCGTCGGTGAGGCGCTCTTCGGCACGTCCGTGGAGGACCAGACCGCGAAGGTGGGAGCGGCCTTCAACGAACTGAGCCGGCAGATCGCCGAGCGCTTCCGGTCCTTCAACATGCTGCCCCCCGTGCTTCCCACGCGCAACGACCGGGCCTTCCGCGCGGCGCGCACCACGCTGAAGCAGACGGTGCAGGGCATCATCGCCACGCGCAGGCAGCGCCCGGAGGACACCGGCGACCTGCTCTCCATGTTGATGGCCGCGCGCGACGAGGACACGGGCACGGGCATGACGGACGCGCAGTTGGGGGACGAGGTGCTGACGATGCTCCTCGCGGGCCACGAGACGACGGCCACGACGCTGAGCTGGGTCTTTGGACTGCTGGCGACGCACCCGGAGGTCGAGGCCCGGCTGCATGCGGAGGTGGATGCGGTCCTCGCGGGCCGTGCTCCCACGGTGGAGGACGTGCCGAAGCTTGGCTACACGCGTCAGGTGGTGGAGGAGGCGATGCGGCTGTACCCGGCGGCGGTCATCTTCAGCCGCACCGTGATGGAGGACGACGTCATCTGCGGCTTCAAAATTCCGAAGGGCAGCGCGGTGGACGTGAGCCCCTACGTCACGCACCGCCATCCGGACTTCTGGGAGGAGCCGGACCTCTTCCGGCCGGAGCGCTTCGCGCCGGAGGCCGCCGCGAAACGGCACCGCTTCGCCTGGTTCCCGTTCAGCGGCGGGCCGCGCCAGTGCATCGGCAGCAGCTTCGCGATGATGGAGTCACAGCTCGTGCTCGCCACCGTCTCGCAGCGCTACAGGCTGCGCGAGGAACCTGGATTCTCGTTGCAGCCGGAGTCGCACCTTTCGCTGCGGCCCTTCGGCGGGCTGCCCATGCACCTGGAGCGGCGGAGTTCCGTGGCCCGCTCCTGAGGATTCAGGGAGGCACGACGGACGCACGCTGCACCTGGGAAACCCCGGGCAGCGTGGGCGCGGGATTGAGCGCCTGGATGAGCATCGCGCGCAGGGCCTCCGTGAGGTCCGCGCGTATACCCGAAGAAGGCCTTCCGCGACAGAATCGGATTTCAACATCTGCTCACCGTTGTATTTGCTATTGAGGGTGACGCGCGGGCAAGCCCCGCCAACGCTCAACACCACCGTTCAGCTCCCTCACGGGTCCTGAGCCGAATAAGGACACCATTTTGCAGGGGTTTGAAGGCGTGCCGTGTCACGCACTGGATGAGGAATTTTCCTCGTGCAGGGACTCAAGAAAGCAGAGCCATGAGCACCTCAGGGATAGCAAGGCTCCCGTGCTTTGCGCTTGTCGGTCGTGGAAGGCATGCCAGTTGTCAACGACGAGCAACGATCCGGTCTCGGCGTGAAGTGTTTGGCCCACACTGTCGGCTGCGGACTCGACGGCCGAAACGGCGTGCTCGATGGACTCGGGAATTTCGCCGTAAGCCAGAAGTGCTCCTTGCCGGATGGCGCGACCATAGAAACGCAGTCCGAGCCGCCCAGGAGAAAATCTTCGCTGCTCGATGACATGGAAGAAGGTGGGAGAAGCGTCGCGTGTGAAGCTGAAGGGCAGTGGATTTTCTGAGAGGAAGCGCACCGTCTCCATTCCCTCAGAGGTACTCCGCAGTTCCGTCAGGACTTTGTCACACGAAGCGACACGCCAAGCGCCCAGTCCCAGCGGGTCCGCCCGAGCGATCCAGGCCAGACTCACGACGGGGCGGCGCTCGTGGGTGGAGAAGTCGTTGTGCCAGCCGATAGCCGCAGGTTGATCAAAAGGAGCGGAGTCATCTGCGTCCACCGCAGGCTGCGTCTTGATGAGCGGAAAAGCGACGGAACAGCCTGGGGGAGTGTAAGGCACACCCAACGCTTGCGCTAGATCTAGAACCACCTGAGCCTCTCGCGCCTCGGACAATAAGGGCAGGTAAAACCAGCCATGGGTAGTCAGGGACACCCGTATCTTAGAACAAAGGGACGTCAGCAGGAATCGCCTCCCAGGATGAGAAGAGAGCGACACTCTACAAGAGCGAACGCAGCAGCCGAGGACGAGGAAGCCGAAGTGGACATCGTCCCTGCGCTCGTCGCGGACGCGAAGCCGGCGCAGCTGGTTCTTCCAGGCCAGTGTGCGCTCCACCACCCAGCGGTAGCGCCCCAGACGCTCCTTGGATTCCACGCCTGGACGAGCGATGCGCGGAGCAATGCCGCGCAGGCGCAGGCCGAGTCGGTTCTTCCTGGAGGCATAGGCTTTGTCGCCGTGGACCTTCGCGGGGCGGAAGCGTCGCTGACCCGAAGGCATCCTCACCGCGGGCACGGAGTCGACGAGGGGGAAGAGTTCGTGCGTGTCGTGCACGTTGGCCGCCGTCACCGACTCGGTGAGAGGCAGCCCATGGGCCTCTACGAGAAGATGATGCTTGCTACCCGCCTTCGCTCTATCCGTCGGGCTTGGGCCCGTGAGGGCCCCCTTTTTGACGCCCTCACGGATGAGGAGTCGATGGAGGCGCGGGAGAAGTCCACCTTGCCTCGCAGCCCCAGCTCATCCAGCAGCCGCGCCTGGAGGCTTTCCCACACGCCGGCTCGGGTCCATTCCTCCAACCTGCGCCAGGCTGTCATGCCCGACAGGCCGAACTGCTTGCGAGGCAGCATCTCCCAGGGGATGCCGCTCCTGAGCACGAAGACGATGGCCTCCAGCGCCGCCCGGTCGTCCGCGCGAGGGCGGCCCAGCTTTTTCTTCGGCCGGGGCGGAGGCAGCAGGGGCACCACGCGCTGCCAGAAGGCGTCGGGGACGAGTTCACGGACCATGTCCTCAAGCTGAGGATGCCCCTTGCCAACGGCCAGCCCAGCCCTGACTTTCGTTAGGTGCTGTAAGCTCCGAGAAGAATCGATAGGACGGAAGGAACTACAAATGAGTGGACGCATGCTGCGCCCAGAAGCACGACCGCTGGACTTGGGAGAACTCTCCCTATCGCAACTCGAAGTACTTGACAGGGTAGTGAGGAGTTTGGCTGACGCCCACAGCCAACTCCCATCGGCCGCCCCCAAGGAAGGACTACCAGAGCTGGACCCCCAAAGGTCAAGTCGCCTCTTCTTTGTCAGTGGGGAGCCAGGTATCGGGAAGACAACCATCTACACGGCTCTCCGCAAACTGCTTCCAGAGGAACGGGGCTCTCAGGAACAATCCGGGGGCAAGGAAGATGCCTTCCAATACGACAAAGACCAACGGGAAGTACTCAAGAGGAGAATCAGAGAAGGAGCCGATCAACTGAGGGGAGGAGTACGATGGCTCGAACCGCTAGATTTGGAGCCACTATCCGGCTCGACCAACTTCTTGGCAGCAGTAATGGTTCGCATTGAACGAGCGATGGAAACAGGCGGAGCCCTGAAACATCGCGGTAACCGAGGAGGATTGCTAGATCAGTCTTCGGATATCAGCAAGACACTGGCGAAACTCAGCCGCTTCCAGAATGACCTCGCCATGTCCTGGGACGGAAACATTCACGCGAGAGCAGCACATGTCGAACCTGACACATACGCAGCAGAGGTACTCCGCGCAGAAAGAGCTCGACTGGCCGTCAACAAAAGCTTCCAGGAAATCCTTTCAAAACTCGTCCCAATCAGGGACGAGCAGCAACGGAAACCGTCGCTATTCCTGCTCGTAGTCGACGACCTCTACCTAAGCCCCTCAAGCTCGATTGAATTACTGCGCCTGCTGCGAATGATCTCATCTCCACAACTCTTCGTCTTGCTACTTGGAGACTATGACCTGCTCGACTACCTATATCGCCAGCAAACCCTAGGCGACTACATCAAACTGACAGGCAATTCGGCATACACTGACTCAGGAGAAGATTTCGCAGAGGAACTCAGGAGCCGCGCCTGGGCGCTTGCGACTGGCTCACTTCGAAAACTCTTGCCGCCCAATCAAAAATCCGACCTTGCGACCCTTTGGGTAAAAGAGGCACTTGGGTTCAAGGCGCTTGACGCAAGGGAGACCAACACGGGGAAAGCCAAATCACTGGAAGACCTGCTCAGCCAGCTTGAGATTCGCAAGAATCAATACCCCATAACAGTGAAAGAACTAATTACAGCGGATTGGCAAGAACGAACCAACAAGGAAGAGAAAGAACGAGAGCGCCTTGCCTACAGCGGGGCACTCCTGCTTGAAATGCCTCCGCGCCACGCAACCGACCTATGGATGACCCTAAACGAACTGGGAAACAAGCCGCCAATCACAAAAATCCTGGGGCTCCTCGGAGATGAGTTTCACACAACCCTCGGCGAGCAAAACCGATTATCCGGAACACCAGCAACCAAGCTCGAACAAGCCGTGACACGAGGAACAGCTCGAACAAACTACGAAGACTACACACTCAACACAACCAATCTCTCGCTGGATATCGAAAAAGCGGACACCGAGCATCAAGACTTCACCCCCGAAGGGCACCCGTTCCTCAGCAAACTATCGGCAACAATCCCCAAACACATCTCCTGGCACATCGCCATAGAACACAAGAACACAAGAAAGATAAAATCAAACCTCGACCTTCCGCCCAGGCTATTGGGATGGCTCGTCACTTTTCATGACATCTTGGCACTGGGACGTCCTGAGAATATTCTGGGGGGCTCCTTGGTGGGCACCTGCAGCAACTGCAGCTGGGTAGAATTTCAATGCACCATCCAAAAGACTGCCACCAGCAGCTCTCAAACAGACGAACTCGTCTCTCTCACTTGCTCTTGGCCCCTCCCAGACTGGACGACATTCCTAGAACTCGACCTCCTGATATGGGCATGGAACAACCTGTCCCAGGAAGACCAAGGCCAGCCCATACATCTGGAGGCACGAGCATTCCGTTGGCTCGACGCCATCTGCGTAATTCTACTGCAAACTGAGCTCAAGAAACTAGTGCGTATCCCAGACCTGTCGAAATCCCCCCCTCCTCCACTATGGCAAGAGCTTAGCAATCGCATCGGCGGGTTGATTTCCAAATGGGATGGCAGCACAAGCCAGACAGCAAGATGGGCAACCAACGTGGGCATCATGGTCGCCACTCGAATGGGCATCTGCGAATCCACCGCAAGCATTTTCGAACAAACGCCTTCCCTAAACAACTTCTGGAAAGAAGACGAAGAAATAAAAGCCCTCAAGCGCGAAGAAAACCTAAATCAGAGCAGGCACAAAGACGTAGCCAAGTACTTCCCCAAGGAATGGCCTCCGCCACTAGCGGACCAGAAAGCCCACGCGTGAGTGCCTCACGAAATGCCGCCATCCCATGGCATCACATCATCGCAGAACTCGTGGCGTTCCCGCTGGCTTCAGAGGCAGCCCTGGGACAGAGCGTGATCTCGCTCGACCCACGGCTCGAGCAGGAGGAGACCTGGAGGCTATGGAGAGCTGCAGAGCGTGAACTGATTGCAGCATCCCCTTCGTTTTCAATCGACGAACTGGTGGGGCTGCGTGATGCACTCTGGTTCAAAGGTGACGATCTTCAAGGAGAGTTCTCCATAACAGGTATCCCTCTTGACTGTTACTTACGCAGGATCTCCAAGCAATTCTTGAAACATACCGGAGCACTCGCCACTCCGGACTTCACGCTACGAGAACTGCATGAGAGAGGCCAGTCCCGTGCAGCGCATGACCGAAGCATGTGGAGATGGCTTTCGTTTGCACTACCGCCGGATCTTCTCCTAGCCTCACTGGAAGATGATGACGTGGGCCCTGAGCGCATCCATGCGCTTTCCCCGCTCCTCGAACAGCAACTCAAGGATGGAGGATTCGCTGAGCCCCACCTTCACCTCGGAGCGGCGGTAGATTTTCCAGCACTTTGGGTCAGCACTCTCAATTCTTTGGCTAAGCGGAATCCGCGCACGCTGCTAGAAAACCTGACAAGCCCTGGAGCAGCCTTTGGCGAGGGCTCCATGTTTTGTATTTGGCTTCTGCGTGCAGCCATCGCTAGATATATTCTTGGCGCTTTTCTCGACAACGGAGGAGAGAAGGATTTTTCATCTTTTCTCAATGAGAATGTAGAGAAAAGCGTTCTCGAAGCGGGTCGTGGCCTGCTGATGGCTATGGGGATTAGAGAGGCCATTGAAGGATTGGTCGAGACAACTCCCCTCGGCTCAGGAGAATTGGATGCCCGCCATGCGATCTCCAATCTCCAATCCATCTACGTGAGCCTGACGTCCATTCGCACGCATCCCCGCCCAAAGACTTTAGCGGGCATATGGGACACTGACCCACTGGCTTCATTCCTGCCAGACGTGGGCGGGCAGCGGACACCAGAGGTCTGGCTAGTGTCCCGCGCACTCTCCTATCTAAATAAAGACGGCAAGAGCGACAAGGCATTTAGCATGGTATTCTGGCAGGTCGTTCGCGTTCGGTGCTTATTCTACAGACACATAGTGCAGCGCCCGATGACTCCAGGGCTGCAATGGTTCATCCGATTTTTCGCGCGAATGTCCCCCATGCGAAAATGGCTGGGGGCGGATCTATTGCTCGAAAGCGCGCTCAAGGCTTCCGGGGGAGAGTCCGGGCTTCGTTCTCTTGAACTGCGCATCTCGCCAGACATCAAACAAATCTCCGAACTCATGAAAATCGCAGGCGAGCTGCTTAAAAGCCAGAACCTCCATGGATTCGGAGACCAGAACCTCCATGGAGAAATGGCCTTAGGGAAACAATTTGAGTTGGGATTTGTAATCCACTTCCAACGGGATCGAGGTGGCGCAGGTTTGAGGGGCCGACCTGCGGCGTTCGGCCAGGACTGTGATGCCAACCCATCTGAAAACAGGACGGGATATCGTCATGCCCAATTTTACAAGAAGCGCCGCGAAGAAACCCTGGGCCTCAGAAATCTACTGACGGAGCATTCCCTGAGCCTTGAATGGCTTCGAGGGCTCGATCTCTGCTCGGATGAGGTAGGAGTCCCCGTGTGGGTCATGGCGCCACTGTTGCGGCATGTGCGGGACGCGGGAGCGGTCGCATCACGCATCCTTCAGCGAATGCTGAACCTGAATGTTCCTGGCTGTCGGATTGCGGTACACGCAGGCGAGGACTTCGTCCATCTACTAACGGGCCTTCGCCGCCTTGATGAGGCTATTGAGAGACTGGGACTCCAGCCCGGCGACCGCCTTGGCCATGCGTTGTCACTCGGCCTTGATGTGGATACCTGGGCGAAGCATGCCGGAAATGTTGTCATGCCCGCTGAGGATCGGCTTCTGGATCTGGCCTGGGAATGGAACTGGCGGAGTAGGAATGGCGGACAGTTGACCCGAAACCGCCATCTTCTTATCGAGCGGGAGATAGCTGACCTATCCAATCAAATCTTCGAAGAAGAACACTCGCCGCTTGATTTCGTTCATCTCGTTGAGGATTTGCATAGCGAGCACCAACTGAAGCAGGCTGGCTTCCCCAATGGCCCCGTCCCCAAAGACGACCCAACGTCCCAGGGCAGGAGACTCAACCTCCTGATCCAGTTTCTAACCAGGGAGGATATTTATTCTCGAGGGCGTCAATTGCGCTGGGTAGAGCCCGCCCAGGATGTCGAAGCACTTGAGGAGTTGCAGCAGGCACTGCGCCATAAAGTGGCGGAGCGGGAGTTGGTTGTTGAGGTCAATCCATCCTCAAATCTGCTGATAGGTCACCTCGCGGACATTAGCAAGCATCCACTATGGCGCCTCCGTCCTCCCAAGGGGGCCGACGGTGCCCCTGCGGTGACGTTGATCATTGGCTCGGACGACCCCATCACGTTCGCCACGGAACTCCGCCAAGAATACCAGCTCGTCTATGACACACTCATCCTTGGTGGTTGCTCGACGGAACTGGCCGAAGCTTGGATTGACGGCGTCCGACGAGCCAGTCTGACATCACGCTTCACACTACCCTGGAGCGGACGCAGCCTAGATGAGTTGAGCAGCAGTGACTGGAGCAACGAACAGAGGCGCAATCTTGTGGATCCGCCCTGAACCTTCCGGGCTGACATTGCTTCCTACTCTGTCCGCCGGAACACCGCTCCATGTGACTTGAGCAGCGGGAATCGGGCTGCCTCCACCGCCAAGCTGAAATTCCGGCGTTCCAGAAGGAAGCGGTCCAAGCCATGAGCGAGCAGTTCCGGTGTTCTTCTGCAAGCAGGGCTGTCCACATCCTCTAGCACCAGATAGCCACCTGGCCGAACCAGCGCGGACCAACGCTCCAACAGCATCAGTTTGCCCTCGGGTCTCGAATCCGCATCCAGCACCACGAGTCCGAAGCCATCCGGCACCAGTGCGCGAACCATCCGCAGCGTCGCAGTCGCATGAGCATCCCCATGCACGCGATCCACTTGCACCTGCGCGAGTCGCTCAAAGGGTGGCAGGTCTTCGTTGTACGGCTCCCGGTCTACCCCTATCACCCGGCCTCCGCCGCACAGGGCCAACATGGTCGCGAAGAACCATAGCCCGCCGCCCATCCCATACCCCACCTCCAGCACCGCCTTCGTCCCTGAGCCTGCCAGGAGTTCCTGGTAGAAGAACAGGTCCATTGGCATCTTCACCGCGACGTGACCCAGCCAGCGATACTCGCGCTCGGCTTCAACCTCGTGGCGCCAGTACCAGTCCTGATACGAGCGCCCCAGCCATGCCTCTGTTCCTGGTAGAAGGCCCCCATGCGCCTCTGGTGTGTCGTTGAAGGGAGGAACCAACACTCCTGCCTCCACCCAAGGGTCCAGTTGTGGCTCATGCTCAGCGAAGGACCGAAAACGAAGCAGTTCTTCGTAGACCTCACGCATGACCCGGACCGTCGTGCCACGCACCGTGTGCTGCACCTCCACTTCTGCGCCATAGTCTACGAAGACCACATGACTGCTCAGGCGCATCACCCCCCTCATCCCTCCCCTCCTCCTGACTTGCGCGCGACCAGAAAAGGGCTCAGCGCGCCAGAAAAGGCATCTCGCCGGAAGGAGTCAAACAACTGGACATCCTCGAAGCCTGCATCCTGCGCACAGGAGACCACGGCCCTGGCGTCGGCCACGCGCAAAAGGTGCCGCTCGTGCATCATTTCGCCGAGTGACTTGCACGCATACAAGTACTGCGCTTCCAACTCATCCGCCCCACTTTGAAGTCGGTGGAAACGATAGAGGAAGAGGATGTCCTCGGGCTTGCCTCCGGGTCCCGGCTCGCGATCCTCCATCACCTCCACCGGAGCATGGTTCGCGTGCGCAATCTGGAGCACGACACCGCCTCCGGGCCGTAGCGCTCGATGGAATCGGCGCAGGACCGCCACGAGTTCCGGGTAGCTCTCGCAATAGTTGATTGTCCATGAGAGCGAGACGATGGCGTGGTAGGTCGACTGCGCCTCCAGCTCTTGCATCCGCTGAACCGTCACAACGTCACGCCCAAGCCGTCTCTCCGCTTCCCGCACCATGCTCGGCGAAGCATCGACGCCCCGAACTCGCATTCCGCTCCGAAGAGCCTTTTCAAGGAAGGCGCCCGTCCCGCAGCCGACGTCCAGGACATGACAGGGCATGGCCCAGGAGCGCAGCATCTCAAGCACGAAGTCATGATCGTGTTGGTAGTGCGCAGGTGGAGTGTGCAAGTCGTATCGATGCGCGAACTCATCAAAAAGTCGCATCATGGCAACACCGCACGCATGTCGGTGAAGGCGCCTACGATTTGTTGCCCTGCGGCGCGTACCGCATCCACATCCGCCAAATGGGACATGTTCCATGCACGCCCCTTGCCTACCAGAGGACCGAGGCAGTCGAGAACGCGTCGCAACATCCGCTCCTGGCGCGGGGTAGAAGCCCGCAGCCCTTCCAGCGCATGGGAGAACTCGACAAGGGAGCAGTCCCGCACCCAATCCTGGAGCGAGCGCCCGTCCAGCATCAGCAGCCGTGCGGAAGAGGAAAGCCCAGTCCCCTCACACATGGGGCATCTGCTTGACGAGCGACTGCCCTCCACTGCCAGTTTCCACTTCGCGTTCGTGCTTCGTGCGCACTGCTGTAGCAAGTGGGAGTACAGTCCATCCCAGCGCAGCCAAGCGTTGACCTCTGATGCGTCCGCCTTGGCATCCTTGAGGAAGGTCCCAGGTCCGGGTCGTATCCAGCACCCATACAGCACCAGGTTGCGCGCGCTGGCGCCCAATCGTTGGTAGGGCACTCCCTTTTCCCACAGTCCCTCCTCGGCCATACGACGGAAGAAGGGCAGCATCTCTGCACGGCGCACGCCTTTCATCACCGCCGCTGCGGCTGGCAGTAGCACCCCCTCGTCCTCCAACGAGGCTTGTCGGTCACCGATAACGAGCTCCTCCTTCAGCGTTAGAACCCCCCCACCGCCTTTGCAGGTGGGACAGCGGCCTCGGGGGTCATGCCTGGAGAAGTGGAAGGGCGCCGCCTCCATCGGTCCAATCAGGCCCTGATCCAAATCCATCAATCGCGTCTGGAGGACGCCGTGCAACTCGCCACGGGGGCCACGAAGTTCAACATGCCCTGCGCCCAGCGTCAGCGCGTCCGAGACCAGCCTCCGGCGCGCGGCCGGGTCCTTCTGTCGAGGCACGAAGCGCTCCCCGGTCGCGCGCACTCGACCCCACTCCACATCAATACCCTTCTTCAATTCACTGCCGTCTGGTGCCAGCAGCGTCAACCCCATGGCCTTTGCATGGCTTCGCGCATCCTGCACCGCGGCGCGCGGCAGACGAGGCCCCCACGTTTGAAGCTCCTTCAAGAACGGGTGGATGACAAGGCGCCCATCTCCTAGCATCGCCCACCGAGTGGCCAGCCTGTTGATGTCCTCGGCACGAACACCATGCGTCTGCACATCCAACAGCAGCCGTGCAAGCTCCTGGTCCAGGTCGCCAATCTCCCAAGGGCGGCGCCCTTTCCACATGCGCTCGTCCACGACCACGGCCGGCCGGTCGGGGACGACTTGGTCCGCAGGGAAGTCCGGGGGAGCGATGTCGTCACCGATGAGCTGGCGAATCCTCGCGCCCATCCGTACGGCCTGTCCGCACAGGTCCTCCGCCACCAACAGTTCCTGGGAGGGGAGAGGAGAAGTGCCGCGGTGGCCGGAACTGGCTCGCACGGTTCTTCCCGCGAGCATGCGCCCCGTTGCGGTGTCCGTTCTACGCACCTCCGCAGGCGTTCCCATCGCCATCACCCGCCCGCCGTTGGGCCCACCACTAGGTCCAAACTCGATGAGCCAGTCCGCGGCGCCGATGATGGCGGCATTGTGCTCCACCAGCACCACCGTGTTGAGCCCCACACTCAGGATGCGGTCCAGCGCGCGCACGAGGTGCGCTACGTCTTGGGGATGGAGACCCGCTGCGGGCTCATCAAGGACAAACAGCAGTCGGCGCGAACCATGCTCGGACAGCTTGCTCGCAATGCGCAACCGCTGCACTTCGCCGCCGCTCAGCGTGTCCACGCGCCGACCGAGACTGACGTGCCCGATTCCCAACTCCTCCATCTCCTCCAGAACGCCCGCCTGCGCTGCAAGGAAGGAGGGGAGCTTCTTCCGCAGCGAGGACACTGGCAGAGCGAGTAGGTCCCCGATGCTCATGCCTTCAACCTGCACGGACAGCGCCTCCTGTCCGTACCGCAGTCCGCCGCATACAGGGCAGGCTGTCCACAGTTCGTGCTCCGCGACTTCACCCAGCCCCAGGCAGAACTGGCAACGCCCCTGGCCCGCGTTCAGTCCGAAGTCGCTGGCGCTCAACCCCGCTGCGCGGGCCTGCTCGGAGGATCCGAAGACAGTCCGCAGCCGTTCAGCCAGATCAAGGAACGTCGCCACGATGCTGCGACGATTCGTGGGAGGGATCCCCTGGTCCAGCGCGACCACCCCTGCAAGATGTTCGGCACCCTTAAGGGCCTTCCAGCTTCCCGGACGAAGGTCAAAGTCAGCCAGTGGCGAGGTCTTGTCCAGTATCCCGAGCACACCAGGCAAGAGTACGCCTCGCACGAAGCTCGATTTGCCAGAGCCAGAGACTCCTGTCAGGCACGTCAGTCGTCCCAATGGAAGCTTGCAGTCAACGCCCTGGAGGTTGTGGATGGTTGCGCCCTGGATGGTAAGCCACTGCGGCGGCTCCTGCTTCAGCGGCACCGTTCTCTTGATGGAAGGCAGGTGCGCCCACGCACTCTCTACGACGGGTCCCTCATAATCGACGCATCCACCGGCAGCGCCGGCTCCCGGGCCGAGTTGGATGAGGTGGTCAGCGGCATGGGCGAGCGCCTGGCGGTGCTCGTTCATGATCACCGTATGATGGGGCGCAAGGCTCGCGATGGCGTCCGCAAGCCCTACCAGGTCCTCATCATGAAGCCCTCGGGCAGGCTCATCCAGGAGCAGACACAAACCCGCGCTGCGTGCATTCAGCACGCCAGCGAGTTGGGTCCGGCGCCCCTCGCCGCCACTGACTTCCAACATGCCTCGATCTCCGGACAGGTGCCCGAGCCCCACCGAGACAAACGATTGGGCTTGCTGCTGGAGACGTCGCACCAATCCCTTGGCCTCGCGCGGTACGGAGGCGTTGAATGCGTGATCCTCATGTGTATGTGCTGACAAGCCAGTGAAGGGCAGCGCCAGCAGCTCATGAACGCCAAGGCTGCCCACCCGCAGCGCACGGGCCTGGAAGGACCAACGTGTGCCACAACATTCATGGCACGCGCCCTCACGCACGAGGAAAGCCAGGCTCTGAGCGACCTTCGTCCCTCGCGACACGCGCTCGATGAGGGCCTTGCGGAAGCCTTCGAACGGCCTGGGGGCGCTCATCTTCCGCCCCGTCTTGCGCTCTCGATCCGTCACCAATTCGGAGCCAGCCCCGTCCAGGACCAGCCGCCGGGCATCCTCGGATAGGCGCATCCAGGGGACATCTGGAGAAAAGCCCCTCATGCCGCGCAGCCCCTCGACGGTCTCGTGCTGGATGTTGAGGTATTTGTAGTTCTTCTCAGTCCAGAGAGCGAAGGCGCCCGCATGCATTGAGCGCTCTGGATGAGGGACAAGCGCCCCCTCGTCGACAACGACCGCACGGCCCAGACCACGGCACGTCGGGCAGGCGCCGCTCAGGGGGTGCTCTGGCGAATTGAAGGAGAGAAGGTGGGAACTGGGGAGGCAGAAACAGGTGGCCAGTTCTGGCTCGACGCAATGGAGGGTAGAATCCAGTCGCGCTCCGAAGGGGCCTTGCAACTCAGGCTGTATCGCGCCCGGCAGTTCAACAACGACCGCCCCCCCACCTGCTTCAAAGGCCCTGGTGAGAAGTGACTTCAACTTACCCACATTCGCCCGGGGTTCGATGTCCGCCGACCCCATGTTCGCCTCAATGATGTGCCGGACCGTCGATGCCAGGGGCTTGGCATGTGCCAATCGAACAAGGCGGCCCTTCTCCCAGACTGACGGACTGTCTGTCTCACTTCGTACGACTGCTTGGTCAATCCCAAGGTCATGTAACCGCGCGAAGGTACTGACACCGTCCGTCGCTGCGAAGCGCACGGGGGCGGCCCAGATGGTCGCCGGGCCGCGGTGATGCCGCACCAACCACTCGGCATAGCTTTCCGGAGATGGGGCAGGTACGTGTCGCTTCAGTTCGTCTGAATAGGGATGCCCGGCGGCCAGGAAGAGCCTGCGCAGGGTTGCGAGCAGCCCGGTGCTGGTTCCAACAGTTGTTCGGGCGGATCCCCGGAATGTCCTTTGTCCCACGTGGATGGCCGCCGGCAAGGGGCCAATGAACGCCCGTGGCGGGGGGCCTTCCATGTGGGGAGGATGAATGCCGAGAAATGTGCCCATGCGCCGACCTGCTTCGGTCGCGAGCGTGTCCTCCAGGAGCGAACTCTTTCCAGAGCCCGATACCCCAACCACCATCGTCACCCGATTCAAAGGGAAGTTGACGTTGATGGATTGGAGGTTGTTTGCATCCGCCCCAACAACCTCAATCTGGTCTTTGCTCTTTGTCGCAGTGACTGCTTTGCTTTTCCTCATAACGGCTCGTCCAGCATATGGAGGACATAAACTTCACGAGACGTGAAGGCTCTAGGAAACGATTGGAAGACGACCGTGCACGCCCCTCTGTAGTGGAGGGCTCGTGTATTCGACACGAGGAGGACATCTCCGGCGCCTAGATGGATGGGCGTGGACACGGAGAGCGCGGCATCATGAATGAGCTGGAGGTGGGCTTCGAGCTCAATCGGATTCTTGCCGAACCGGCGCTGGCCCGCACGGAGCGTCTCGGGGTGGAAACGGATGCGCCCTTCGGCGATGCAGCATCCCGTCCACCCGCCGGGCGATGTCTCATTGACCATGCTCACGTCCGTCTCTTGGAGGAAAGTGAGGGCAGCCGAGGCGTTGCGACGGTGTAGCTCAGCCAGTAATTCGTACAGTCGGGCGACACGCAGCTCGCCCTGGGACGGACTGGCTGGGTCAGGAACCTTGCATTGGATGGCCGTTACCACGGGCGGCAAAGGAGCCGTATTGATGTCCGTGTGGAAGTGCCCTTCCTTCAACGTATGCGACAGGTCCGTCGTCCATGGAGACATTCGGAAGTGTTTGACCACCTTGTCCTTCCGATAAGGTTTGAAACGACGAGAGAGCGCAAGGGATGCGAGTAACAGTGAAACCCCCTCACCCACCTCCGGTACTCCACGGAGCACCACATGGTCATACTTTCGCCACAATTCGCGGACGCGGTCAGTGAAGCCAATCCAGGCTTCTGACTGGAGAAATGCATCGTCGAGTTCACCACGAAGCGCAGTCTGCTCCAAGTCCGCCAGCGCCAAGGAACTGGAGTGCTTCGAAGAGGCGAACCAACCAGTGACCGCATCACTGACGACAATTTCTGGCAGGAGAGAACCGAGCGTCATGGGCGCATGAACCTGAAGAGCAGTTTATGTCTGAAATGGTGATTCATCATGTCGCCCACGCTGGGAAAGGAGAAGGTCGACAGTCGCGGGTCGTGGGTTATCCAGCCTGATGTGCGAAGGGGTCTCACCGAGGGGAGAAGCCCTTGAGCGCCTGCGGCAGCGAGGATGTCCATGGGCCGATGGCCGTAGACGCGGTGGCCCATGTCTTCCAGAACGGGACGCCAGAGGGGCCAGACCGGGTTTTCGGCATGGCATCCCAACACGACGTAGGCCCTGCCTCCTTGCGAGAGCACTCGCTGCAAGCGGGCCATGAACCCGCTGACATCCGGCTCCAGGTAGAGCATTTCATGGCAGGTGACGAGGTCGATGCAGCCCTCTGGGATTCGCTCCCAACCGGCCGCGTCGAGCAATTCAACAGAAGGGACAAGCCCACTGAGGCGGAGGGCAGCGTGCTCACGCGCTTCCGCGATAGGCTCAATCCCGTAGAGACTGCGAAGCTGCCAGCGGCCAAGCAGGCGCAGCAGCAGCCCACCCCTATGGCAACCTACATCCAGCGCTGTGCAAGGAGGATGCGACCAGTCATCCTCATGCATGTGCT
This sequence comes from Myxococcaceae bacterium, assembly GCA_004173515.1. GTDB lineage: Bacteria > Myxococcota > Myxococcia > Myxococcales > Myxococcaceae > Corallococcus. The sequence continues at coordinate 4,316 of SECN01000107.1, read as the reverse complement.
GGAGGAGGCAATTCCAGAAAACTTCGTTGGAAGCCTCAAGGTGCTCCTCATCTTCTTGAGAATGGAAGAAGCGGCTGCGCATGAGGAATCCTTCGGCCCGCACTCCACAAGCAACGAGCGAGGGAAACCCTCACGGGCAGCGCTGTGGACGACAGCTCCGTGCACGAGCATCACCCGCCGTTGGATCGACACCGAAGTGGAGGACAAAAAGGTCGATGGACTGCAAGAAGGTCTCTTCCAGGTTCTGACGGTCCTCCGGACCACGCATGCCGAAGTACGGGAAGTGATGCAGCATCCGCCCGAAGAGCCGCTCACAATCATTCGCATAGGCACGGGTATCCAGGATGTGTGCGTGCCAGAACTCGTCGATGGGACCCGTCGGGCAGATCTTCTTGTCCGGGAACCGGATGTTGAGAGCGAGGAACTTGCGATAGAGCGATTCTACTTCGTCGCAGTACTCAGACGTCCACTCCTGCTCCTCCATGAGTTTGCGCTTGAGCATGTTGAAGTCGAGCTCCGAGACGCAATTGAGGGCATGGGCAAGCTCCGTGTCCACACGAATGAATTCGTGGGCCTGCTCGAAAGTCATCGGCTGATTCAGCACCTGGGCTTCCATGGCTTCTCCTGGTGAGGTACGACTCTGAGAGCTATCCCACCACCTACGATAGATCAAGGCGCTGCCCGGTCTCTCCCACCTAAGAGGGAGCAACGAGGACTCATCGGAGTGCTCGGAGCGACGAGTTGCCAAGGAACGTTGGCTCCGAGAGTACCTGGTGGCCAGGAGCCGGCGACCTCGACCTTCGCGAAGGCACTCGGTTCGCAAGTCCGAGAGCGCAAAGAACCTCCCGAACGCGCCTTTTCAACCGCATCGCGGTCTGTTTTGGAATGCGTTGAAATTCCAGTGAATTGTCCCACGAGCGCCTTATGTCGGCATCACGGACGCACGCTGCACTTGAGACACCCCGGGCAGCGTGGGCGCGGGATTGAGCGCCTGGATGAGCATGGCGCGCAGGGCCTGCGTGAGGTCCTCGCCCGGAGCGATCGCCCCCGCCGGAGCCCCCAGCAGCGGCGCGGGGATCTCCGTGCCCACCACCACGATGGGGATGCGGACCTCCCACGCCAGGTAGTGCGCCAGCTTCACCGCCGGCTCCGAGGAGTCCATCAACAACGCACCGATGGCGCCCGCGCTGAACGGACGCCACAGCGGGCGCGCGGCCTCCGCGGGCGGCAGCACGCAGAAGTCCACGTTGAGCACGTCGCTGAGTTCCAGCCGCCCCAGCGTCCCGAAGCCGCTCTTCACCGCGGTCGGATCCGCCGACAGCGCTTCCAGTCCCGGCACCCGCGCCAGGATGCGCCGCGCCGCGGACGAACCACTGCCGCACACGAACACCTTCGCCGTGGCCACCCGCGCCGGGGCCCTCGTGCGCAACAGCCGGCCCCGCAGCGCGTGCACCTCCGCCGCGCCGATGAGGTCGCCCGCGCCCAGGTTCTGGCCTTCGCTCTCCGTCGGCCGCGCCACGCCCTTCTGGAGCAGCGTGGACAGCACGCCCAGCACCTCCATGTCCGTGGCGGGCGCCAGGTCCAGCACCTCGCCCAGGGCTCGCGGCTGGCGCAGCAATTCCATCACCTGCGCCGTCACCGGGTGCTGCGCTTCGGACAGGTCCACCTCCGGCGCCAGCATCAGCCGGGTGTGGCGCGGCGGCAGGTTCGGCAGCAGCCGGTTCACCTCATCCGACTGCCGCATGCCTTCGAGCAGCGCGTCGTCCATCGCGCGGTTGATGCGCGGCCGCGCGGAGTTCACGCCGGGCGTGAACGTGAAGTTGCCCTCCGTCCACGACAGCAGCCGGAACAGCGCCTTCTCCCCTTCCACCCTCCCGAGCCGCGCGTTCACCGTGCGGCCGTCGGAGACGGTGATCTCCCCGCGCTCCGAACCGCGCTCCAGCGACAGCCGGCCGTTGCGCTTGTTCATGCCCAATATCTGCATGAGGTCCGGGATGCTGAGCTGGCTGAGCGAGCCTTCAATCTCCTGCTGCTCGCTCTTGAGGTCCTTGGCCGCTTCGTTGCGCCGGAAGATGTGCTCGATGCGGCTGAGCACCTCGTCCAGGTTGAAGGGCTTGCGCAACATGCCGTCGCGCGGGCCCCGCGCCCGGTCCGTGTCCAGGCTGGAGGTGGTGAGCACCACCGGGATGTCTTCGGTGCGCGGGTTGGTGCGGAGGATCTGCACGAACGTGCGCGCGTCCAGCAGCCGGCACGCCTCGTCAAAGAGCGTCAGGTCCGGGTGCCGCAGCACCGCGACCTCCAGCGCCCGCGAGCCGTCCGGCGCGTAGTGCACCTGATAGCCCTTCGTCCGGAGCGCCCGCGACAGCGCGCGCACGGAGTCGAGGTCGGGGTCGGCGATGAGGATCTTCCGCACCTGGGCCACGGTCAGGGCTCCACTTCGTCAGTAGGGCTGCAGGTCGTATTCGGCCTGGAGCTTGGAGATGAGCCCGTCCACCACCGCGGTGTCCGAGGTGTGGAACCCCCACGTCGCGCCGCGCCCGCGCCGCTGGATGAGCGCGTACGACGCGCTCTCCGACAGCCAGAGGATGAACTCGTGGCGCGCCACCCGCTCGTCGCCCTCCAGGAACACCGGCGTGAGCGCCGGATGCGACTCCAGGTCCACGCGCCGGCCCAGCAGGTAGATGCGCGAGGACAGGTCCGGCGGCGCCTGCTCCAGGCCCACCGCCAGCGGCAGGTCCGCGCGGATCTCCGGCCCTCCCACGTAGAGCAGTCCGCGCGAGCCCGGGTCGCGCACCAGCTCGCGGGCGATCTCCACCTGGAGTTCGTCGAAGAGCACGTCCGCCACCTTGCCCCGGCGGCTGGGTTCCGCCCGGTCGTCCGTGGGCAGGCGCGGACTGTTGGGCGTGCCCAGCAGCAGGTCCACCTCGTCCCAGAACGGCAGCCCGTCCAGCATCAGCCGGCGCTGGAGCGACGCGCGGCGCTCGTCCATCCGGCGACGGCAGCGGTGCACCAGCTCGTCGAAGTCCTCGCCGTCCTTGGGGAAGGTGCTCGCACCGCCCACCAGCGCCAGGGGCAGGCGCTGCTCCACGTCCTGCACCTCCGGCTCGTCGCGCACCGCCGCCACGGCGCGGCGCACGAACATCATCGCGCCGAAGAAATCCGTCTCCGGCAGGAGCAGGTAGAATTCCTGGTCGCTCGCCTTCGCGATGACGTCCGAGTCGCGGATGATCTTGCTGAGCGCCTTGATGATGCCGCGCACCGCCTTCTTCGCCTCCGACGCCCCCAGCCGCACGCGCACCAGCGGCAGGTTGTCGATGCTGAAGGTCAAGAGCGAGAACGTGCGCCCGTACCGCCGCGCCTTGTAGATCTCCTTGGAGGCGTAGTCGGTGAAGTAGCTCAGGTTGTACGCGGCGGTGTCGCGGTCGCGCAGGCCCAGGCGCTGGAGCGCGAGCAGCTTGCGGCCGTTCTTCACGCCCACCGCGGCGAAGTCCGCCAGCACCTTGGCGTCGCGCGTGTGCTCCGCGCGGAAGTCCCCGGTGAGCGGATCCGACAACTGCGCCAGGCCCATCACCTCGCCCGCGGCCACCAGCGGCACGTAGAGCACCGTGGAGCGCTCGTCGCGCGCGAGCCACGGCAGCGCCTCCCGCAGGCGCAGGGACAGCGGCCCCTCCGGGCTCATCTTCTCCGGCAGGAACTGCTTGTCGAGCAGCCCCCGGTACGAGCGCAGCGCCAGGTCTCCCCGGTCGTCCACCACCCACAGCGCGGCGCTCTGCGCGTCGCACACCGAACCCAGGTCCGCGAGCACGCGCTCCTGGAGCCACTCCAGGTCCGGATGGGAGAGCAGCTCCAGGCACCGCTGCTGGAGGTTGTGGAAGCGGGCGAACTCCAGGTTTTCATCCTGGAGCCGCGAGCGTTCGTGCCGAAGCTGGGCGCGCTCCATGGCGCGGTCCACGGCGAGCAGCAGGTCCGCCTCTTCAATCGGTTTGGTGAGGCAGTCCGCCACGCCCAGGCGCAGCGCGACCTCCGAGCCCTGCACGTCGGTGCGGTGGCTGACGAGGATGACCTCCTGCTCCGGGTCGCGCTCCCGCAGGCGGGATGTGAGCGCGAAGCCGTCCACGCCGGGCATCACCACGTCGGTGAGGACCAGGTCGAACGTGGCCCGGGCCACCTCCTCCAGCGCGAGGGTGGCGTTCTCCACGGCGACCACGCGGTGCCCGCGCTGCGACAGCAGGTCGGTGGCGAGTTGTCGGAAGAACAGGTCGTCGTCGACGACGAGGATGGGACCAGCCACGGCGCTCGGGGGAGAAGGGAGGAAA